>NZ_CFETID010000013.1:0-97141 GCF_983967925.1 Croceicoccus sp. | reverse complement strand
CGTTCATCTACGCCCGCCTCGACGCCAAGGGTCTGTCCATGACCCTGAAGCAGGCGAAGAAGTGGGTCGAGAAGGAACGCAAGGAAGTCTGGGACATCCTCGACGAGGTGATCCGCGAGCACCCGGTTCTGCTGAACCGCGCGCCGACGCTGCACCGTCTGGGCATTCAGGCGTTCGAGCCCGTGCTGATCGAGGGCAAGGCGATCCAGCTGCACCCGCTGGTCTGCTCGGCCTTCAACGCCGACTTCGACGGTGACCAGATGGCCGTCCACGTGCCGCTTTCTCTGGAAGCCCAGCTGGAAGCGCGCGTGCTGATGATGTCGACCAACAACATCCTGTCGCCCGCCAACGGCAAGCCGATCATCGTGCCTTCGCAGGACATGGTGCTGGGCCTGTATTACCTCTCGATGGACCTCGAGGGTGAGCCGGGCGAGGGCAGCATGCTGGGCGACATGGCCGAGGTGCATCAGGCTCTCGAAGTGGGTGCGGTGACGCTCCACTCGAAGATCGTGACCCGCGTCCCGCAGTCGGACGAGGACGGCAAGACCTATCTCAAGCGCGTGGAGACCACTCCGGGCCGCATGCTGATCGGCGAATGCCTGCCCAAGAACCACAAGGTTCCGTTCGAGGTTGTTAACCGCCTTCTGACCAAGAAGGACATCGGCGACGTCATCGACCAGGTCTATCGCCACACCGGCCAGAAGGACACGGTGCTGTTCGCCGACGCCATCATGGTGCTGGGCTTCCGCCACGCGTGCCGTGCGGGCATCTCGTTCGGCAAGGACGACATGATCATCCCCGACGCCAAGGAACCGCTGGTCGAGGAGACCAAGAACCAGGTCGCGGAATACGAGCAGCAGTACCAGGACGGCCTGATCACCTGGCAGGAAAAGTACAACAAGGCGATCGACGCGTGGAGCCGTTGCGGCGACCAGGTCGCGGCCGCCATGATGGACGAGATCAAAGCCCAGCCCAAGGACGAGGACACCGGCCGTCTCAAGCCGATCAACTCGATCTACATGATGTCGCACTCCGGTGCGCGTGGCAGCCCGGCGCAGATGAAGCAGCTGGCCGGCATGCGCGGCCTGATGGCCAAGCCTTCGGGCGAGATCATCGAGACGCCGATCATCTCGAACTTCAAGGAAGGCCTGACCGTCCTTGAATACTTCAACTCCACCCACGGCGCCCGCAAGGGCCTCGCGGACACCGCGCTCAAGACCGCGAACTCGGGTTACCTGACCCGCCGACTGGTCGACGTGTCGCAGGACTGCGTGATCGTGGAAGAGGATTGCGGGACCGAGAAGGCGCTGGAAATGCGCGCGATCATCCAGGGCGGTTCGACCATCGCCTCGCTGGGCGAGCGTATTCTGGGCCGCACGCTGGCCGAGGATATCGTTCACGCCAAGACCGGCGAAGTGCTGGCGACCAAGGGTCAGCTGCTGGACGAATCCGCGATCAAGACGATCGAGGAAGCCGAGACGCAGGTTGCCAAGATCCGCTCTCCGCTGGTTTGCGAAGCGCAGCAGGGCGTGTGCGGCAAGTGCTATGGCCGCGACCTCGCTCGCGGTACGCCGGTCAACATCGGCGAGGCTGTCGGCGTGATCGCCGCGCAGTCGATCGGTGAGCCGGGCACGCAGCTGACGATGCGGACGTTCCACATCGGCGGCGCGGCGCAGCTCAACGAAACCTCGCACCTCGAGGCGGTGTCGGACGGCAAGCTGGTCTATCGCGACATGCCGACCATCACCGACAAGCGCGGCCGCCGTCTGTCGATGGCCCGCAGCGGCGAGATCCTGGTGATCGACGCCGAAGGGCGCGAGCGCGAGATGCACCGCGTGCCTTACGGTACCGTCATCCTGTTCGAGGATGGCGCCGAGGTGAAGCAGGGCGACCGGATGGCCGAATGGGATCCGTTCACGCTGCCGATCATCACCGAGCAGTCGGGTGTCGTGAAATATCAGGACATCATCGACGGCAAGACCATGACCGAGCAAGTCGACGAGGCCACGGGCATCGCCCAGCGCGTCGTCACCGAATACCGTGCCGCGGGCCGTTCCAAGAAGGAAGACCTGCGTCCGCGTATCACCCTGCTGGGTCAGGCCGGAGACGAGACCGAGGCGGCGCGCTATATGCTTGCCCCGGGCACGTCGCTGTCGGTCGAGGACGGAGCGGAAGTGCAGGCCGGTGACATTCTGGCCCGTGCAAGCCGTGAAGCCGCCAAGACCCGCGACATCACCGGCGGTCTGCCGCGCGTTGCCGAGCTGTTCGAGGCACGCAAGCCCAAGGACAACGCGGTCATCGCCAAGGTGTCCGGCCGGATCGAGTTCGTCCGCGACTACAAGGCCAAGCGAAAGATCGCGATCATCCCGGAAGAGGGCGATCCGGTCGAGTACCTGATCCCCAAGTCGAAGGTGATCGACGTTCAGGAAGGCGACTTCGTCAAGAAGGGCGACAACCTGATCTCCGGCTCGCCCGATCCGCATGACATTCTGGAAGTTCTGGGGATCGAGGCGCTGGCCGAGTATCTCGTGAACGAGATCCAGGAAGTCTACCGACTGCAGGGCGTGAAGATCAACGACAAGCACATCGAGACGATCGTGCGCCAGATGCTGCAGAAGGTCGAGATCACGAACGGCGGCGACACCACGCTGCTGCCGGGCGAACAGGTCGATCTGGAAGAGATGCTGGAATACAACGCCAAGCTGGGCAAGGGCAAGGAACCGGCCGAAGGCAAGCCGGTCCTGCTGGGCATCACCAAGGCGTCGCTGCAGACCCGCAGCTTCATCTCGGCCGCTTCGTTCCAGGAAACCACTCGCGTGCTGACGCAGGCGGCGGTCGAAGGAAAGCGGGACTCGCTGATCGGTCTGAAGGAAAACGTGATCGTGGGCCGCCTCATCCCCGCCGGTACCGGTGCGGGCATGAACCGGGTCCGCGTGACGGCCAACAGCCGGGATGCCGCCCTGCGCGCCCAGTATCGCAAGATGCAGGAAGCGCTGATCGCGGCCGACACCGCCGCAGCCGAGCACGAGGCCGAACTGGCCCAGGGCCCGGAAGCGGCGATCGGCGACGATCCGCTGGCGGCGGTCGAGGGCGAGACCCACGGCACCGATGCGGATGCGGGCGATTACCTGAACCCCGATGCGGCGGACGGTGACGACAACGCCTGAATGACGACAGGCCGGCCCCGCTCTCATCTGCAGAGCGGCCGGTAACAGGAACGGGCCCCGGACCGAACGCGACCTTGCGCCGCGTTCGTCCGGGGCCTTTTCTTATCTTTCCTGACCAACCCTGTCCCGCTGCGCAGGGATTGCCACGGACACGTTTTTACAAGGATATTAACTTCTTACCCCTAGGCAAATGCCGGCAGGACTGGTGGGGGGCGAGCTTAGGGCGATGGGTGCGAAGCAGGCAGCGGTGATGAACCGCGACGAATTGCTGCTTGCCCGCCGTCTGGGCGATTATGCCTCGCGCGCGCCGGTGGCGGCGATGCTTTCCGCCCTATCGGCCCTGATCGTGTGCGTCATCAGCCAGCAGGGTCGCACCATGGTCTGGCACGTGGTTTGCGCGATCTGGCTGCTGGCGGTTGGCGCGATCAATGCGCTGCGCGTCAGGCATGCGCACCGGATCGAGGCGGATACCATCGATTTCCGCTATATCCGGCGGCAGGTTCGCCGCGCGGAGAGAATGGCGTTTGGCGATTCTCTGTGCTGGGCACTGGGCCTTGCGATCATCGGACCGACGCTGGATTATCCTGCACGGGTCACCGTCGGCATCCTGCTGACCGGCATGCTCGCCACTGCGGCCATCACGCTGCGATCGCTGCCGCGGATCGGGATTTCGCTGACCGCGGCTTTCGTGATCGGCGGCTGCGCGGCCATTTACATGCGCGATCAGCCTGGCGATCTGGCCAATGTCCCGATCATGATCTTCTATGCCGCGGTCATCCTTCATTGCTTTCGCGCCGATGGCGCCACCTATGAAGCGCGCTTCCATGCCGAACTGACCGTTTCGGAAAGCGCCGAGACGATCGGCCTGCTCCTCCACGATTATGAAGCGCAAAGCGCCGACTGGCTGTGGCGCGTCGATCATGCGGGCTGTCTTGTCGGCGTGTGCGACCGGTTCGGCGAGGCGGCGTCGATGCCCTGCGCCGAGCTGGAGGGGAAGGAGCTGGTCAGCCTGTTCAAGCCCGGCCCGCAGCGCGAGCACCTCTCGCACAGGCTGCTGCGCCGCGAGGCGTTTCGCGACCTGACCGTCCAGCTGGCCGATGCCGACGGAGCGACCGGGGGCGGGCGGTGGTGGATGCTGTCGGCTTCGCCGCGCGAAGACGGCACCACCCGCGGCGTCGCGCGCGACGTGACCGCGACCCGCCAGACCGAACAGCGCGTGGCCTATATGGCGCATCACGACGGGCTGACCGGCCTTGCCAACCGATTCCTGTTCGGAGAGACGCTGGCGGGCCAGCTTGCGCGGCAGAGAAAGGGCGACAGCTGCGCTCTGCTCTATCTCGACCTCGATCATTTCAAGATCGTCAACGACACGCTTGGCCACAGCTGCGGCGACCTGCTGCTGACCGAGGCGGCGCGCCGGATCGCCAGCAAGGTGAAGGACCACGACCTTGTCGCGCGGCTGGGCGGGGACGAATTCGCCGTGCTGCTGACCCGGTTCCGCGGCGAGGAGGAGGCGCGCGCTGTGGCCGACCGGATCGTCACCGCGATTACCGAGCCTTTCCGGATCGAGGGACAGAACCTCAATATTTCGACCAGCGTGGGCGTGGCGTTTCATCGCGGGCCGGGGGGCGCTTCGGACGATCTGCTGCGGCAGGCCGATCTGGCGCTCTATGCCGCCAAGGCGCGCGGCCGTGCCTGTTTCGCCGAATTCGAACCGTGGATGGAGGAGCGCGAACGCGAACGCGCGGCGCTGGAGGCCGATCTTCGCGTCGCGATCAAGGAAGGGCAGTTCGCGCTGCATTTCCAGCCCTTGGTCAATATCGACACCGCCGAGGTGGCCGGGTTCGAGGCGCTGGTGCGGTGGGAGCATCCGCGGCTTGGCGTCGTCATGCCGGGCGAGTTCATTCCCATCGCCGAGGACACCGGGCTGATCGTGCCGCTGGGCGAATGGATCATGCGCAACGCCATCATGCAGGCCGCCTGCTGGCCCGATAATCAGCGCGTGGCCATCAATCTCTCGCCCATCCAGATGCGCAGCCCGCGCCTGATGGCGCAGGTCGTGACCGCGATCGCGCATACCGGCATCGACCCTTCGCGCATCGAGCTGGAGATTACCGAGAACGTGCTGATGCAGGATTCGGAGGCCAATGTAGCGCTGCTTTACAAGCTGCGCGAGCTGGGCGTGCGGATCTCGCTCGACGATTTCGGGACGGGCTATTCCTCGCTCAACTATCTGCGCAGCTTTCCCTTCGACAAGATCAAGATCGACAAGTGCTTCATCACCGATCTCGAAACGCGCGACGACTGCAAGGCCATCGTGCGCGCGGTCACCTCGCTGGCGGGCACGCTGGGCATGGATACGGTGGCCGAGGGGGTGGAGCGCGAGGAGCAGCTGGAATGGCTGCGCGCGGCGGGCTGCAGCGAGGTGCAGGGCTATTTCATCTCGCACCCCGTCAATATCGAGGAGCTGAGCGACGGCCGCCCGCTGGACGGCGAGCCCGAGCCGTGGCGCACCTCGCTGCGGCGGCTGAAGGACGCGGCCTAGGCGCGGGCGGGCCCTGCCGCTTGATGGCGGGGGAAACCGCCTGCTTTTGCAGTTGTCGGCCCGCCATCGGCTTTCTAGACGATAGGCATGGCCGATACGCTTACGATTACATTCGCCCAGCATAACCAGCGTGTCGGCGATATCGCCGGGAACGCCAATGCCATGCTGGCCGCCCGCGAACGCGCCAAGGCGGCGGGCGCCGACCTCATCGTCTTTCCCGAAATGCACCTGATCGGCTATCCGCCCGAGGATCTAGTGCTGAAACCCGCGCTCATCGAACGCGCCGCGGCCGAACTGGAACGGCTGGCCAAGGCGACCGGCGAGGACGGGCCGGGCATGCTGGTCGGCAGCGTGTTCGTGCGCGACGGGGCGCTGCACAACGGGGTGGCGCTGCTGGACGGCGGGCGCATCACGGCGACGCGTTTCAAGCACGAGCTTCCCAATTACGGCACCTTTGACGAGCAGCGCCTGTTCACGCCGGGCGACATGCCCGATCCGGTGCTGTTCCGCGGCGCGATGCTGGGCCTGCCGATCTGCGAGGATATCTGGCACCCCGACGTCTGCCGCCATCTGGCCGACATGGGCGCGCAGATGTTCATCTGCATCAACGGCAGCCCGTACGAGATCGACAAGGACGTGTTGCGCATCGACGGCGTGGCCAAGCGGCGCGCGATCGATACCGGCCTGCCGCTGGCCTATCTGAACCGCGTCGGCGGACAGGACGAGCTGGCCTTCGACGGGGCAAGCTTCGTCATCAACGGCGACGGCACGCTGGCCGCGCAGATGCCCGACTGGGAAGAAGTCGAGATCTCGACCCGCTGGGTCAAGGGGCGCGATGGCTGGTCCTGCGTGCCGGGGGCGCTGCACCGGCTGGCCGACCACCCCGAGGATATCTATTGCGCGATGGTCACGGCCTTGCGCGACTATGTCGAGCATAACGGTTTTCCCGGCGTGCTGCTGGGCCTGTCGGGCGGGATCGACAGCGCGCTATGCGCCGCCATCGCGGTCGATGCGCTGGGTGCGGACCGGGTCTGGTGCGTGATGCTGCCCAGCCGGTTTACCAGCCAGGAAAGCCTGGACGATGCACAGACCTGTGCGAAGGCGCTGGGCTGCCGATTGTCGACCATTCCCATCCAGCCTGCGGTATCCGGGTTCGACGCCATGCTGGAGGGCGATTTCGCGGATCGCGATGTCGACCTGACCGAGGAGAACATCCAGTCGCGTATTCGCGGCGTGACGCTGATGGCGCTGTCGAACAAGTTCGGCCACATGCTGGTCACCACCGGCAACAAGAGCGAGATGAGCGTCGGCTATGCGACGATCTATGGCGACATGGCGGGCGGATACAATCCGCTGAAGGACGCTTACAAGACCACGGTGTTCGAGCTGGCCAAGTGGCGCAATCGCGCGCGCGCCAAGATCGGCAAGGGGCCGGGCGGAGAGGTAATCCCAACCAATATCATCGCCAAGCCGCCCAGCGCCGAATTGCGCGCCGATCAGAAGGATTCCGATTCGCTGCCGCCCTATGATGTGCTGGACGCCATGCTGCACGGGCTGGTCGAGCATGAGAAGAGCGTCGACCAGCTGGTGGCCGAAGGGTTCGACCGCGCGACGGTCACGCGGATCGAGAAACTGCTCCACCTTGCCGAGTACAAGCGGCGGCAGGCAGCGCCGGGCGTCAAGCTGGGCGCGCGCAATTTCGGGCGCGACCGGCGCTATCCGATCACGCATAGTTTCCGGTCCGCCTGATGCGCTGGTTGGTCGCCTGTGCTTTCGCGTTGGTGGCGTGCTGCGGTCCGGCGCAGGACGATGCGCCGCCACCCGCCGGGCAGGATGAAGTTCAGGACATTCCGCAGCCTTCGGGTTCGCGCGTCGATACTCTGGCGGGCGAATGGCGCGTGGCGGGGATCGACGGAGAGCCGTTCGATCAGGATTATGGCATCGCGCTGTCGGCTACGGCGGACGAGATCTGGTGGGAACCGCGCTGCGCCGGGATCCTGCGGCGCTATCGGATCGATGGCGACGCCGTGACCATGATGCCCCCCGAACCGCCGCCCGCGCAGGACGACCTGCCCCGGCCGCCGCCTGCCCTGTGCACCATCGGCGTGCCGGTCGGCGTCGAACGGGCCTTTGTTGCACTGGATGCGGCAGAGACGATCACGCGCACGCCGCAGAACGGCATCGAATTGTTGGGCGGGGGTCATTCGCTGACGCTGTTTTCGCAATAGGGGGTTCTCGCAATAGGGGCGCTTTAATCGCGGGCAAAAGCGCCTATAGCGCTGCGCATGACCGTAACCCGCTTCGCTCCTTCGCCCACCGGGCGTCTTCACGTCGGCAATATCCGCACCGCGCTGCATAATTTCCTGCTGGCCCGCAAGGGCGGCGGGCGGTTCATGCTGCGCATCGACGACACTGATGCCGAGCGCTCGAAGGAGGATTATGTCGAGGCGATCCGCGCCGATCTCGACTGGCTGGGCCTGACGCCCGACGGCGAAGCGCGGCAGTCGGCGCGGCTGGCGATCTATGACGAGGCGTTCGAGCGGCTGAAGGCGGCGGGGCGCGTCTATCCCTGTTACGAGACCGGGCAGGAGCTGGATCTCAAGCGCAAGATCCTGCTGGGGCGCAAGCTGCCGCCGATCTACGACCGCGCGGCGCTGGAACTGACCGAAGCGGATCATGCGCGTTTTGCCGCCGAGGGCACCGCACCGCACTGGCGCTTCATGCTGGACTACGGCGAGGCGATCGAATGGGAAGACGGCGTTCGCGGGCCGCAGCATTTCGACGCGTCGACCATGTCCGACCCGGTGGTGCGGCGCGCCGACGGATCGTGGCTGTATATGCTGCCAAGCTGCGTCGACGATATTGAAATGGGCATCACCGACGTGCTGCGCGGAGAGGATCACGTGTCCAATACGGCGGTGCAGGTCCAGATGTTCACCGCGCTGGGCGCCGCGCCGCCGCATTTCGCGCATGAGGCGCTGCTGGTCGGTGCGGAAGGCAAGCTGTCGAAGCGGCTGGGTTCGACCGGCATCGCCGAATTCCGCGAGCAGGGGATCGAGCCAATGGCGGTGAACTCTCTTCTGGCGCGCATCGGCACATCGCAGCCGGTCGAAGCGCGGGCGGACATGGCGGCGCTGGCAGAGGGTTTCGACCTCTCCACATTCGGCCGTGCGCCTGCCCGTTTCGACGAGGCGGAATTGCTGCGGCTGAATGCCCAGCTGGTGCATGCGATGGAATATGCCGATGTCGCCGATCGCCTGCCGCAGGGCATGGATGAGGCAGCGTGGCTGACGATCCGCCCCAATCTGGAAAGGCTGGGCGATGTGCGGGAATGGTGGCGGGTGGTGACGGGGCCCGTGGCGGCCCCCGCCCTATCGGCCGAGGATGCCGCCTTCGCCGGTGACGCAGCCGATGCCGCCGCCGCAATCCAGTGGGATCAGGGCGCGTGGAAGGCGTTGACCGAAAGGCTCAAGCAATCGTCGGGCCGCAAGGGCAAGGCGCTGTTCCTGCCGCTGCGGCTTGCGCTGACGGGCATGGATCACGGGCCGGACATGAATGCATTGCTGCCGCTGATCGGCAGGGAGCGCGCGGTCGAAAGGCTGCGTCAGGCGGCGTAACCCGCCGCCGGGACGCGGCCTTTCGTCGCGGTCAGGCTGCGACCCGCTCCGGCTCGCTTGCTTCGGGCATCACGACCGGGCGATTGGCCGCGGTGCCGTCCACGGGCTGCACCACCGGTTCGCTGACGAAGGGCGTTTCGGCAGGCTGGGGCGCGGCGGGCTGGGGTTCGGCTGGCTCGGCAGGCTGAACGGATTCGGGCGGGGCCGCTTCGGGGGCGGCCTCGGCGGGCGGTACGTCTTCGTCCGTGGACAGGCCCTGCGCGCCCTGCGATCCGTCGATCAGCGTGGTGCTTTCGCGCACGAAGTCGGTCGGCTGGCCCATGCCGGTCGGCGTCTCGCTGATCGCGATGTCGCAGTTGAATTCCAACCGCTCGCCGATTTCGCCGAGGTCGGGGTTCGCATTGCCCTTCAGCGCCTCGATCTCCGCCTCGCGCTGGATCAGATAGAGGTCGCGTTCGGCGGCGTAGGGATCGCCGCATTTCTCGCGCACCGATGCGATCTGCGCGTCCTTGTCGACGCGGTCGTTCAGCGAATTGAGCGTGCCCGCGGCGGTCGCGTAATAGGGATTGTTGAGCGGCTGGCCCACCGCGGTCGGGACGACCGAGAGGTCGGCGATACGCCCGAACAGGTCGCGCACCGTGGTCGATCCGATCAGCGGCAAATAGAGATAGGGACCGGGGCCGACGCCGTAATAGCCCAGCGTATTGGCAAGCCCGTTACGCTGGTGTTCGAGGTAGAACGGTTCCTTTGCGGCGACATCGAAAATGCCGGCAATGCCCAGCGTCGTGTTGATCGCAAACCGGCCCAGCGTTTCCAGCGCGCGGCCGGGCTTGAGCTGAAGCAGATAGTGCAGCGCGCTGACCGGCTCGCCCAGATTGGTCAGGAAATTGTCGACACCATCGCGGATCGGTTCGGGGATGGCGCTGCTATAGGCATCGGCGACGGGCTTTACGACGGCCGTGTCGACCGCATCGACGACTTCATAGCTGAGTGCGTTGACGCGTTCGGCGGGATCGCCCTCGGGCGCGCCGACTTCGCCGGAAACGATGATTTCACCGCCTGCAGCCGCATCACCGGCGGGCGGTACGTCGGGCTCGGTCGCATCGGCGGGGGGTGTCGCCGCATCGGCGGGGGCCTGTTCGCCCGGCTGGGCGGGCGCGGCGCCCTGAACGTCCTGCACCAGCGGCAGGCGCATGACATTGTCGACCTGCTTGCTGTCGAGCACGCGCAGCAATTCGGCGGGCAGCGGGGTTGCCGCCGCCAGCGCGGTGCGGGATGCCGTTTCACCATGAAAAACATGCGCGCGACCCGTATCGTCGGCAACGCCGGCGCCGCCAAGGGCGATCGCCGCCGCCAAACCAGAAATTACCATTCCACCTCACCTGATACGATCCCCGCGGGACCGTCCCCGTTGCCAGCAAGCGCCCGATGATCCGGCCCGATCAGCCGAAGGGCCTCTTGCGATAGCAGGGCGTTATAAACCGTGACTTAACTCACCGGACGGCAATTTGTGCCGATCGCGGCGGGTTTCGCCGAAACTGTGTCCGCTAGGCCGCGGCTTCCTCGGTCGCCCGGACGGCCTCGAGCAGTTTCGCCTCGATGGCCTTCATGCGGCTTTCCGAATGGATCTTGTCGCCCAGCAGATCGGTCACATAGAACGTATCGGCCGCCCTTTCGCCATAATTCGTCACATGCGCCGACTGTATCATCAGCCGCTCCTCGAACAAGGCGCGCGCCAGGCGGTTGAGCAGGGCGGGGCGGTCGCGGGCGCTGACCTCGATCACGGTGAAGCGGTTCGAGGCGTCGTTGTCGAATTCGATGCGGGGCTTCACCTCGAACGCATGGGCGCGCGGGCGCGGCAGCGGACGGGCGGCGAGTTCGGGCACCAGCTCGTTCCGGTGGGCCAGCGAATCCTCGATCGCCTGCTTCAGACGGTCGATCTGATGCTGTTCGTGGAATGGGCGGCCCAGCGGGTCCTGCACCAGCAGATTGTCGACCGCGACGCCGTTGCGGCTGGTGTGGAAGCGCGCGTCGATGATGTTGCCCCCCGCCAGATGGATGCCGCCTGCGATGCGGCTGAACAGGCCCGGATGGTCGCCGACGATCACGGTGACCAGCGTCGCGCCGCGATTTTCCGAATAATGGCATTCGATCGACAGGTTGCGGTGGCCTTCCATCGCCTGAATCTGCCGCAGGTTGGGGACGATCACCTCGGGCGCCTCGGCGATCCAGTAGGATGCCAGCATCGCGCTGCCCGCGCTTTCGATCAGATCCTTGTCCTCGCCCAGCAGCTCGGCGACCTGCGCCTTCTTGATCTCGACGCCCTTTTCGCGGCCCACACTCTTGTGGCCCAGCCTAATGCGTTCCTCCGCGGCGTGGAACAGGTCGGACAGCAGCTGGCTCTTCCAGCTGTTCCACACGCCGGGGCCG
The DNA here is from genome assembly GCF_983967925.1 of Croceicoccus sp. Lineage (NCBI taxonomy): Bacteria > Pseudomonadati > Pseudomonadota > Alphaproteobacteria > Sphingomonadales > Erythrobacteraceae > Croceicoccus > Croceicoccus sp. The sequence goes on along the minus strand of NZ_CFETID010000013.1, from coordinate 85,382 downwards.
ACCGCGCCGATATCGACGACGGTCAGCACCATCAATTGCCGCAGCCGTTCCAGCGACTGCACCTCGGCCACGAAATCGGCGATGGTCTTGGGATCGGCAAGGTCGCGCTTGAACGCGGTCGCGCTCATCAGCAGGTGCTGGCGCACCAGCCACGAGACAAGCTCGGTCTCGGTCTCGTCCAGCCCTAGCCGCGGGCCGACCTTCAGCGCGTCCTCGGCCCCCAGTATGGAATGGTCGCCGCCGCGCCCCTTGGCGATATCGTGCATCAGCACCGCGACATAGAGCGCGCGGCGATATTTGATCTTGCCGACGATCTCGGTCGCGGTCGGGTGGGTTTCGGCGCTTTCGCCCGATTCGATCTGGGCCAGCGCGCCGATCGCGCGGATCGTGTGCTCGTCCACCGTGTAGTGGTGGTACATGTCGAACTGCATCTGCGCCACGACGCGCCCGAATTCGGGCATGATGCGGCCGAACACGCTGGCCTCGTTCATCCAGCGCAGCGCCAGTTCGGGATTGCCGCGGCTGGTCAGCAGGTCGAGGAACAGCGCATTGGCGCGCTTGTCGCGGCGGACATTGTTGTCGATCAGCCCCGAATCGCGGTCGGCGAGGCGCATGGCATTGGGATGGACCTCCACCCCCTCGGCATTGGCGAGGGTGAAGATCTCGACCAGACGCACCGGGTCCTGCTGGAAGAAATCGTCGCCGGGCACGTCGATGCGCCCGCCCGAGATCTCGAACCCGTTCACATGGCGGGTCCGGTCGCGGAAGCGGGTCATCAGGCTGGGTTTCTTGGACCGCGCGAACTGGTCGTCCAGCTGGGCGAGGAACACGCCGGTCAGGCTGCCCACGCGCTTCACCTGCAGGAAATAGAACCGCATGAAGCGTTCGACCGCGCTCTTGCCCGGGCGGTCGACGAAATTCATGCGCGCGGCCACCTCGCGCTGCATGTCGAAGGTCAGGCGGTCTTCCTCGCGCCCGGTGATGGTGTGAAGATGGCAGCGCACCGCCCAGAAGAAGTTCTCCGCGCGGCGGAACGCGCGATATTCGGTGCGCGTCAGCAGGCCGGCATCGACCAGTTCGGCGGCCCTGCGCACCTTGTGGATGTACTTGCCGATCCAGTAGAGCGTGTGCAGGTCGCGCAGGCCGCCCTTGCCCTCCTTGACGTTGGGTTCGACCACATAGCGCGAATCGCCCATGCGCTTGTGCCGCTCCTCGCGCTCCTCCAGCTTTTCGGCGACGAACTGCTTTTCCGATCCGGCGACGACTTCGCTCCAGAACCGTTCGCTGGCTTTCTGGTAAAGCGGCTGGTCGCCCCACAGAAAGCGTCCTTCCAGCAGCGCGGTGCGGATCGTCAGGTCCTGCTTGGCCATCTTGACCATGTCGTCGAGGCTGCGGCTGGAATGGCCGACCTTCAGCCCCAGGTCCCACATGAAATAGAGCATCGCCTCGATCACCTGTTCGCACCACGGCGTGTTCTTGATCGGGGTGATGAAGGCGATGTCGACATCGGATTGCGGCGCCATCTCGCCGCGGCCGTATCCGCCGACGGCGACAAGCGTCAGCCGCTCGCCCGCGCTGCGATTGGCGGCGGGATAGACATGGGTGATGACATGGTCATGGATCACGCGGATCAGCTGGTCGATCAGAAAGCTTTGCGCCGCGGCCGATTTGTGGCCCGCCGACGGCTCGGCGATCAGCCGGTCGGCGATTTCCTTGCGCCCGCTGGCCAATGCATCCTTGAGCACCGCCATGACCTTTTGCCGCGCGGATTTGCCGCCGCCGCCCTTTTCGACCGCCGCGTCAACGGCGGCGGAGACCTTGCGCCTGTCGATGATGGCGCGCTGATTGGGTATGCGGGGCTGACTCATGCAAATCCGTGTGGGTTGGGGATGGGGTCGGGCGATCCGTCCCTGTCATATGGGGCTGCCCTACCGGTTTTTCCAATTGCTTTCCAATCGGGGCGCCGGTGATGTGCCCGTGAATTGCGCCGCCCGGAAAAGCGTCTCTTTCATAGGGCAGCGCCCTGTGCCAAAGAGCGCGCGCTGTGCGGGCGGCGACGAACCATTCGACAGGCCGCCCGCCATCCGACAGGAGAATTGCGAGTGTCGCTCGAACTGGCCGCCGCGGCGGCGAATGCGCCGATCTATTGGGAGAACCTCGGCCTCAGGCCCGGTATCGACCTCGGCTTCTTTACGCTGCGCTGGTATTCGCTGGCCTATCTGGCGGGCATCGCGCTGGGATACTGGCACCTGACGCGCATGATCAAGTCGCCCGGCGCGCCGCTGGCACAGCGCCATGCGGAGGATCTGTTCTTCTGGTGCACCATCGGCATCATCTTTGGCGGGCGGCTGGGCTATGCCACTTTTTACGAGCCTTCGCTGTGGTCCGACCCGATGGCCCTGCTATCGGTGTGGAACGGGGGGATGAGCTTTCATGGCGGCCTGATCGGCACCGTGCTGGCGATCGCGTGGGTGTCGTTTCGCGGCAAGCTCAATTTCATCCGCGTGGCCGATTATATCGCGGTCAACGTGCCCTTCGGTCTGTTCTTCGGGCGGCTGGCGAATTTCGTGAACGGCGAGTTGTGGGGCCGCGCGGCGGGGCCGGATGTGCCGTGGGCGATGGTCTTCCCCATGGGCGGACCGGTCGCGCGCCACCCCAGCCAGCTGTACGAGGCGGCGCTGGAAGGGCTGGTGCTGGGCGCGGTGCTGCTGTGCCTGTTCTGGCTGACACGGGCGCGCTGGCGGACCGGGCTGCTGGTGGGCATTTTCACGCTGGGCTATGGCCTTTCGCGCTTCATCGTCGAGTATTTCCGCGAGCCTGACCAGCAGCTGGCCGATTTCGCGGTGCGGACCGGATTCTCGATGGGTCAGTGGCTGACGATGCCGATGATCCTTGTCGGGCTGGCGCTGATCGCCATCGCGCTGATGCGCCCGCCGCAGGGCGCCGCGACCCGCACCGGCAAGCCTGCCGCATCGGCGTAAGGCCGGGGGTGAGCGGAGAGCAATCCAGTCTGGCCGGGCGCCTTGCGCGCACGATCGCGAATCTGGGGCCGATCCCGCTGGCGCAATACATGGCCGAGGCGAATGCGCATTATTACGCGCATCGCGATCCGCTTGGCGTGGCGGGCGATTTCATCACCGCGCCCGAGATCAGCCAGATGTTCGGCGAGATGCTGGGCGGCTGGCTGGCCGATATCGCGGTGCGGGCGGGGGTGCGGAGCGCCTGTTATGTCGAGCTGGGACCGGGACGCGGTACGCTGGCGCGTGATGCGCTGAGGGTGCTGACGCGCACGGGTGTGCAGGCCGAGGTGCATCTCGTCGAAGGCTCGCCCGCGCTGCGAGAGGCGCAGGCCCGCCTGCTGGCCGATCGCGCGCCAGTGTTCCACGACAGCGCGGCCAGCCTGCCCGATGACCGCCCCCTGCTGATCGTGGCGAATGAATTCTTCGACGCGCTGCCGATCCGGCAGTTGGTGCGCAGCGCGCAGGGCTGGCGCGAAATCGTGGTGGCGCTGGCGGGCGATAGCGCCACGGGGGAAAAGCAAGCGCAGCGTTTTGTGCCCGTTCCGGGCGACCGCCCGATGGATTCGGCCGTTCCCCAGGCGCGGGCGGACGCTCCCGAAGACACGATCATCGAGGTGTGCCCTGCCGCCAATGCGATCATGCACGAGTTGGCAGGGCGGATCGCGCGGCAGGGCGGGGCGATGCTGGCCATCGATTACGGCCATCTTGCCAGTTTCGAGGGGTCGAGCCTGCAGGCGGTGCGCGCGCATGAGAAGGTCGATCCCTTCGCCGATCCGGGCATGGCCGACCTGACCGCCCATGTCGATTTCGCGGCGCTGGCCGAAACCGCGGCTTCTGCGGGATGCCGCGTCGACGGCATGGCGGAGCAGGGCGAATTCCTGTTGTCGCTGGGCATCGCGCAGCGCGCATCGGTACTGGCGCGCACCAATCCGCAGTCGGCTGGCGAGGTCGCACAGGCGCTCGACCGGCTGGTGTCGCCGCAGGCGATGGGGGCGCTGTTCAAGGTTCTGGCGCTCGCCTCGCACGCTTGGCCGACGGGGGCGGGACTGACCCCTGCGCGATCATAGGTCAAAATCGCTGTTGGAAATTTGCAGCTTCGTGTCTATGGGGTCCCCGGAACAAGGCTTGCCGCCGCCTTGGGTTTCGTGAATCTCACGGACACGGGCGGCGAATGGACGGGACGCATGCTTCACGCTATCGGCCCTTCCCGGGACTTGGAACATTCGTAGCGAAGCGGTGGGCGCATGTCGCGTGCCTCCGCGCAGTCAGTTCAGGGATTTGGCATGGCAGACGCGACCATCGACACCACAGGGACCGTCGAGGGTACCAGCGAAGGCGAGACCGGGGTCCGCCGCCGCGACTTTATCGAGATTGCGGCCGTCAGCGCGGCTGGCGTGGGCGGTCTGGCGGTGCTCTATCCGCTGATCAGCCAGATGGCGCCGTCGAAAGACGTGCTGGCCGAATCCACGACCGAGATCGATCTTTCGGCCATCCAGCCGGGCCAGGCGATCAAGGCCGTTTTCCGCAAGCAGCCGGTATTCGTTCGCAACCTGACCGAACGGGAAATTGCCGAAGCGGATTCGGTTCCGCTATCAGCATTGCGCGACCCGCAGACCCTGGAAGAGCGCACGGCGGTCGATCACGTCAACTGGCTGATCACCATGGGCGTGTGCACCCATCTGGGTTGCGTGCCTCTCGGCGCTGCCGAAGGTGAGAACAAGGGCGAGTTCGGCGGTTATTTCTGCCCCTGCCACGGTTCGCACTACGACACTGCCGGCCGCATCCGCAAAGGGCCTGCGCCGTCCAATCTGGAAGTGCCGGAGTACGAGTTCACTTCCGACACCACCGTGGTTCTGGGCTGAGGATAGAGTACGATGAGCTTCCCCTGGGCAAAGCATTACGAGCCGAAGCTGCCGGTCATGAAGTGGCTGGACGAGAAACTGCCGCTTCCGCGCCTCGTCTATAACGCTGTCGGTGCCGGCTATCCCGTGCCGCGCAACCTCAACTATTTCTGGAACTTCGGCGTGCTGGCAGGCTTCTGCCTGATGCTGCAGATCGTCACCGGCGTGATCCTGGCGATGCACTATGCGCCGAACGCGCTGGTCGCCTTCGATTCGACCGAACACATCATGCGCAACGTCAACTGGGGCTGGATGCTGCGCTATGCGCATGCCAACGGCGCCAGCTTCTTCTTCGTCGTGGTGTATATCCATATTTTCCGCGGGCTGTTCTTCAGCTCGTACAAGGCCCCGCGCGAGATGATCTGGCTGCTGGGCGTGGTCATCTTCCTCCTCATGATGGCGACCGCCTTCATGGGTTATGTGCTTCCCTGGGGGCAGATGAGCTTCTGGGGCGCGAAGGTGATTACCGGCCTGTTCGGCGCGATCCCGCTGGTGGGTGAGCCGCTGCAGATCTGGCTGCTGGGCGGTTTCGCGCCCGACAATGCCGCGCTGAACCGCTTCTTCTCGCTGCACTTCATGCTGCCCTTCGTGATCGCGGGCGTCGTGATCCTGCATATCTGGGCGCTGCATATTCCCGGTTCGTCGAACCCGACGGGCGTGGAAGTGAAGCAGGAATCGGACACGGTGCCGTTCCACCCCTATTACACCGCGAAGGACGGTTTCGGCCTGGGCGTGTTCCTGGTGCTCTATACGCTGTTCGTGTTCTTCATGCCGAACGCGCTGGGTCACCCGGACAACTATATCCCGGCCAACCCGCTTTCGACGCCGGCGCATATCGTGCCCGAATGGTACTTCTGGCCGTTCTACGCGATCCTGCGCGCCTTCACCCAGGACTTCCTGTTCATGCCGGCCAAGCTGATGGGCGTGATCGCGATGTTCGCCGCCATCCTCGTCTGGTTCTTCCTGCCGTGGCTGGATCGCTCGCCGGTGCGTTCGGGTCTCTATCGCCCGCTGTTCCGCAAGTTCTTCTGGTTCGGCCTCATCCCGACGATGGCGGTGCTGTTCTATTGCGGCGGCGCGCCTGCCGAGGAACCCTATGTGATGCTGAGCCAGATCGCGGCGCTGTATTACTTTGCCCACTTCCTCATCGTGCTGCCGCTGGTGTCGAGCTTCGAAACGCCGAAGCCGCTGCCCGGTTCGATCACCGAGGCGGTGCTGGGCGACAAGACCGGCGGACATGACGCGGTTCCGCTGGGTACCACCAACGATGCCCCCGCGGGCCGTCCGGCCACGGCCTGAGACTGACGAGACAAGAGAAAGACGCGTAGAAAATGGCACGCCTTATTTCAATTTTCGTCGGTTTGGCCTTTGTCGTCGTACTGGCCTATTCGTTCATCGTCGGCGCCTATACCGCGGCGACCGACGATGCGGCGCCGACCGCAGAGCACGAATTCCACCTGCACCCGCGCGACGCCCATCTGCAGAGCGCGGGCTGGACCGGCACCTTCGATTTCCAGCAGGTCCAGCGCGGCTATCAGGTGTACAAGGAAGTGTGTTCGGCCTGCCACTCGCTGCGCCACATCGCGTTCCGCAACCTGGCCGAGCTTGGCTATAGCGAAGCGGAAGTGAAGGCCGAGGCTGCCAGCTGGCAGGTTCCGGGCATCGATCCGAACACGGGCGAGCCGGCCATGCGTCCGGCGCTGCCGACCGACAGCTTCCCGATGGTCTATCCGAACAATGTCGCGGCCGCGGCGGCGAACAACAATGCTGTGCCGCCCGATCTGTCGCTGATCACCAAGGCGCGTCACGACGGCGGCAACTATGTCTATTCGCTGCTGACCGGCTATGCGGACCCGTCGACCTACACGCATGACGGCAAGTCGCTGATGGAGGAATTCCCGGACTTTTCGACTCCGCCGGGCCTGCACTTCAATCCCTATTTCCCGAACCTCAACCTTGCGATGGCCCCGCCGCTCGCGGGTGACGGGCAGGTGACCTATGCCGACGGTACCGAGGCGACCGTCGACCAGATGGCGCGGGACGTTTCGGCCTTCCTGGTCTGGACGGGTGAGCCGACGCTGCAGAAGCGTCACCAGACGGGCTTCCCGGTGGTGCTGTTCCTGATCTTCGCGACCGTGCTGGGCTTCCTTGCCTATCGCAACGTGTGGCGGAACATGAAGCACTAAGGCTTCGGGCACGCAAAGCGAAAAGGGGGCCGCCGGCATCTGCCGCGCGGCCCCCTTTTTTCGTGCTGGCGTCACAAGATTGATGCGATCGGCAATTGACGAATGCCCCTGCATGATGGCAAGCAGCGCGTCGCCCACAGGCCGGAGCCGAGCGGGTATAGCATAGTGGTAATGCTCTAGCCTTCCAAGCTAGCTAGAGGGGTTCGATTCCCCTTACCCGCTCCAGCCTTTCGTTCGGTCCTCACCGCAGCGGCAGCCTTGCGCGCCTGCAGGCCTGTCATGCTTTCGAACCGGCCGCGTCGTCCTCGGTCCTGACCCTGCGCGCTTCGATCCAGCGCGTGGCCGAAAGCACGATCCCGAACAAGGTGACGCCGATTCCGACTCCCAGTGTCGTCGGTTCCACTCCTCCCTCGACAAAGGGGAGGCTGGCGGAATAGGCGCCGCCGATCACGGCCGCACCCAGACCGGTCACCGAAATGGCTGGCGGCCTGTTTCGATCGAGCCGCTCGGTCAGCAGGGGGATCTGGTCCGGGGCGGTTTCCAGCGCCTTCTGGATGGAACGGTTGATCAGGAAGCTCGATAGCATCCGGCGAAGCTCTGCCAGTAGAAATACGGGCGTCGCCATGACCACCGCGACCAGAACAAGCTCGTCCAAATTATCCTCCTGTCGTCAACGCTCAAACGTCGTCGGCGCTGATCATCTCGGCGCGGTCGATCTCGCCCGTCATCACCGCCACGGTGGTTGCCACGGCGGCGTCACCCGACACGTTGGTGGTGGTGCGCATCATGTCCATGATCCGGTCCACGCCCGCCACGAAGGCGATGGTCTCCAGCGGGACGCCGACGCTTGAGAACACCAGCGTCATCATGATCAGCCCCGCGCCGGGAATGCCCGCCGCGCCGACCGCGCCCAGCGTCGCAGTGATCGAGATCATGAAGTAATCGGCCCACGACAGATCGACGCCGAAGATCTGCGCGCCGAACAGAGTGGCGAGCCCCAGATACATCGCGGTGCCGTTCATGTTGATCGTCGCGCCCAGCGCGATCACGAAGCTGGCGACGGAGTTGGACACGCCCAGATTGCGCTCTGCGCAGCGCAGCGTGACGGGCAGGGTCGCATTGGAACTGGCGGTCGAATAGGACACCGCCATCGCGTCGATGATACCGCGAAAGAAATCGCGCACCGGCAGTTTGGCCAGGAATTTGATCATCAGCGAATAGATGCCGAAAATGATGATCAGGCAGCCGAGGTAATTAAGCCCCACCAGCTTGGCGAGCGAGAGCAGCGCGTCGACGCCAAAGCTGCCCGCGACCCATGCCATCAGCGCAAAGACGCCGAAGGGGGTCAGCTCCATCACGATCATCGTGACCTTTTGCATGACCACCGATCCCGCATCGAAGATCCTTGGCAGCGGATGGCCTTCCTCGCCCGCCATCAAGATGCCGATGCCGATCAGCAATGCGAACACGATCAGAGGCAGCACGTTGACGTCGGCCATCACCTGCACGGGGCTTTGCGGGACGATCGACAGGATCATCTCACGCCAGCTTTGCGTCGCGGCTTCGGGCACGGTGCCCATTTCGATGCGCGACTGGTCAAGCCCTTCGCCGGGTTTCAACAGGGTGCCCATGGCCAGCCCCAACCAGACCGCGATCTGGCCGGTGACGACGAACAGGATCAACGCCCGTCCGCCGACCGCGCCCAGCTTTCGCAGATCGCCGATGGCAGCCACCCCTGACACGAGGCTGAAGAAGATCAGCGGCACGACCAGCATCTTGATCGAGGCGATGAAGACATCGCCGATGATCTTGATGCTCTCCGCCTCTGGCCCCCAGGCCAGACCGACAATGACGCCGAGGACGAGCGCAGCGATGACCCGCTGCCACAAGGGGATACGGAACCAGGTGGAAAGCATGGAGGCTGAGAGATCCCTTGCGAAAGCGGAAGCCGGAAAACGGCGGTCAGACCGGTGTTAGTGCCCGTCTGCCGTTCCGCCCGCAAGGGGGGGCCGGGGTTTGCGCGGAACTGCGTGGGGGTCTAGGGCGCGGCGGATGCGGATCATCGACAAGATCATCTCGGACCGCGGGTCGAAATATGCGGTGTCGGGCGCGCCCTGTGCTTCGGCGGCCGAGGCGGCGGAGCTGCTGGCAGAGCTGAAGCGAGGCAAGCGTTTCGCCAATGCCACGCATAACAGCTGGGGCCTGATCTGCAGCGCCGACGGGGGCGATGGCGGCCCGATCAAGAATGACGACGGCGAGAGCGGAGCGGGCATGGTGATCCTGCGCATGCTGGAGCGCGAGGGGCTGAACGATCACCTCGTCGTCGTGACCCGCTGGTATGGCGGCAAGCATCTGGGCGGCGACCGCTTTCGCCATGTGCAGGACGCGGTGCGCATCTATCTCGACGCGCTGAAAACCGACCCCTAAAGCGCCAGCGCCGCGCGCGCCGTGCGTTCGTATATGCCGACCAGCGCGTCGAGATCGGCCAGCGCAATCGCCTCGTCCCTCTTGTGCATGGTGGCGTTGCAGGGGCCGAATTCGATCACCGGGCAGATGTTCTTGAGGAAACGCGCGTCGGAGGTGCCGCCGCCGGTCGACAATTCGGGCTCCATGCCCGTTTCGGCGCGGATCGCGTCGGCCAGCAGCGTACTGAAATCGCCCGGCTCGGTCAGGAAGGGTTCGCCGCTGATGACGGGGCGGGCGATGCCGCCGTGCCGCCGGGCGATCTCGGTCACGCGGGCGGACAGCTGCGCGCCGGTGTGCAGATCGTTGAAGCGGATCGACAGGCGTGCCCTCGCCACCGCGGGAATGACATTGGTTGCGGGATTGCCAACCTCCAGATCGGTGATCTCGAGGTTCGAGGGCTGGAACCAGTCCGTCCCCTCGTCCAGCTGCAGCGCGTCGAGTTCGGCCAGCATGCTGACTAAGCGCGGGATCGGATTGTCGGCGAGATGCGGATAGGCGACGTGGCCTTCGTTGCCATGCATCTCCAGCCAGATGTTCACGCTGCCGCGCCGGCCGATCTTCATCATGTCGCCCAGCCGCTTCACGCTGGTCGGTTCGCCGACGAGGCACAGGTCGGGCACGATGTCGCGCGCGGCCATATGCTCCATCAGCGCCAGCGTTCCAAAGCGGGCGGGGCCTTCCTCGTCGCCGGTGATGATGAAGCTGATGGTGCCTTCGTCGGCCGCGATGCGGGCGGCGGCGGCGACCATGGCGGCGATCTGGCTCTTCATATCGACCGCGCCGCGGCCATAGAGCAGCTCGCCGCGCACTTCGGGGGTGAACGCATCGCTCGACCAGCCATTGCCGGGGGGAACGACGTCGAGATGGCCTGCAAACGCGAAATGGCGGCTGCCCGACGGGCCGGGGCGTACGGCCAGCAGGTTCTCGACCGGACCATCGGGCGCATCGCCGTCGAGCGTGCGCAGCACGTTGAAGCCGAGGGGGCGGAGCATGCCCTCAAGCGCGTCGAACACCGCGCCGGTGGCGGGTGTCACGCTGGGGCAGGCGATCAAACGGCTGGCAAGCTCCAGCGGCGACATGGTGGCGAGTCCGGTCATCGCCGGTGGGACTAGCCCAACCCGGCGCATCCGCAAAGAGCGTCAGCAGGCCGCGGCGTGCGTAACCGGTTCAGAAGGGAAAATAGGGCCCGGCGAGGATCAGCGCGGCGGCGCTGCCCGCGACGATGGCGAAACGCGCAATGCCGGCCATGGCCGCCGCCGTATCGAAGGCGGGCTGCAAGGTGACGGCGCGGGCGATTCGTTGGGCCATGCAGACATCATGCACCGCCAAACCCTACCAAAAGGTAAATGCGTGCTTAACCTTCGGCCAGCCACAGATGCAGCGCGCCAAGGCAGCTGCGCCCCAGCTGCATGGATCGTTCCGCGCTCCATCCTTGCACGGGGTCGGCCATGTCGTCGTGATCCTTGAACGGCATTTCCAGCGTCATCGAAACGCAGCCATATCGCGAGGCAAGCTGGTTCGTCGCCATCGCCGGATTGCCGCGCCCGGCGGGCGTAACCGGATAGCCGTGAAGGGTCTGGAAATCGGGCGTCTGGGCGGCGAGCAGCGCGCCATAGCGGTCGAAGCCCGGCTTCTGGTGGTCCTGCAATCCGGCCATGCCTTCGAACCCGGCCAGAAAGACATGCGGAATGGCTTCGTCGCCATGGACGTCCATCGCGAAATGCACGCCGGTTTCGTCCATCGCATTGCGGATGGCGAGCACCTCGGGCGAATTCTCGGCGGTAGGCTCGTTCCATTCGCGGTTGAGGTTGGCGCCCGCCCCATTGGTGCGCAAATGGCCGCGAAACGATCCGTCGGGATTGCAATTGGGCACGATGTGGAACCGCGCTTTCTGGCGGAGAGACCGTGCGACCGGGTCGCTGCGATCGGTGAGCCGGTCGAGCGCGCCTTCCATCCACCATTCGGCCATGCTTTCGCCCGGATGCTGGCGCGCGATCAGCCAGACATGCTTGTCGCCTTCGCCCATTTCGAGGCAGTCGATCGGCCGCCCGTCGAGCGACCAGCCCAGCACGCGGTGATCCACGCCCTCGGCCAGAGCGCTGCGTGCCACCAGTTCCATGTGCCGTTCGAGCGAAAAAGGCGCGAAATAGGCGAACCATGCCAGATCGCCCCTGGGCGTGAAGCGGATGGTCAGCGTGCCGCCATCCTCGTTCTGGTCGAAGCTGCTGGGCGCGCGGTTCCAGCTCAGCCGGTCCTCGCTGACGCAGGCGTTATAGTCGGGCCAGCCCGCGGGATAGGCCGAATTGTTGAGATCGCTGATACGCAGCACCAGCTCGCGCCCCGCTGCGCCGGTGACGCCGAAATGGAACCATTGCTTGAAGGCGTTCCCCGGATCGGCGCGCAATTCCAGCCATGCTTCGGCCCCGGCGATGCGGCGTACTTCGATATTGCCGCTGTCGAAGGCGGCATGGACGGCGATAGGCGGCACGAAACGATCCTTATGCGCAATATGGGCGGTCGGCGAGCGGTTACTTCTGCTTTACGTCGTAGGTTTCGCCGTTCTCGCCCGGAAAGTCCACGAACAGCGCCTGCGCCAGCTTGCGCGCCGAAGCGGCAGGCTGGGCCAGGTCCTGGTTGGTCGGGATCACCTGTTCGGCGCGGCCTTCCCATACCGACTGACCGCTCGACCGGTCGCGGATCACGACCGAGACCTGCGTGGAAACCTGTTCGGGCGGGGGACCGGAAAGGTCGATGCCCAGCCCGACGCCGACGCCCGATCCATAGCTGCCCGTCGATCCGCCGACGCCGACGCTGACGGGGCTGCCGTCGCGGCCGGGCTGCCACGTGCTGCGGTCGAGGCGGATTTCGGCAACCCGCTCGCCCTGGCCTGCGGCGGCGGGGGTGAAGCCGATCTGCGCCAGTTCGGCCATGACCGCGTCGCGATAGGGGGCAAGCGCCAGCGAGTCCTCCGTCCCCGGCGCGGGTTCGACCGCAATCGAGCCATACGGACCCTGCGGCGCGAGTTCGGGCGCGTGAAAGCGCGTCACTTCGATCGGTTGCAGCGACGGGGCGCAGCCTGCCGTCAGCGATGCCGCGAGCAGGGCAGGAAGAAGCGCGGCGGGGCGCAGCGGGAACTGGATCATGGGCGTATTGCCTTCGCAGGACCCGCGAAGTGCAGGCCGTTGGCCTATCGATTTGGGGCGAAAGGCGCGGCAGTTCAAGTCGCTAGGGCGCAGAGGGCCCTCAGGAAGCGAGGATGAAGATGAGCATGGCCGCCATAAACAGCGAGATCACCCCGATGCGCGGCAGCCACAGGCGGCACCAATCGCGCAGATGGGAAAAGTCGCGGATTTCCTTGAACTCTGCCTCTACGATGGCGTTCGTCTCGCGGTAGCGCCTTTGCCCCCGCGAGTGTTTCAGCCTCTCAAACCGCTGGGAAGACAGGCCCACGGGATCCTGCGGGCCGCCGGCAAAGCGGCTGGAAATGCCGTCGAAGAACGAGGTGAAGCGGTGATGCTCTTCGCGGTAGCGGCCATTGCCGGACACGACCAGCGTGCGCCTCTGCGTCTGGGCCGTGATCTCGGAGCGCCCTTCGCCCGGCTGCCACCAGCGCGATCCGCATTCGCCGCAACGCATGTCGCGCCCCTCGCCAATGAAAAGCTGGCTGGGGACGCTGTAGTTTTTCTCGCAATGATCGCAGGTGATGCGCATGGTCAGAGCCGTTTGCTTTCAATAGTTTCGACTTTCAAGCGAGCGACCGGGTTCTAGCGAGTTTTGCTGTGGGTTTAGACCACAGCATTAACGGCTCCTATTCCCCATGGGTAGTCCGCATTCGACCTTTCGGGCAGGGCCGGCATGGGGCAGGGTCCCGGCCATGTCAGAGGATCTCCATCCGAGTCCCGCGCGGGCGGCTGCTGCCTGCGAGGCATATGCTGCGCCAGATGACGCGGGAGAGCCGGTTGGGGCAGCGCGCCCCGGTGTGGTGCTGCGCAGCGCGACGATCATCGGTATTGGCGCGCCGCTGCTGCTGGCGGGCGCAGCGCTGACGGTCTGGGCGCTGGCGGGTGGCGATTCCGCGCCATCGACCAGCGTGTCGGTAGCCACGGCCGCGCCCGTCGCTGCCGGATTGCCGCCGGTGCAAAAGGCTGCCGAAGAGACGGCGGCGCTGCAGCTGATGGAAATCGACGAGGAAAGCGCTTCGCTTATCAACGAAGAGCGGCCTTTCGACGGCAAGCCTGAAATGCCTGCCGCCTTCCGCTTTGGCGCGGGTCTGGAAGACCGCGACCGTGCCGCCGATTGCCTGGCCGCCGCCGCGTTCTACGAGGCCGGTGCGGACCGTGAGGGGCAGCGCGCAGTGGCGCAGGTCGTGCTCAATCGCGTGCGTCATCCGGCCTATCCCAAGAGCGTGTGCGAAGTCGTCTTCGAGGGGGCCGAGCGCCAGACCGGTTGCCAGTTCACCTTTACCTGCGACGGCGCGCTGCGCAGGCGGCCCAGCGACCGGCAGTGGCGCGATGCGCAGCAGGTGGCGCAGGAGGCATTGGGCGGCGCGATCGACAAGTCGGTCGGCACCGCGACCCATTATCACGCGTCCTATGTCGTGCCGTACTGGAGCCCAAAGCTGCAGAAGATCGCGCAGGTGGGCCCGCATATCTTCTATCGCTGGCCCGGCGGCTTTGGCAGCCGACGCGTCTTCCGCGACCAAGGCAAGCGCGACGAGCCGCGGATCGCGAAGCTCGCATGGCTGGGCCATCATGGTGAGGGCGATGACAGCCTGCCCCTTGGCCCCGAACCGGCCAGTTTCGCCGAAATGGTGGCGGCAGGCTCGCAAGCGGTAGAGGCGAAAGCCGGTCTGCCGGTGGCAGGACAGCGGATCGTGCTGGGTCTGGACATGAAGCAGGCGCCGGGGCGCTGGGCGATGACGGCGCTGGATGAATGCGACGGGCGCGCGGATTGCCAGGTGGTCGGCTATCCCATGGGGCGCACGCCAGGGGGGCGGCCCGCGTTTCTCTATACGCGTGACGGCAATTCGGGGCTGGACCGCGCCTTGTGGGATTGCCGCACCGTGACCCGGCCATCGGCGGACCAGTGCCTGCCTGAGGACGAGGCGGCCCTGCGCCATATGATGCGCGACCGGTCCCGGCTGGCCGCGAACTAGGCGCGGCGCTCCGCCCGACGCTCAAAAGAGCTGACGCTCAAAAGACCAGACGCTCCAAGGAAAAGGGCGCCGCGATCCCCCCGACCGCGCCGCCCTTCCTTTTTGAACGCCAGCCCGGCTTACATCGCCAGCAGCTGCGCCCCCATGGACGAATGGGCACCCACGCTTTTGTTCGTGGCCCAGATGGCGGCCTGCGTACGGTTGCCGACCTTGAGCTTGCGCAGGATCGCCTTCACGTGAACCTTGACCGTCGCTTCGCTGACATCCAGCGAGCGGGCGATCACCTTGTTCGAATGGCCCGCCATCAGGCAGCACAGAACGTCGGTTTCACGCTGCGAGAGATTGGCCGAGTCCAGCGCCTTTTCGGCACCGGCCGGGTCGGAGAAGCTGATCGCCTGACCCTCGAGCGCGTCGATCACGTTCGGCGGCACGATCTTCTGGCCCTGCGCCGCCAGCTTGAGCGTGGTGACGAGCGGGACATAATCCATGTCCTTCACCAGATAGGCATGCGCACCGGCGCGGAATGCGTCGAGCATCACCCGCATGTCCAGCATGTCGACCAGAAGCACGCACTTCAGCGTGGGGTTCTGGGCTAGGATGGACTGGACGGCGCCGACCGCGTCGGTCGTCATATCGGTGTCGATCACCGCCAGCGCATTGCCGTCGGTGGCCGCCCAGTCGATGTCGCGCACGTCGGCAGCGGACGAAAGAACGTCGAAATCCGACGCCGACAGGATCCGGGCGAGCCCTTCACGTTGAAGCGGATTACGGCAAACAAGAGAAACAAGATCGGTCATTATGGAACCCCCACATCATGGCCGGTAGATCGGCCAGTTCGACACTTTCGGATGAGGTACTTCGCCACCAATCCCCCCCAGGAGGTGTCGAATCATCCGTTCGCAGTCGCAACAAATGGGAATCCGCGCCGAAACGCAATTTCAAAAGTTTACGGATTTTTAATGTCTCGATCTGGGACAGTTAAAGGAACGATTCCTCGATGATAACCGTGTCGCCCGGAGCGATCATAAGTGGTTCATCCGTAAGCTTAATTGCACGGGGCGTCGACCATGCCGCGCGCTGCAGCACGACCATCGTCTTGTTGGCGCGCGGCGTAAAACCGCCGGCCTTTGCAATAGCCTGAAAGAACGTGAGGTCCGGAGAATAAGGATATTCACCCGGCTGATCGACTTCGCCCAGTACATAGACCGGACGATACGCAAGCACTTCGACCGAAACCTTGGGGTCGAGTACATAGCCGCCCGACTTGAGTTCGGTTCCGATCGCCTGCGCGACCTCGTTCGGGGTCTTACCGGTCACCGACACCTTCTCGATCAGCGGCATGGCGAGGTCGCCGGAGCTGTCGACCTGAAACTCGCCGGTCAGCGACGGTTCGTCGAACACGGTGATCTTGATATTGTCGCCCGCCGCCACGGCATAGCCCGAATCGACCGAGGTATTGGCCTCTGCGACGCTGGCGGAGGGATAGCCGGTGCTGGCGCAACCGGAAAGGGCAAGGGCCATGGCGGCCATCGCGCCGGATATCAGCGCTGCGCGGAAAGGCGGCAGGCCCGGGCGACTGCTGGAACGCGCATCGGCGCGTTTAAGCTCGGCAGGCCGTCGAAGCTCGCAAGGCAAGACCATCTCTTCATTCTCCCGTCGAAACAGATCTTTCGCGACTCCCCATGCAGAAGCTCGCATGGGTGAACTTTAGGGTTCCCGAACGTTTTCAACCATTACCAATAGGAGACAACCCCTTTTGCCTCCCCGTATCGCCCCACCGGATAGGCAGGGGTAAGTCCTATGCGCGTTTGCCCCAAAGCGACGCTCGGGCGATCATGCACGATAGATTGATGTCATATGGATTGCGAATTGCTCGACTGTTTCACACCATTTTCCGGACACGACCATGACGATTCCCGGCCGGGTGCCGGCGATCGGCGCATGGCCGATCCCTCGCGTCAGCCCTCTTTCCGTGGTGGGCGCCGGGTGCCGTCCAGCGGCGCGGCGGCCGATCGGCGTGCGCTGGATGCGATCGATGCGCTGGCCGGATCGCTGACGCCGGCGATGCGCGCGGAATGCCGCAAACGCGCCGAAAAGCGGGCTTTTTCCGGTCTGGGCGATGTGTCCGACCCGTGCATCTGCGGAGAGGCGCAGCTCTTGATGGAGGCCGCGCGGCAAGGTGCCGGACGCGCTCCGGCTGCGTGTTTCGACGGGCTGGGTGACGTTCGGTGAACGGGCATGACCGTAAGCCGGAGGTGGCCGCTGCACTGGCTGGATTCGGAGGAAACCGAAGATTCACAGTTAATGTCCATAAGGCTGCCACGGACGCCGCTGGGGCGACCGTGGGGGAGCTTTCCTTGGCGAAGCATTCAAGTAGCCGAGATCGAAAGAGTTACGACTTTTGGGGGTCAGAAATCATTCGTACGAATAGAGGGGGCGCATTCGCCCGTCAGATGTCGCGCAAATTCTCGCGCCAGCTTTCCCGCCAGGCGTCCAGGGGCCTGCGCCGCGGCGTACCCGGGCTAGGCCTGCTGGGTCGGCCTGCGATGCGTGTTTCGGTGACCTTTGCCGCGGCGCTGGCCGTGCAGGGCGCCGCGCATGCACAGCCGCTGGACGTCGATACGCCCGAAAGCCTGCTGCTGCGCCCCGAGACCGAGGGCGTGCGGGTCAATGGTGTGGTCGTGTATCCGCAGATCGAGTTCGATCTCGCGCACGATACCAATATTTACAACACCGAGAGTTTCGAGATCGAAGACACGGTGGCGATCTTTCGTCCCAGCGTGATGGTGCGGCCCGATCTGGCTCGCCATGAAATCGCGCTTGAGGCCGATGCGCTGCTGCGCCGCTATTTCGACACCACCAGCGAGAATTCGGACCAGTGGGGCGTGCAGGCGCGCGGCAGGCTGGATTTCGCCGAACGCACCTCGGCGAATGGCCTTGTCCGCTATGCGAGCCGGATCGAACCGCGCGGTACATTCGGCGACCAGTTCCTGACGGACGAGCCAATCAGCTTCGACCTGTTCGAGGTTCGCGGCGGGCTTGAGCGCACCGGCGGCATTCTGGAACTGCGGGCGGGCGCCAACTGGTCGAAGGTCAGCTATGACGATTCAACGCTGAACGGCGAGCCGCTGGACAATATCTGGCGCGACGAAAACACGCTGGGCGGCTTTGTCCGCGCCGATTACGAGGTGTCGGGCAAGCTGCGCACCTTTGTCGAGCTGAACGGCAACCGCACCGATTACCGCGACAATCCGCTGGACGCCCCGCGCGATTCCGACGGTTTCGGCGCGCTTGTCGGCGTGCGCAGCGAGGTGACCGACCTGATCGATGCCGAGGCGGCGATCGGCTATACCCACCGCAGCTTCGAAGATCCGACGGTGGACGATTTCAACGGGTTCAACTTCCGCGTGTCCGGCCGCTGGACGCCGACGCCGCGCTGGCTGTTCGGCCTGGAAGGCGCCCGCACGTTCGAGCGTTCGCCGCTGATCGAGGTGCCCTCCGTTTTGCAGACGCGCCTGCGCGGCGTGGCGCAGCGCAGCCTTGGCCGCCGTCTGCTGACGGGTGTCGAGGTGACCTACGACAACTGGGATTACCAGGGCATCGATCGCAGCGAGAACCGCTTCGGCGGCGAAGTGACGATGCGCTACCTCCTTCTCGACCAACTGACGCTGCTGGCCGGTGCCGGCTATCGCAAGCAGACCGGGTCGGGCGACGTACCCCGCGTTTACGAAGGGGCCAGCTTCCGCGTCGGCCTGTCGGTATCGCTTTGATACCGACGCCGCGCCTTTCAGCCACGGCACGTGCCGCGGCGTCCCGGCCCTTACGGTGCCAGAGTGTGGAATGGACATGCCGATGAACGTCTCTCAGCAGATCATGCAGCCGGGTGTTCCGGGACGGGCGCTTGTCGAGGTGGGCGATCAGCTTCCCGCCCATACCGACCGCGTCGACATCTCGAAGTCGATCTCTTTCCTGCAGCGCCATTTCTGGCTGATCGCGGCCGTGATCGCGGCCTGCATGCTGGTGGGCGCGCTCTATTCGGTGCTGGCGGACAAGACCTATACGGCCACCGCGGTCACCAGCCTCGAGACATCGAACGAGGAGCTGGTGAACACCAGTTCGCAGCAGACCGGAACCCCCGCACCCGATCTGTCGGCCGCGTTTATCGAAACGCAGGTAGAGATCATCACCTCGCGCGAAATGGCGAGCCGGGTGGCCGAAGCGCTCGAGATGCTGGAAGGCGCGGATGCGCCGGAACGGCGGCAGATCGTCGATACGCTGCAGGACAACGTGGCCGCCGGGCGTTCGGGCGAAAGCTATGCGCTGTCGATTTCCTATGACGCGCCCACGCCGGAGGAGGCCGCGAAGATCGCCAACGAGTTTGCGCGCCAGTTCACCTTGTGGAACGTGCTGGCGACCCAGACCCGCACGGGCGAGGCGATGGGCACCATTAGCGAGCGGCTGGAGGAGCTGCGCGCGCAGGCACAGGCCGATACCGCCGATCTGCAAAGCTATCGCATCGCCAACGACCTGCTGTCGACATCGGGCAGTTCGCTGACCGAGCAGGAAATCTCGAGCTATAACCAGGAAGTGACGCGCGCCCGCGCCGAGGCATCGGAAGCGCAGGCGCGGCTCAACACCGCGACCGCACAGCTGCGCAGCGGGTCGAGCGGCGAGGATGTCGGTGCGGCGCTGGGTTCGGGCGTCATCGGTTCGCTGCGTGCGCAGGAATCGACGCTGGCCGGACAGGTTGCGAACCTGTCGTCGCGCTATGGTCCCAACCACCCCGAACTCGTACGTACCCGCGGCGAGCTGGCGGAAGTACGCCAGCGTATCCAAGCCGAGATCAACCGCGTCATCTCGAACCTTCGGGCCGAGCGTGACGTGGCCAACCAGCGGCTTGCCTCGCTAACCGGATCGCTGGGCGCGGCGCAGGCCAAGCTGTCGCGGTCGAATGCCGCGATGGTCGGGCTGAGCGAGCTTGAGCGCAAGGCCGAGGCATCGCAGGGCCTCTATGAAACCTATCTGTCGAGCTACAAGCAATTGCTCGCCGCCGAGGGCACCGAGCGGCCCAATGCGCGGATCATCACGCTGGCGGAAATTCCGAGCAAGCCAAGCGCGCCGAACACGATCCTCAACATGGCGCTGTCGCTGGTGCTGGGCGTCGGGCTGGGCGTGTTCGCCGCGATGATAGCCGATGCGACCAGCAAGGGCATTTCGACGCCCGAGCAGATCGAGCAGGAGCTGGGGCAGAACTATCTCGCCTCCATCCCGCTGCTGCAATCGGTCAGCAAGGGCGCGACGGGCGTGGGCGCCGTTCTGGAAGAACCGCGCTCTCCGTTTACCGAGGCGTTCCGTTCGCTGATGATCGCGGTCGAACAGCAATGCGAGACGCCGCCGCAGGTGATCGCGATCACCTCGACCCTGCCCAAGGAAGGCAAGACGGTGACGTCCACCTGCCTTGCGCAGATGCTGGCAATGCAGGGGCATCCGACGCTGCTGGTCGATTGCGACTATGTGAAGCGCGGCGTGTCGCGCCTGCTGAACCTGTCGGACGAGACGCAGGGTCTGCTTGACGTGCTGTCGGGCAAGGCGACCCTGTCGGAAGCGATCCGCCAGGGCAGCGAAGGGCTGGCCATCCTGCCCATCGTTTCCACCAGCGAGCGCGCGGAATCGCTGATGAGCGGGCCCGAGTTCGAGGAATTCCTGACCGCGCTGCGCCAGGGCTTCAAATATGTGATCCTCGATCTGCCGCCGGTGCTGCCGATCGCGGCCACCCGTTCGATCGCGCAATATGCCGATACGACGATCATGCTGGCGCGCTGGCGCAGCACGACCGTTCCCGCGGTGCAGGCGGCGCTTCGCCAGTTGCCCCGCGGCCGCGTTTCGCGCGCGGGCATCGCGCTGACGCAGGTCGACCTGCGCAAGCGCGGGCTTTTCTCCAAGCGCGATCCCAATTTCTACTACAAGGAATATCGGGAGTATTACGCGTGAATGCGCTTCAGCCCGTAAGCCTGCGTATGGACGACGATGCGCCCCGGCCCCGCTTTTCGCAGCCGAGGGTGGCGATCATCCACTATTGGCTCGTGTCGATGCGCGGCGGGGAGCGAGTGCTCGAACGGTTGATGCACCTGTTTCCGCAGGCCGATATCTTCACCCATGTCTATGACCCGACGAAGATGTCGAATGTCATCAACGAGGCGAAGGTCACCACCAGCTTCATTAACAAGATGCCGCTGAGCCGCAGGTGGTACCAGTATTACCTGCCGCTGATGCCGATGGCGCTCGAACAGTTCGATCTCAACGGCTATGACCTGATCATCTCGTCGGAGAGCGGGCCGGCCAAGGGCGTGATCACCGATCCGACCAGCCATCACATGTGCTATTGCCACTCGCCGATGCGGTATTTGTGGGATCACTATCACCAGTATCGCAACGGGGCGAACCCGATCGCCCGCGCGGCCATGCCGATGCTGTATCACAAGCTGCGCGAGTGGGACGTCTCGTCCAGCGCGCGGGTCGATAATTTCGTCGCCAATTCGAACTTCATCCGCCAGCGCATCATGAAGAACTGGCGGCGCGAGGCCGACGTGGTGCACCCGCCGGTGGAAACGAACCTGTTCACCGCATCGACCGAGATCGACGATCATTATCTGTGGGTCGGCCAGATGGTCCCCTACAAGCGGCCCGACCTCGCCGTCGAAGCCTTCAACGCCAGCGGCAAGCCTTTGCTGATGGTCGGCGTGGGCGGCATGGAAAAGCAGCTGAAGAAGATCGCCAAGCCCAACATCAAGTTCGTCGACCGGCTGAATTTCGACGATCTGCGCCGCGCCTACGCGCGCGCGCGGGCGCTGGTCTTCACTGCCGAAGAGGATTTCGGGATCGTCCCGGTCGAGGCGATGGCTTCGGGCCGTCCCGTGCTGGGTTTCGGACGCGGCGGCATTCTCGACAGCGTGGTGCACGAACGCACGGGCATCTTCTTCGACCGTCAGACGCCGGAATCGCTCGCGCAGGGCATTGCGGAGATGGAGCGTTGGTTGCCCCACTTCAATCCGTCGGATGCCGTCAGCCATGCGCAGAATTTCGCGCCCGAACGCTTCGACGAGAAGATCCGGCAACTGACCAAGCAATATAGCTGATGCGCATAGATCCCGCAGGCGCTAGGTGGAGCGAAGGCTCTGCCGTGGACGCGTCGGCCGAAGGGCCATGCGGTAGGGCGGTCGAGGCAATGGGGACGACGGCGGATCCTACATGACGGTTACGTTCATCGGGTTGATCATGGCCGCCATCGGCCTGCTGTTGCTGATCCGTGGATCGCTGGCGGCCATGCTGGCCTTCCTGATGCTGGCCGGCATGATGGGCGGGTCGGCGGCGATCATCCTGTCGGCGATCGGGGGATCCTCGATCCCGCCGGGGCAATTCGCGCTGGCCTTTATCTGGCTGCGCATGGTCATTCCGGGCAGCCGCTTTCTCGATTCGCTGGGCCCCGCCTTTCGTGAGAATTTCTGGCTGATCGTCTTCGTCCTTTACGGCGTCGCCATCGCCTATGTCGCGCCGCGGCTGTTCGCGGGGCAGATCAATGTCACGCCGCTTCGTTTTGAAGGCGCCGGTGGAGGGCTGTTCGATACGGCCCCGCTGATGCCGACGTCGCAGAACATGACCGCGTCGGTCTATCTCATCGGTGCCCTGCTGACGGCGGTGGCGACTTATGTCGCGTGCCTGTACCGGGGCGGCGCGAATACGCTGGTCAAGACGGCGGTCGTGATCGCCTGGGTGCATTGCCTGACCGGCGTGCTGGGCGCAGTCGGTCGGGGAACGCCGATCGATACCGTTTTCGAGCTGATGCGAAACGCGAACTACACGCAGCACAGCCAGGCCTATGAAGGCTTTATCCGGATCAACGGCATCTTCCCCGAACCATCGTCATGGGCGGCCTTCGCGTTTTCGTGGTTCGTCTTCCTTGCTGAATGCTGGTACCGCTCGGTCGAACCCAGGGCGACGGGGCGTGCTGCACTGCTGCTGGCGGTGGTGATGTTCTTCTCCACCTCCTCGTCCGCCTATGTCGGGCTGGGCGGCTATGCGCTGTTCTTTGCCGTCAGAATGGTGTTCTTCCCCAGCCTCGCCAGCCATTCGCGGATGAAGGAAGCCGCGATCATCGGTCTGGCCGGGGCAGTCCTGACGGCCATCCTGCTTGCCGCGCTTCCCGCCTTTACCGAGGCGATCGGCAAGATGATCGACGACATGCTGTTCGCCAAGGCCGACAGCGAATCGGGTCGCCAGAGGCTGTTCTGGGCGCTGCAGGGCTGGGACAGTTTCGTCGTTTCCTGGGGCCTTGGCATCGGTCCGGGCAGTTTCCGCTCGTCAAGCCTTGCGACCGCCATTCTGGGGTCGAGCGGGATTATCGGCGTCGTCAGCTTCGTGGCCTATCTGCTGACGGTGTTCGAACCACGGCGCGGATCGTCATGGGGCGCGACGGGTTCGGTCGCGGCGCGGCTGGGCGGTGCGGCTGCGACGGCGGCTGTGGTGTCGCAGATACCCGCGCTGGTCGCGGCGGCGTCGCCGGTGCCGACCAGCGAATTCGCCATCCTCGCCGGGGCGGCGCTGGCGCTGCGCAGGGTAAGACAGCCCGCGGCGCAGACGGGCGAGGCCGAAGAGGCGGCCGTACCGGACATCGAGATCGAGGAGCCGGCCCCCGTGCGGCGCGGCTGGCGGGTCAGGGAAGGCAGCTGACGCCAGCCATCCCGACGGCTCACGGTTCTTTCGAACTGGTTGTGAAAGTCAGTGAAGCGCGTCGTCGCTGTCGATGCTGTCGGCCATGGATCGCAGGATCGTCGGCAGCACGTCGCGCATGCCCAGCATGTCATAGAAATTGACGGTGGCACCCAGCATGGCCATGCCGATCGCTTCCGGCCTGAAGCCGCTGCTCACCAGCAGGCTATAGCCGTCCAGCATGCGTTTCGACACATGGGCAAATGCCTCGAACGGCGGCGATCCCGCCGCGTCGGTGGGAAAACCGGGCAGATGCGGCAAACCGGGGGTGCCGTCTTCATCGTCCACGCAATATCCTTCCCGAAGCAGCTTGTCTTTCGCAATTCGATCGAACATTCGGCATCGCCTCTTCCCGTCCCATGAAAATTGTTTCGCGCTGGGACATGCTGTTTCAATTTACCCGATGCGATTGACAAGAAAAGTATCCCTATCCGTGCGCGCACATCATGACTCGAAATCGAAACCTTGGGTCCGAATGGTTAGTTTAACCCGCGTTTTCGTTTCGTCATCCGTGTATCGACGGGCAGGGCGGCGGCGAATATGCCGATGAGTCAATGCGGTATGCCCTCCCGGTTCCGGCACGGACCTCCACCTTATTGCTAAATCGGATTACCCCGCGAATTGCGCATGGTGGGCGCGCAATGGTTGGCGCATGGTCGCGGCGGCGTCGACCCCTATGGGCAGGACCCTGCTTCCCCGTGGCAGGTCTTTATGTGCCAAATTGAACTCGACCGCAGCCGGTGCATCCTTTTAATCGATGCCATGTTATTGAAACGGGTACGCATATTATGAAAGTCGCCTTACGCCGATGCTAGCACGAAAAGTCTTTGCCTCTTCGGCATTCCTGACCGGCAGTCGCTTTCTGGGCCGCGGTCTGGACATTTTGGCGGCGCTGGTCATGGCGCGTTTCCTGTCGCCTGCCGATTTCGGCGTCGTGACCCTTGGGCTTGCGGCGCTGATGGTGCTCGAATCCTTTACCGAGCTTCCGGTCGAGGATGCGCTGCTGCGCGAAAAGGAATTGCGGCGCGAAGATGTGAACACCGCCTACACCCTGTCCGTGCTGCGCGGGCTGTGCGTTGGCGCATTGCTGTGCGCAGCCGCGGTCCCGCTGGCGATGATCTATGACGACGACCGGCTGATTTTGCTGATCTGCCTGCTGGGCATCGCGCCTGTCGCGCGCGGGCTGCGCAGCCCGATGATGGTGCGATTTGCGCGCGACGTGAACTACCGGCCCGCCGCGACGATCGATGCGGTGTGCCGCATCACCTCTTTCCTGCTGGCCGTAACCTGCGCGTGGTATACCGAATCCTATCTCTCGCTGGTGCTGCTGTCGGTCACGCCGCAGATTATCGAGATGATCGCGACCCATGTGATCGCGCCGTATCGGCCGCATTTCACACTGGCGAAGATGCGCTTCATCCTGTCCTTCGCGGGACAGGTCACGATCTCGCGCGTGTTGGCGACCCTTTCGTCCGAGGGTGACCGTTTCATCGTCGGCGGATTCGTCAGCAAGGCGGCGCTGGGTTTCTTCTCGATGGGACGTAGCGTCGCCACCACGGCAAGCTGGTCCATCGCGATGCCGCTGCTGGCCGTCATGTACCCGGGCCTTGCGCAGATCCGCCACGATCCCGAACGCTTTCGCCGCAGCTATTTGCGGGGGCAGGCGATGATCGTATTCGCGATCCTGCCGATCTCGCTTGCCATGGCGGTGCTCGCCGACCCGCTCGTGCGTCTGGCGCTGGGCGAAGAATGGTTGCCGGTCGTGCCGGTGATGCAGGCGATCTCGGTGCTGAACGGGACGGCGACATTCTCGATGTCCGCCCATTCGCTGGTGATGGCGACCGGGCAGATCCGCCAGATGATCTGGCGCGAGCTGGTGACGCTGATCGTTTCGATCCCGGCGGTGACCTTTGGCGCGATGTATTACGGGCTGGTCGGCGCGGTGGTGGGGCGGGTGCTGGCGAGCCTGGTGCATACGGGCATGAGCTTGCAGATGGTCTCTCGCCTTGCCGATCTGCCGGTCTTGACTCAGCTGACCAATCCGTGGCGGTCCATATTGTCGAGCGCGGTTTTCGCAGCCGTTCTCTATCTCGTCGCCGATGCCATGCCGGGCAGCAACTGGATCGAGCTGGTGGTGCAGCTGGGCGTGGCAGGCATCGCGGGCGCGGTCAGCTATGTCGCGGTTCATCTTGCGCTGTGGAAGCTGGCGGGCCTGCCAGAAGACAGCCCGGAGCATTTCCTGATCGACCTGATGCAATCGGGCCTTCGCCGGTTCGGGACCGCCTCGGCCCAGTCCTGACAGGGACCGGCCCGATCACTCCGGTGTTGCGGGCCCTTAGGCGCCAGCGGCGATGTCGAGTTCGATCAGCAGGGGCAGGTGATCCGATCCCAGTTGCGGACCGGTGCGAACCTCAGCCTCGACACGTCCGCGCAAATAGAGCTGGTCGAGCGGCAGGCGCAGCAATGCCGGATTGTCGGACGGCCAGCTGGTGGTAAAGCCGCTGCCCAGCCGGAAATCCCCGCTGGCGCCGATCCGCCGGACCGCATGCGTCCATGGCGAGGAATTGAAATCGCCGGCCATTATCGCCGGACCGGTCACCCCCGCCACCGCCTTGCGCATCGGTTCGATCCAGTTCTCCTGTTCGCCCAGCGGCCACGGGCGGTCGAGATGGGCGGCGAACACGGTAAATTCGGTCCCCTCGACATCCAGCCGTGCGGTCAGTGCCGACAGCGCCTTGCGATTATCCGCGTCCCCGTCACCCGCCAGCGCGTCATGCGCCAGCAGCGGAAAGCGCGAGAAGATCACGGTCGAGCAGGGGTAGTGCACCGAACAGGACACCATCACCGGATATTTCGCCTGCAGCACCGCGCCCCATTCCTTCTGCATGCGCGACGCCTCAAGCAGGACCAGGATGTCGGCATCCTGCGCGGCCAGCCACTCGGCGTCGGCGCGGGACTGCGGATTGGTCTTCAGCATGTTGTATTCGATCATGCTGACATGGACCGTGCGGTGCCCCATCGGCGGGGCCGCTTGCAGGATCGGGCCGAACAGCACGATGCCGGTGCCCAGCGCAGCGATCAGCACGATGATGGCCGGTGCCACAACTTGCCGGCGGCGCAAGCGCCATGTTGCCAGCAACACGGCGACGACGAGCGCAGGCCACCAATAGGCAGCCGCGATGTTGAGATTGTCGGCCAACGGCAGCCACAGGCCCAGCCACGATATCGCCAGCGTAACCAGGGCCAGAACCAGCACCGCAATCGACACGAGATGGCTCCCGCGATGCGATCGGTCGGGCCGGCGCCGATACCTCAAAGGTCGAGCAGGCTGTTGACGAGATTGCGGGCCGCCCGCTCCCACGTCAGCTTTTTTGCCCGATTGAGCGCGCGCTGGGAAAGCGCCTCGCGGTCCGGGGCGCCGTCATACACGGCTGCGATCGCCTTGGCCCATGCAGCCGGGTCGTCGGCAGCGACATAGAGCGCGCCGTCGCCGCATGCTTCGGGCAGGGCGCCGCAGGGCGCGACGATTGCCGGCGTGCCAAGGCGCATCGCTTCCAGCGGGGGCAGGCCGAAGCCTTCCGTCGTCGAGGGAAAGGCGAACAATTGCGCGTTTTCGTAAAGGGCGCGCAATTCGCCGTCGCTGACTCGCCCGGTGAACAGGACATTGGGCGGCACCCGCCGGCCCGCTTCGATGAATTGCTCTCGCCGTCCGGAGCCGAACAGGACGAGCGTGCGGTCCTTCAGTTCCGGCCGGGCGAAGGCGCGCAGCAGCACGACGATGTTCTTGTGCTTCTGCAGGCTCGACAATGCGAGCGTGTATCCGCCCTTTTCGAGGCCCATCCTGCCGAGAATGCTGTCGTCGGCGCGGTCGGCCAGCACATGATCGCAGCCGTTCTGGATGACCGTGATCTTTCCGGCAGGCGCGACGCCGGCCTCCACGATCTCGTCGCGGGAATATTTGGACACGGTCAGGATGCGGCGGTGGCGGCGGCCGGCCATCGGCTGTTGCAGGCGGTACCAGCGGCGGAAATTGGCGGAATAGCTTTCGGGTGAAAGCAGCACCTGCACGTCGTGCAGCATGGTCACCGCATTGCGCCGCAGCACCGGACCCACATTGCAAAGGCTGACCACCGTGGCCCGGCCCGCGCGCAGCGGCAGCGTCAATTGCTCCCACGCATTGCCCGTCAGCGGGCCGACGATGCGGTAGGGGACCCCCAGTTCCTTCGCGCGTTCCTCTGCGTCGGCGGGGATCAGCAGGTCGAACCGGATGCGCGCGGCCAGTGCGGGGTCGTTTGCGATCAGCGCATGGGCATGGCGCACGATCTCGGTCGCAACGCGGTGCACGCCGACGGGCTGCGCGGCGAGGAACCGGCCATTGATGACGAAGCGGCGCGGACCCGCTTCGTTGCGGGTGTCGTCCATGAAGCTTGCGGGCCCAGCCGCCGCCCGCGCGGCGGGCGCAGCCTCGGCAGCGGGGGTTCTGGCACCGTTGTCGAGCAGGTCACGCATAATGAATTTACGCTGCTATGGCTGGGCAAGAAGGACAAGCGCGCAAAGGGATGATTCGCCCTTCTTGCGGGGGCCTCGCCCTATCTCGATAGTGCGTAGTGCCTGGGGCGCGCGCGGTTCAGACGATGCGAGGATCGGGCAGGGGCATGATAAACCGCCCGCCCGCCTCGCGATAGGCGCCCTGCTGCGCGATGATCTCCTCGGCGAAATTCCATGCCAGAAGCAGGGTGAAGTCGGGCCTTTCCTCGAACAGGGCTTCGGATGGCTGGATCGGCAGATGGATGCCGGGCATCAGCCGGCCCTGCTTGTGCGGGCTGAGATCGGCGACGAAGTCCAGATGATGGCGGCCCAGCCCGCAGGCATTGAGAAGCGCGGCTCCCTTGGCGGCAGCGCCATAGGCCGCGACCGAATGACCCTTAGCGCGAAGATCCGCGATCAGACCGACCAGCTTTTCGCGAAGCGCCGCGATGTCGCCCGCAAAGGAAGCGAAATAGCCGGGCGAGGCGATGCCGATCGTTTCTTCCTCGGCCAGCATATCGGTCACGCTGTCCTCGCGCTGGTCCTGCTTTGCGGCGAATACGCGCAGCGATCCGCCGTGGATGGCATGACGCTCCACCCGGTTGGCGAACAGGCCGCCCGACCGCAGCAGGCGATCGAGCGCGGTGAGCGAGAAATAGCAGAGATGCTGGTGATGGATCGTGTCGAACTGAAGACCTTCGACCAGATCGCGCAGATAGGGCACCTCGATCACCGCGATGCCGTCGGGTTTCAGCAGCGCGGCGACGCCCCTTGCGAAGCCGGCGGGATCGGCCGCATGGGTCAGCACATTCGCGGCGTGAACGATATCGGCGGCGCCGCGTCTTTGCAGGATCTCGGCCGCCAGATCGACGGTGAAGAATTCGGCAATCGTGTCGACCCGCCCGGCGCGCGCGGCCTTGGCCGGGCCCTCGGCCGGATCGACGCCAAGCACGGTGACGCCCGCCGCGACATAGTTCTTGAGCAGATAGCCGTCATTGCTGCCGATCTCGACCACCAGGCTGGACCGCCCCAGCGCCCTTTCCTTCAGCCGCGCCTCGACATTGGCTCGCGCATGGCTGAGCACCGTGCGCGAGACGGACGAGTAATAGGGATAGTCGTCGGCGAACAGCACCTCTGGCCGGACCGTCTCGGTCAGCTGGACCAGCGAACATTCAAGACACAGCACGGCGGCCAGCGGAAACCGGGGTTCCGCCCGGCAATCCCATTCGGACGAGAGGAGGCGATCGGCCAAGGGCGCTTCGCCAAGGTCGATGACGGGGTGAAGCGACTGCGAACCGCACGACCGGCACGCAGTTTCGCGGCGGGACAGCGGCCGGTTGTCGAACACGGGGCTGAGCAGGCGACTGTCGGCAGGCATCAGGCGGCAGATATCGGGGCGGCAGGGCCCCAAGCGCACGGGCACGAACCGGCCCTTGCGGCACCAACGCCTGCGATCACGATGATCATGCACTGCCCCCTTTCGGCACCAGCCCGTCCGCGAAAGCGAGAACCTTGCGGCAGGGCGCCGATCAAGAGGCCCTACGCCCGCGAACCCCGGCCTTGCGCCCGGTGCCGACGATAGGGAGCATGAGTTAACGATTCGATGCAACAGATCATCGAGGCAGACCCGCACGATTTCGGAGAATCCGCCCTTGGCGAGCATGCGCCGTCCTGGCGCTGCACCGAAAGGCGGGACCCCGAAGGGGGGTATCGATTCGGGAAAATCTGGTGCGGTCGAGAAGACTCGAACTTCCACGGGCTTTCGCCCACAACGACCTCAACGTTGCGCGTCTACCAATTCCGCCACGACCGCATCCAGGGAGAGGGGCAGGCCGTCAACTGACCGGCTGCCCCGTGGTAGGCGCGTGCCATTAGCAACGTCGCTCCGCCCGCGCAACCGGCAAATGCAGCGGAGTGAAAAGCCCATGCGCGGCGGCCGTATGCAGCCACCGGCACGGGGTGAGTCAGCTGGGTTTCCAGCCGATGTCGACGATGCGGGCCGAACGCGGCACGTCGGTCACCATCTGGCTGACCTTGACGCTCTCGCCGGGGCCAAGCTCTGTCTGAGCCGGTTCCATTTCCCAGCTATAGACGATTCGCTCCTGCGAATCGCGCAGCACCACCAGGACGGGCGGGACATGCTCTGTCCGGCTGCCGGTATTGGTGATCGTGCCGCTGGCGGCGAACAGCTGCCGCCCGTTGGGCAATTCGCGGCGGTCCTGCTCGTCCGCGGGGAAATCTAGCACCAGCGCCTCTGACGCCGGGGCGAAGGTCGTCTGGCCGACGGGCAGCCATGCAGGCGCGCCGAAATAGCGTACCGCGCCATAGATCAGGGCCGCGGCCAGCACGAGCAATATGCCGCAGATGATCAGCAGGCGCTTCCACCGGGATGTTTCGGCCGGGCGGTCCAGATCCTCGTATTCCGCGTCGATCGGTTCGGCGCCCGGTGCGGCGAAGGCGGGCGCGCGGTGTGCAACCGGCTCATCCTCGATCACGGGTTCGGGTTCGACCGTCTCATCCACCGGGCTCGCGGCGACGGGATCGGGGGTCTGCGTGTCGGCGTAATCGGGCGCGTCGGCATGATCGGCCCATCCGCGCGGCGCGGGCGGCGAGGCGTGCCAGTCGCCATCGGCAGCGACCGTTTCGGCCACCTTCTCGCGCGCGGCAACCGGCTCGGCCGCAGGTTCCGCCTCGGCAGGCTGCGCCGCCGCCGTCTGCTCGGATCTGTTTGCTACTTCGTCGCCCGCCAGTTCATCTTCGACCACCTCGTCGTGACCGGGCTGATACCAGCTGTGCCGACATTTGGCGCAGCGAACGGTGCGGCCATGGGCGCCTATTGCGGTGTCGGGAACCGTATAGCGCGTGTGACAGGCGGGACATGCGATCTGCATAAGGGGAATCTAAGCCCTAGAAGCGAATCAGGGCAAGTGTTGCGCGCCTCACGGTTAACGATCCCCTTGTGTTATCCACATTAACGGTCTGGCATGGCCTCGATTGCGCGTGTCAGATGCTATTGAAGGCGCGAAGGCTTGGCCAGAAACCCGCGCGAACGCGCTGACGAGTGGAACAATGCAGGCAGCAGGCAGCGGATCGTCTCCGCCCGACCCCACAAGCGAAGGCGCTTTCGGCGCGGCCTTGCCGCCTGGAGCCTCCCCGCAGGCACAGGCTGCTCGCCCGCAATCCGCGCGTGAGCCGATCGTGCGGTTCGAGAATGTCGGCCTGCGTTACGGGACCGAGCGCGAGGTGCTGTCCGACATTTCGTTCCAGCTGCATCGCGGGCGGTTTTATTTCCTGACCGGCCCGTCGGGCGCGGGCAAGACCTCGCTGCTGCGGCTGCTCTATCTCGCGCAGAGCCCTTCGCGCGGGGAGATGAGCCTGTTCGGCGAGGATGCGGCGCATCTGGAGCGTGCGGCGCGGCCTGCGCTGCGCCGCCGGATCGGCGTGGTGTTCCAGGATTTCCGGCTGGTCCCGCATCTTACCGTCTATGACAATATCGCCCTGCCGCTGCGGCTGGCCGGGGTGAGCGAGGACGAGATGAACGGCCCGGTCGACGACATGATCGACTGGGTCGGGCTGGGCGCCAGCCGCGATGCGCGGCCCGAGACGCTGTCGGGCGGCGAGCAGCAGCGCGTCGCCATCGCGCGCGCCGTCATCACCCGGCCCGACCTGCTGGTCGCGGACGAGCCCACGGGCAATGTCGATCCCGACATGGCGGTGCGCCTGCTGCGCCTGTTCGGGGCGATGAACCGGCTGGGCACCACGGTCGTTCTGGCGACACATGACATGACGCTGATGGGGCGGATGAAGGATGCCGCGGTGATGCGGCTGGAGCGGGGGCGGCTGACCGATCCCACGGGTGCGCTGCGCAATCCGCCGCACAGCTGGTCGCCGCAGCGGAACGGCGATCCATGGTAGGGGGCGTGTTTTCGCCGGGGCGGAACCCGTGGCGCACGCGGCTGTCGTCGATGAACGTCAATCCGGCGCGCTGGTCGCTGCGCGCCGGATCGGACCCGATCATAAAGCAGCGCGCCATCGCGGGGCCGGTGCCATGGGTGATCGCGATCATGACCGCGCTGACCGTGATCGCGGCGGCGGGCGGGCTGGCGCTCGGCTCTATCGCGGCGGCTGCGGGCAGCGAGCTGGCGGGCGGGGTGACCGTCCAGATCGCCGGACCGCCCGAGGCCGAGGCGGACCGGCAGGCGAACGCGGTCGTCGCCGCCCTGTCGGACAGCGATAACGTGCAATCGCTGCGCCGGCTGGAGGCCGAAGAGCGCGAGGCTTTGCTGGCGCCGTGGCTGGGCGACGCGTCGCTGGAGCGCGAAGGGGAGGGCGGCCTGCTCGTCCTGCCCGAACTGATCGAGGTCCAGCTGGCCGGCCCGGCGGACGATGCCGCGATCCGGCGGCTGCAGGCGCGGCTGGAGCCGGTTGCGCCCGACGCGCTGGTCAATGCCGATACCGACTGGCTGAAACCCGTGGGGCAGGCGATCGAGGCGATGCAATGGCTGGCGCTGGCGCTGGTCGGTGTGCTGGCGCTGGCGACATTGGCGGCGGTCCTGCTGGCCAGCCGCAGCGCGCTGTCCGCCAATCGCGAGATCATCGAGCTGATGCATTTGCTGGGCGCGGCGGACCGGCAGGTGGCGCAATTGTTCCAGCGCGCGGCGGCGGTGGGCGCGGGCGCGGGCAGCGTGACCGGTTTCGCCGTGGCGGTCGCGGTGGCGCTGGCGCTGGCGGGTCGGTTCTCGGCGCTGGGGCCTGGCGAGGTCGGGAGCGGATTGCATGCGCTGCACTGGGTGTTGCTGGCCCTGATCCCGGTGATGGTGACGGTATTGGCGGCGGTCACCGCGCGGCTGACGGTGCTGGCAACGCTGCGCAGAATGGTGTGATGGGCCGGATCTGATGGCGGCAAGGCGCGAAACCGCGTGCATTTGCGGGACGATTCACGACATTTGCAGTCATGCGATTGCCCAGCCGCTTTCCGCGTCCTAAAGCCCGCTTGTCATGATCCGCCGCATCCTGTCCTTTCTGCTGCTTGTCTGGGCGATCGGCTTCATCTGGTTCGCGGCCATTCCGCCCGGCCCAGCGGACGATCGCAAGACCGACGGCATCGTCGTGCTGACGGGCGGCGCGGGCCGGATCGAGCGCGGGGTCGAAGCGCTGCAGCAGGGCTGGAGCGAGGCCATGCTGGTGTCGGGCGTCGGGCGCGAGGTGAAGGATGCAGAGCTTGCCGCGCAATTCGACATTCCCTCGGGCCTGATGAACTGCTGCATCACGCTGGGTTATGACGCGGTCGACACGCGCAGCAACGCGGCCGAGACGGCGGCCTGGATCAAGGCGAACGACGTGCGCAGCATCCGCCTTGTCACCGCCGATTACCACATGCGCCGCGCGGCATCCGACCTGCGCCGCCAGATCGGCCCGGATGTCGAGATCGTGCGCGATGCGGTGCGGACCGAACCGTCGCTGGCGATGCTGTTCCTCGAATATCACAAGCTGCTGATCGGCTGGGTCGCGGCGCTGTTCAACCTGTAGGGCGGCGGCATGGCGTGGCTTCGCACGATCCTGTTCGGAGGCGTTTTCTACAGCGGATCGCTGTTGTTTGTGCTGGGCGCGATGGTGGCAGGCGTCTTTTCTCACGGCGCATTGCTGCGCGCGGCCGCGGGATGGTCGCGCTTCCACCGCTGGTGCGTCACAAACCTGCTGGGCATTCGCATCCGGATCGAGGGTGAACGCCCGGCAGGCCAGGTCTTCTACGTGATGCGGCACGAAAGCTTTTTCGAAGCGATCGATCTGCCGACCTTCCTCGCCCCGTTCCCGGTGGTTTTCGCCAAGATCGAGCTGATCCGCATCCCGCTATGGGGCGCTCTGGCGGCGCGCTATGGCGTGGTGCCGGTGGACCGGTCGCGCGGCGCGTCGGCGCTGCGCGGCATGAAGCGCGCGGCGGATACGCTGAAACCCAGCGGACGGGATTTTGCGCTGTTTCCCGAAGGAACGCGGGTCGATGTCGGAAGCTCGCCGGAGATGCAATCGGGCCTTTATGGCATCTACCGCCTGCTGGGTCTGCCGATGGTGCCGGTCGCGGTGGACAGCGGCCGGCTGTATCATCGCATGCCCAAGCAGCGCGGCACGATCACCTATCGGATCGGCGACGTGATCCCGCCCGGTCTGGAACGGCTTGAGGTGCAGACGCGCGTGCGCGACGCGATCAATGCGCTGAACGTCAATTACCGGGGCTGATCGCCGGACTTTTTATCTTCCGCATCGGCGACATGATCGCGGCGCCCGAAATCGGGGCGCGCATCGTCCTGACCTTCCTCGATGATCGAGCGGCGCACCGCGCGGGTCTGGGTGAAATGGTCGAACAGCACATCGCCGTCGCCCCAGCGTATCGCGCGTTGAAGCGCCGACAGATCCTCGCTGAAACGCTGCAGCACTTCCAGCACCGCTTCCCTGTTCGACAGGAACACGTCGCGCCACATCGTCGGGTCTGACGCCGCGATGCGGGTGAAGTCGCGGAAGCCGCCCGCCGAATATTTAATCACCTCGCTGCGGGTCACATCTTCCAGGTCGGAGGCGGTGCCGACAATGGTATAGGCGATCAGATGGGGAACATGGCTGGTGATCGCGAGCACCAGATCGTGATGGCGCGCGTCCATGATCTCGACATTGGCGCCAAGCGCGGTCCAGAAATCGGCGGTCTGGCGAGCCGCGTCGGCAGGTGTGCCTTCCGCCGGGGTCAGGATGCACCAGCGGTTGCGGAACAACTCGGCAAAGCCCGCGTCCGGCCCCGAATGCTCGGTCCCCGCGACGGGATGGGCGGGGACGATGGGCTGGCCGGGGAGCGCGTCGGCGATCGCGTCGGCGACCGATTGCTTGCACGAACCGACATCGCTGATCACCGCATCGGTTTTCAGCGCGCCCTTGAGCGCCGCCGCCGCTTCGCCCATGGCGCGCACCGGAACGCAGAGCACCACCAGATCGGCGTCGGCCACGGCACCGTGAGGGTCGTCGAACACCTCATGCGCAAGGCCGCGTTCGCGCGCGCGGATGCGCACCGCCTCGTCCGCGTCATAGGCGGTGACGCGCAAGCCGGGCAGGGCGGCCTGCGCGGCAAGGCCGATCGAGCCACCGATGAGGCCCAGCCCGATGATCGCGACCTGTTCGAAAGCACTCTCGCTCACGAGGCGGCCTTTGCGGCGCGGCGCAGCGCATCGGCGATATCGTCCATCTGCGCGTCGGTACCGATGGTGATGCGCAGCGCATGGGGCAGGCCCTGTCCCGGCAGGTGCCGCACGGCATAACCGGCCTGTGCAATCGCCTCCTGCGCGGCCTCGGCCGTCAGCGCGCCTTCGAACAGGACGAGCACGAAATTGGCCTCGCTCTCGACGGCGGACAGGCCGTGATTGCCCAGCGCCTCCACCGCCGCGACGAAACGCGCGCGGCTGGCGGCATTAGCCTCGCGCGAACGGGCCACAAAATCCTGATCGTCCAGCGCCGCCAGGGCCGCCGCCTGACCCGACAGGGTGACGTTGAACGGCCCGCGAATCCGGTTCAGCGCATCGACGATGCCGGGTGCGCCGAATCCCCAGCCGATACGCTCGCCCGCAAGTCCGTAGATCTTGGAAAAGGTCCGCGTGACCAGCACATTGCCATGCGCCTTGGCGAGCGCGATGCCGCCGTCGTTCTCGCCCTCTTCCAGATATTCGCCGTAGGCCTGATCGACCACCAGCAGCACGTCCGCGGGCAATCCGGCATGCAGCCGCGCCATTTCGTCCGCGCCGATATAGCGGCCAGTGGGATTATTGGGATTGGCGACGAACACGACCCTCGTGTTCGGCGTCACGCAGGCGAGCAGCGCATCGACATCGGTGCCGTAATCGCGGTCGGGCGCAACCACGGGGGTCGCGCCGCAGCGGCGTGTGGCGATGTCGTATACGGCAAAGCCATAGCGGACATGAATGATCTCGTCCCCCGGACCCGCGAAGGCTTGCGCCGCGAGGTTCAGGATCTCGTCGCTGCCGGTGCCGCAAACGATCTGGGCGGGGTTCAGGCCATGAAGCTCGCCGATCTTCGCGCGCAGCGCCTTGCAATCGGGATCGGGATAGATCGCGGGGCCAGCCGCGCCGCCGCGCGCCGCCAGCGCCCTTTCGGATGTGCCGAGCGGATTTTCATTGGCCGACAGCTTCACCAGCGGCTTGCCATCCGCGCCCGCGGACTTTCCGGGAACATAGGCATGGATCGCCTCGATCCACGGCTTCATCCTTGGGCCCCTGGCGGCGGTTTCGCTGGTGTCGCTGGTCATGGGGGTGCGCATTAGCTTCCCGCGCCGCTTTCGCCAATCGCGCATTTGACGATTTCGGCCATGGCGCTGTGCCGCTATCGTTGACACGGCCTGCGCTTCGATCCAATCGCGCCCGATGGCAGACGCTGGCATCATCCATACCGAAGGCCATGTGCTGACACTGGCGCAGCCGCTGCTGCTCGACAGCGGACGCAGCCTTGCGCCCGTCGAGATCGCGTATCAGACTTATGGGCGGCTGAACGCGGCCAAGGATAACGCCATCCTCGTCTGCCATGCGCTGACGGGCGACCAGCATCTTGCCAGCCCGCATCCCAAGACCGGCAAGCCGGGCTGGTGGCAGCGCGTGGTGGGACCGGGGCTGCCGATCGACACCGACCGGTTCTTCGTCATCTGCTCTAACGTGATCGGCAGCTGCATGGGATCGTCCGGTCCGTCGAGCGCGGCGGAGGACGGCGCGCCCTTCGCGATGCGCTTTCCCGTCATCACCATCCGCGACATGGTGCGCGCGCAGGTGGCGCTGATCGATCATCTCGGCATCGACCGGCTGCATGGGCTGGTCGGGGGATCCATGGGGGGGATGCAGGTGCTGAGCTGGGCGGCGAACTGGCCCGAGCGTTTCGGCGCGGCGCTGGTGCTGGCCTCCGCCGCGCGGCATTCGGCGCAGAATATCGCATTCCACGAGGTCGGACGTCAGGCGATCATGGCCGATCCCGAATGGAAGGGCGGCGATTATTACTCGGCCAGCGTCGATGATCCGCGCAAGGTCGGCCCCGAAAGCGGCCTCGCCGTGGCGCGCATGGCGGCGCATATCACCTATCTGTCGGAACAGGGCCTGACCGAGAAATTCGGCCGCCGCCTGCAGGACCGCGAGGCGAAGACATTCGGCTTCGATGCGGATTTCCAGGTGGAAAGCTATCTGCGCTATCAGGGGCTGGCGTTTACCGACCGGTTCGATGCCAACTCGTACCTCTATATCACGCGCGCGATGGATTATTTCGATCTGGCCGAGGAGCACGGCGCCAATGGGAAACCCGGCAGTCTGGCAGAAGCCTTTGCGGGGCTGAAGGCGCGCATGTGCCTCGTCAGCTTCGATACCGACTGGCTTTATCCCACCAGCGAATCGCGGCGAATCGCCTATGCGGTGAACGCCGCGGGCGCGCCGGTCAGCTTCGTCGAATTGTCCGCGCCGTTCGGGCATGACAGCTTCCTGCTGGATGTGCCGGCGCTTGACCGCGTGATTGCCGGATTCTTGTGATGGGGCGCTTTCTCTGATGGCGACACTGCGTCCCGACCTTGCCGTCATTGCGCGGCACGTCGCGTCCGGCAGCCGTGTGCTGGATGTCGGCTGCGGTGACGGCGAACTGATGGCCGCGCTGGCTGCGGACGGATGCGATGCGCGCGGGCTTGAGATCGATGCGGCCAATGTCGCGACCTGTGTCTCGCGCGGGCTGTCGGTGCTGCAGGGCGATGCCGACAGCGATCTGTCGTACTATCCCGACAACAGCGTCGATGTGGCGATCCTGTCGCAGACGCTGCAGACGACCCGCCGCCCCGATCTGGTGATCGAGCAATTGCTGCGGATCGCGCCGCTGGGTTTCGTGTCGTTTCCCAATTTCGCGCATTGGCGGGTGCGTGCCAGCCTGATGTTCGGCGGTCATATGCCGGTGACGCGGCTGCTGCCCGAGACATGGTACGACACGCCCAATATCCACCACGTGACGATCGACGATTTCCGCGCGCTGGTGGACCGTCTTGGGCTGGCGGTGGAACGCAGCTGGTTCCTGAAGGGCGGGCGGGTGACGTCGCCGGCAGCTGCGAATCTGCGCGCCGAACATGCGGTGTTTCAGCTGGCGCGAAAATAATTCGGCGCCCCGGCAAGCGCTTCACATGCGGTTCCACGCTTCCCCACAGGGGGTGGATAAATCGCATCTCGCGGCCGCTTGATGCTTCGGGGTCTGATAGGCATTACGCTGCGCTATGAATCAGTACGATCCCGTTCCCCTGCACCCGATCCCGTCAGACCGTGACGCCACGCCGCGCGCTTTGCCCTCGAACGTAGAGGCGGAGGCCGCCTTTCTGGGCGCGGTGCTGATCGACAACCGGGTGCTTGAGGAGCTGCCGGTCAATCTGACCCCGGATCATTTTTTCGAACCGCTGCACGCGCGAATTCTCGAACGCATCATGGTGCTCATCGACCGCAAGGCGGTGGTGACGCCGGTGACGCTCAAGCCCTATTTCGAGGAGGACGAGGCGCTCAAGGAACTGGGCGGCATTTCCTATCTCGCGCGGTTGACCGCCGATCCGCATGCGCTGCTTGCGCCCAAGGAACTGGCGCAGCAGGTGTTCGATCTGGCGCTGCTGCGCGAACTGGTTTCGGTCGGCCGACAGCTGGTGACCGACGCGATGGACACGTCCGACACGGTCGAGCCGATGCAGCAGATCGAGCGGGCCGAAAGCTCGCTGTTCAAGGTCGCCGAAGGCGCGTCGACCGGCAGCGAGACGCAGAGCTTCGCCGACGCAACGCGGACCTCGATCAAGATGATCGAGCAGGCGCTGAATTCCGGGGGCCATGTCTCGGGCACCACCACCGGCTTCACCTCGATCAACGAGAAGACGGGCGGGCTGCATAATTCCGACCTTATCATCCTTGCCGGACGTCCCGGCATGGGCAAGTCGTCGCTGGCGACCAATATCGCGTTCAACACCGCGAACCGGCTGCGCCGCGATTTGGCCGACGGCATTTCCGAAGAGGAATCGGTCGGCGCGGCGGTCGCGCTGTTCAGCCTTGAGATGAGCGCGGACCAGCTCGCCACGCGTATCCTGGCCGAAAATTCGGGCATCAGCTCGCACAACCTCCGCATGGGCAAGATCAGCCGCGAGGATTTTCAGGCCCTGTCGCGCGCGTCGCAGGAGCTGAACGAGCTGCCTTTGTTCATCGACGATTCGCCGGGCCTTTCGATCGCGGCCCTGCGCGCGCGTGCGAGGCGGCTCAAGCGGCGGCACAATATCGGGCTGGTCGTGGTCGACTATCTGCAACTGCTGCAGGGATCGGGCCGCGCCAACGACAACCGCGTGAACGAGATTTCCGAGATTTCGCGCGGCCTCAAGACGCTGGCCAAGGAAATCCAGGTGCCGGTGATCGCGCTGTCGCAGTTGTCGCGCGCGGTCGAACAGCGCGACGACAAGCGCCCGATGCTGTCGGACCTACGCGAATCGGGCTCGATCGAGCAGGATGCCGACATGGTCTGGTTCATCTACCGCGAGGATTACTATGTCGCCTCGCGCGAGCCGAAGCGCCCGCTGGAAACCGACGAGGCCAAGGTGCATGAGGCCCACGCATCTTGGGCGGCGGAAATGGAGCGTGTGTTCGGCCTGGCCGAGCTGATCGTCGCCAAACAGCGCCATGGTTCGACCGGTAAGGTGCGGCTGCGGTTCGAACCGCGCATCACGCGGTTCAGCGATTTGGCCGAAGACGACTACAACAGCGACTACGAGTAAACCGCGGGATCAGCGCGCGGCCGCGATCTCCTGCCGCGCCAGATCTGCCTGCATTCTGAATGTCGGATCCGCTTGAAGACGCGCGAATGTGGCAGAGGCGATGTTCCGGCCCGACACGGTGTC
Organism: Croceicoccus sp.; assembly: GCF_983967925.1. NCBI lineage: Bacteria > Pseudomonadati > Pseudomonadota > Alphaproteobacteria > Sphingomonadales > Erythrobacteraceae > Croceicoccus > Croceicoccus sp. The sequence goes on along the minus strand of NZ_CFETID010000013.1, from coordinate 45,441 downwards.
GCTGTACCAGTGGACCCGGCAGACGACCCGGCTCTGCCCGAAATCGTATCCACGCTTGAGGAGAGCGTCCTGCTGCGCCGGGACCAGTTCGGTCAGGACCAGCGCCAGCATCCAGCCTATCGCCGTGTGACCCGACGGATAGGACCCATCGCCGCGCAATGCCGCTTCCTCCGCGGGCGTGCAGCTGCCGGCGTTGTTCTCCACGAAGGGGCGTACGCGCTGGTAATGGTTCTTGGCGCGATAGGTGGAAAGCCCAGCGTCGGTCATCGCGCGGCGCAGCAGCATTTCGGTATGCGGCTTCGACCCGTCGGACAGTGACATGCCTACGATCGGCTCGAAGGACGAGATGACGTTCGGCCAGCCGAGATCCGCATCCGAAGCAGCCAATGCCTGACGGTCGGCCGACGCGGAAAGTGCCTCCACATACGCCTGCTGGTCCGCCGCTTTCAGCGCAGAACCTGCGGTAGGCGGCGGCGGTAACAAGGCGAGGCTGTCGGGCGCGGCGGCAGGGTCGAGGTAACCCTTCGGCAGGGGAATCTGCTGGCTGATCACCCCGACCGCGTCCACGCTGGTGGGCGGGACCATCGCCGTTTCCGATGGCATGGTGGCGCAGGCGGCCGGCAGCCATGCCGCCGCGATGATCAAAGTCGTCTTGAAAAACCTGTCCACGGCAAGCCCCCGATGAAAAGCTGTCGGGGCATGGGCTAATTCGGGCGGAACAGTCTGCCCATCGGTATTTATCCCGATCGCGTGCGCGTTATTCGGCGGCGACGGCTGCCGCCGCCTCTTCCTTTTCGCGCTCCATCCTCACGCAATCGAGCATCTTGGCCCCTGCGAGGAACACCGATCCGGTACAGGCTAGAAACAGCAGATAGCCGCCATAGCCGGGGTATTGTTCGAGGTAATGCGTCCCCCGCTCCGCCGCGCCGAGGCCCAGCGCGTAAATGACCATATAGGCCTCTACCCGCGTCTTGATGACAAACAGCCGGCCCAGCTTCTTGAGTTTGGCGGCGAACAAGATCTAGCATCTCCTCTTCGGCTGTCGGGCGAATCCTTGCGTTAAGAACTTGGTAACCTTTGCTCCGGTTCCCGGCAAAAGCGTTAACCAAGTTCCTTAAGATTCAGCGCCTCGCACAGCGCCGTACGGGCGTCCGCAACCTGTCCGGCCAAGGCCTCGCTACCGATTTCGGGGGAGGAGATTTTTTCAGGCCAATGCTTTGAAATCACGCGTTCCAGCAGATCGGCCTTGTCCTCGTCGAGCATGAAGCGCGGGTCCACCGCCGCCGGGTCCGCGACCACGCGAAGGCGCAGGCAGGCAGGGCCTCCGCCATTGGCCATAGACTGGCGCACATCCACCGGCAGCACCTTGCGGATCGGTCCGTTGCCCTCGATCATCGCGTCGAGGAAAGTGCGTACCGGCTTGTTTTCCCACGCTTCGGTGGGAACGATCAGGGCCTGCACACCCTCGGGCAAAGTGACCAGCTGCGCATTGAAGAGGTAGCTCGAAATCGCATCCTCAAGGCTGACGGCGCTGGCCGGAACCTCGACGATCTGCGCTTCGGGCAGCTTGCCGCGGATCGCTTCGTGAAGCCCTTCGCGGTCGGCGAAGGCCTGTTCGTGGCAGAACAGCACATGCTCGTTCGCGACGGCGACGACGTCATTGTGGAACGCGCCAGCCTCGATCGCTTCGGGTGCCTGCTCGGCGAAGATGCAGCGCGCCGGGTCCAGCCCGTGGCGGCGCGCGATGGCGCGAAACGCCTGTTCGTGCTGGCGCGCGGGGAAGCGGCCGCCGGGACGGCCATAGATGAAGATCTCGACCCCGGGCCGGTCATGCGAAGCGCCCATGCGCATGTGATTGGCCGCGCCCTCGTCGCCGAAGGTCGGCGGCACGGGGCCGTGCACCGCGAAATGATCCTGATCGGCGAATACGGTGCGAAGCTGGCGCAGCGTATCGGGCCATTCGATCGAGCGGTGCGGCATGGTGACCAGATTGGCCACCGTCAGGTGGCACCGCCCGTCCGCCGTGTCGGGCGCGGGCGAGACGGTGGCGGCATTGGCGGTCCACATAGAACTGGCCGACCAGGCCATCGCCGTCAGCGCCGGATCGAAGTCGCCGGTCGCGCCGACATCGGCAAGAAAGCCTTGATTGGGGCGCGGCAGCGGCAGGAAGAAGCCTTGCGCCAGACCCAGCCGCATGTTGTGCCGCATCTTGGCGACGCCTTGCAACGCGGCCTCACGCGGGAAGGCGGTGTCGCCTGCGTGGCGCGTCGCAGCCAGATTGCCCAGGCTCAGGCCTGCGTAATTATGCGAAGGGCCGACAATCCCGTCGAAATTGATCTCGCGCAGCATGATTGGTCCTTTATCGGGGTGCCCAGCACAGGCGGTCGCCAGGGTTCAGCTTCAAGGCCGAGGCCGCCTCGGCGTCAACCGCCAGCGCGCCGTCATCCAGCGTTTCGACGCGCGCCACGGCGCAGCGGAAATCCCGCAATTCGCCTGCCGCGACGAGCGCTCGCTGTCCCTTGCTGGCGGGAGAGGCGGCCAGCGTCGCGGGTTGAGTTTCAGCGATGGTCTTCACCTGATCGGTCCGCGCGATCATGGTGGGGCCCGCGTCGAAGATGTCGACGTAGTTCTCGAACCGAAAACCCTCCGCCTCGAGCATGCGGCGGGCGGGGCGGCCGCTTTCGTGGGTCACGGCAATGGCCTCGCGCGCCTCGTCGCTGATCATGTTCACATAGATCGGGTTCTTGGGCATCAGGTCGGCGATGAACTGGTTGCCATGCAGCGCGTTGAACTCGTCGGCGTCGCGAAAGCTCATCCCGAAGAAGCGGCCCGCCACGCCGTCCCAGAAAGGCGCGTTGCCCTGCGCGTCGACCACGCCGCGCAATTCGGCCAGCAGGCGTTCGCCGAAACGCGCGCGGTGCATGGCGATAAACAGGTAACGGCTGCGCGCCAGCAGCATGCCGAGCCCGCCTGCGCGCGCACCCGGATGCAGGAACAGCCCGCCCACCTCGCTCGACCCTTCCAGATCGGTGACGAGGTTGAGCATCTGATTGCGGAAGGTGCGATCAAGCTCGCGGCTGTGGGTCGTCAGCGTGGTCAGGCGATAGGAATAGAACGGCAAATCGCCGCCGATCCGGCTGAAGATCTGGCAGGTGCCGAGGATGCGGCCGGTCTCGACATCCTCCAGCATCAGCACGAACAAATCGTTCCCGATCTCGGCATCGGCGGGGCGCGCAAAGGCACGCGCGCTGGCGCTGAGCTTGGCGGTCAGCGCGGCGCGGTCGGGCGGAAGATTGGTGAAACCGCCCCCCGTCAGCTTGGCCATTTCGTACAGGGCCTCAAGGTCGTCGGGGCGGGACGGACGGATGATATGGGTCATCGATTCTCCGAGATATCGAACGCGGCGCCATCCAGATCGCCGGAGGCCAGCCGGTGCAGCACGAGCGCGGACAGCCGCGCCCGCTCTGCCAGCGATTCGACGATGAGATATTCGTCCGGCGAATGGATAGATCCGCCGCGCACGCCCATGGTGTCGACCACCGGCACGCCGCAGGCCGCGATATTATTGCCGTCGCACACCCCGCCTGTATCGCGCCGCGCCGCGACCAGCCCCAGTGCGCGCGAGCTGTCGTCGACCAGCGCGAACAGCCGCGCCGCCTTTGGATCGATCGGCTTGGGCGGGCGTGATATCGCGCCGTGGAGATGGGTCTGCACCTCATGCTGCGCAGCAATTTCGGCCAGCAGCGCAGGCAGCGCCGCCTCGAATTGCTGCGCCACTTCACGCGACTTGGGCCTTATGTTGAAGCGCAGCACGGCGTGGTCGGGCACGACATTGTTGGCGCTGCCGCCCTCGATTTTCGCGGGATTGATCGGCAATTCGTCGTTCTGCATCGCCTTCAGCCGCAGCACCAGGTCGCTGGCCGCGACGATGGCGTTGCGCCCGTCCTGCGGATTGCGCCCGGCATGGGCCGACTTGCCGGTGAAAATCACCGAATAATTGCCCGACCCGCCGCGCGCGCCCGCCATGGTGCCGTCGGGCATGGTCGCGGGCTCATAGGTCAGCGCGGCCAGCTTGCCCGCGGCCAGACGCTCGATCAGCGGGGCGGAGGACTGGCTGCCCACTTCCTCGTCCGAATTGATCATTACGTCATAGCCAAGCGATGCGGCCATCGAACTGCTCTCGAACGCCATCAGCGCCTCGGCGATGACGGCGATGCCACCCTTCATGTCGGCAAGGCCGGGGCCGTTGAGGACGCCGGGTTCAAGTTCGCGGATCGACTGGAACGGGTGGTCGGAGGGGAACACCGTGTCCATGTGCCCGGTCAGCAGCACGCGCTGCGGCGCATCGGGCCTGACCGAAAGGACAAGATGCTTGCCGCGCTCCAGCGCGATCTCCTCGCCCGCCGCGTCGATGGCGCTGACGGTGGCGGGATCTTCCAGCTGCACTTCGCCCGGCAACTGGCCGAAACAGTCCGCCAGCAATTGCGCCTGCCGCGCCAGCCCGTCCAGATTGCCGGTGCCGGTGTTGACGCTGCTCCATTCCAGCGTCCGGTCCAGCATGCGCGCGGGATCGATGCGGTCCAGCATGGCGGCCTGTTCGGCGCCGATCGGTGATGTGTCCTCTCGTTTCATATGCAACAAGAGGTAGATCAGGCGGCGGCGGAATACCACCCATCAGGCCATGGAGAATCAGGAAAGAGCGCGGGCGACGGCGCAGAATTCGGCGATCGAAATTGTCTCGGCGCGGCGCGCGGGATTGATGCCCAGCGTTTCCAGCGCGTCCAGCGCGCCCGGCACGCCCTTGAGCGACTGACGCAGCATCTTGCGGCGCTGGCCGAACGCCGCCTCGGTCACGCGGGCCAGCACGCGCATCGATATGCCTTCGGGTGCGGCGGCGGGGGTGACATGGACGATCGCGCTCATCACCTTGGGCGGCGGGGTAAAGGCGCTGCGGTGCACCTTCATCGCGATTTTCGCATCTGAGCGCCACTGGCCCAGCACCGCCAGCCTGCCATAGGCACCCGTATCGGGCTGGGCGACGATGCGCTGCGCCACTTCCTGCTGGAACATCAAGGTCAGCGATGTCCAGCGCGGCGGCCAGTTTTCCGATCCCATCCAGCGGGTGAACAAGGCGGTGCCGACATTATAGGGCAGGTTCGCGGCGACCGCGTAGGGACCGTCGAACAGGCTGTCATGGTCGATGGCCATGGCATCGCCCTCGATCACTTTCAGCTGACCCGGAAATGCCTCGCCCAGTTCGGCCAGCGCGGGCAGGCAGCGGCGGTCCATCTCGATCGCGGTGACATTGGCGCCAGCCCGCAGCAGGGCGCGGGTGAGGCCGCCGGGGCCGGGGCCGATTTCCAGCACGTCCTGTCCGGCGAGCGGACCCGGACCAAGCTTTTCGGGAAGCGCGGCGATGCGGTCCAGCAATTGCTCGTCCAGCAGGAAGTTCTGGCCCAGCGCTTTGGATGCAGAAAGGCCGTGCCGCGCGATGACTTCGCGCAAGGGGGGCAGGTTCATGCCGCGACCTTTCGCCGTTCGGCGCAGCGGGCGGCCATGCGGATCGCGGCGAGCATGGGGCCGACATGCGCCGTGCCGGTGCCCGCGATGTCGAAGGCCGTTCCGTGATCGGGCGAGGTGCGGATGATCGGCAGGCCCAGCGTGACATTGACGCCCTGATCGAAGTCCAGCGCCTTCAGCGGGATCAGCGCCTGATCGTGATACATGCACACCGCCAGATCGTATTTCGCGCGCGCGGCGGCGTGGAACATGGTGTCGGCAGGCAGTGGGCCGCGCACGTCGAGGCCATCGGCGCGCAGCCGCTCCACGGCAGGGGCGATGATCGCGGCATCCTCGCCGCCCATGCGTCCGTCTTCGCCCGCATGGGGATTGAGGCCGGCGATGGCGATGCGCGGCTGCGCGATGCCGAAATCGCGCATCAGGGCCTGCGCGGCAATCGCCGTGCGGCGGTAAATAAGGCCGGCGCTGAGCAGCGTGGGCACGCGGGCGAGGGCGACATGCACCGTCACCGGCACCACCCGCAGCGAGGGGCCTGCCAGCATCATTACCGCATCATCGGGCGCGATGCCGCAGGACGCGGCGACGAATTCGGTCTGGCCGGGATGGTTGAAACCGACCTTGGCCATTTCCGCCTTGGCGATGGGCGCGGTGACCAGCGCCCCCGCTTTGCCGGAAACCGCAATAGCGGCGGCGCGGTCGAGACTGTCCAGGCCCAGCCGCGCGCCCCGTTCGGATGGCGCGCCCGGTTCGTAAGGCACATCGCCCAGATCGATGACGGGAAGCGCGTCCGCAAAGGGTTCGGCCGCTTCGGACAGTTCCGTGATACGGCGCACCGGCAGATCGATACTGGCGCTGCGGGCCGCCTGTTGCAGCAAGGCGGCGCTGCCGACGCAGGCAAAGACCGGAACATCCTCGCTCTCGCGCAGGCTCCACGCGCGCGCGATCAGTTCGGGGCCGACGCCCGCCGGATCGCCGATCGACATGGCAAGCGGTGCCGGCACGGGGTCAGCCATCCGCCCGCCCATGCGGATCAGTTATACTCGACGATGGCGTCGCGGCGCAGGTCGCGCAGGTAGTTCTGGGCGCGGCGCTCGATACGCTCGTTCTCGATCTGGTCCATGACCTGGTCGAAGGTCGGGCCGTTCAGCATCGGCGGATCCGACCGCCCGCACACCATCATCGCGCGCAGCGGCTGGCTCGCGTCGCTGGCGGCGACGCCATAGGGCCGGGTCACGCCGCCGTCGGGCGTGCTGAGGACCATTTCCTGCAGCTGGCTGGGCAGCTGCCTGATCGACACCTGATTGACCAGCACCGCCTCGGCCCCGATCTTCGCAGCCTCGGCCTCGACATTGGCGCAGCCGCCGCTGAAAGCCTGCGTCTGCTGGCCGAACTGCGCGGCGAACTGGTTCATCTCGTTCATCGACAGGCCCGCGGGCATGTTGATGGTGATCTGCGCCAGCGCGACCTGACCGTCGCGCGGGTCGGCGACCATCACCTGCCGCTTGTCGCGCATATACAGGATCGAATAGCCGCCGCAGCAGGGGATCGGGCCCTGCAACTGGCCCACTTCCATTTGCGGAACGACCGAGGCGAGTTCGGGCGGCAGCCGGTCGAGCCGCACGAAGCCGAGATCGCCGCCGCGCGCCGCGGTGGAGGCCTGCGAATATTGCGCGGCGGTCGCGGCGAAGTCGCCGGTTTCCTTCAGCTGCTCCATGATCGCCTGCATGCGCTGTTCGACCTGCGCATCGCCGCCCGCGGGGGCCGCGACATAGATTTCGCCCAAGCGGTATTCGTTCGTGCCCTTGTCGGCCTTCATCCGCTCGATCTGCTCGTTCACCTCGCGCGCGGAGACATTGACCATCGGCGCGACATTGCGGCGCAGCAATTGCTGCCACGCGGCCTGTGCCAGCAGCAGGCGGTGCAGCGACTGAGGGCTGGACCCGACCGAACGGGTCAGGTCGTCCAGCTCTTTCGCCGTCACGCCCAGTTCGCGCTGGGCATAGCGGTCGTACATCTGGGTTACTTCCTCGGCGGTGATCGTGATCTCCGCCTCGCGTGCGTTCTGGATCTGGATCAGCTCATCCACCAGCTGCTGGACCACCTGCTCGCGCTCTTGCGGCGTCAGGGTGCGCTGGGTGGTCGCCTCGATCCAGGCCACGCGGTGGTCGATGTCGGTCTGGGTGATGATCTCGCCATTGACCTTGGCGCTGGCGGTGCGGACGTCCGAATCGGCTTGCGCCGCATCGTCCATGCCGATCGAGGGCGCGGCGCTTTGCGCATGGGTCGCGGCCGGTACGGCGGCGACCAGCGCGGCGGCGCAAAGGCCGGTCGCGGCGCGCTGCAGATTGGCAATCATCACACTCTTCGTCATCATCAGCATCCCTTGCCGCGATGCGCCCGCAAGGGTCGCCGTCGCGCAAAAATCCGTATCAAATGTCACTCCCCGGCCCGCCGCCTGCCGGATATGCGGCACGGGCGATCCCGGACATGGCCCGCTCCATGTCCTGTCCCGGCTGAACAATCGCTGAGCCGCATGGCCGTTTAGGGCCGCCACGGCGCAAGGGCAATGGTGCGATTCCCGAGCGGAAAGCCGCCCTCAAAAGCCAAGGCGTCAGAAGCCGAGCCCTTTCAGGCGGACGCGCAGTAGAAACGTGTCGCCCGCCTGTGCGTCGCCGGTCGTGCGGGTGTCGCGCCGCCACGTCAGGCCAAGCTCGATGCATTCATCCTCATACGCGACGCCCAGCCGCGTGCGCAGCGGATCGAACCCGTCCGAGGTGTTGCGCGGGTCCTCTGCCCGGTCGGTGAGGTTGATGACGGTCGATCCGAATACCGACATGTGGTCGAGAAAGGCGACGCGGCCCGCAAGGCGGATTTCCTCGCGGTCGCGCAGATCTTCCAGCACCGCGGGAATGTCGCGGTTGAGCCTGAGATAGCCGGCCTCCAGATAGGTCTGGCGCGATCCGATCGCGACGTCCCACTCGTTGCGGCGAACGGCCAGCGTGTCCTTGTCGACCCGGAAGCGATGGGCGAATTTCACAAATTCACGCCAGCGCACGTCGACGCGTCCGACGATATCCGAAGTGCGCCCGGTCAGGCCGGTGCCGTCCGGGAACAGCGCCGGCGCATCGGTCAGGCGATAGCTTTGCCCAAGACTGGCATCGACGCGCCATCCGGGCGCCGTCCAGCGCCAGTCGAACCCATAGGTAAAGCGCAGCCCTTCCTCGAACCGGTCGTATCCGGGGAAGCGGTTGAGCGAGAACAGGTTCGTGTCCTCCAGGTCGATGGCGCGCGAATCCTCGTTCGGGAGGGCAAGGTTCTTGATGTCGGGCGTGCCGACTAGCTGTACATGCGGGGTGAGCACCTGCGTCCCGCCGAGGAAGGTGCCGGTCAGCGGATAGGTTACATCCACCGCGCCCAGCGCGATGCCGCGGCCCTGCCAGCCCGACTGTCCGCGATAGCGGTCGACGCTGGTCAGGAAGTTCTCGTCCGAATGATAGGCGTCGCCGCGGGCCAGCGCGGTCAGTTCGACGACCTGTCCCCACGGCGTCAGGCGGCGCAGGCTCCATTCCGCCTTGGCGAAGGCGCGCTGCGTGTCCTGTCCGTCGGTGCGGAACAGCGCCATGCTGTTCGCCTGCAGCATGATCTGCCCGCCCAGCAGCGGATCGGCGACGCGGCGGCGATAGTCCACGGCGGGCAGGGCATAGGGCACGAGGCCCTGATCCTCGTCCCGGCGCAGCGTCTGCGTCGCCCAGCCCGCGAAGGACAGGTAGGAATCGTCGTCGATCCGCTCGACATTGACCATCGAGCGCAGCCGGTCGTCGCGGCTGATGTCATAGCGGCGCAGGAAGGTGCGGTCGGTGGTGACGCGGATCGAGCTGGTGACGCTCCAGTTCGGGTCGAGCTGGAAGCGCCCGTTGGCATCGAAATAGCCGCGCAGGTCGCGCTGCGATTCGGCGACGCTGGCCGACGGATCGCCGATCGGCACGCGCGAGGACGAGGTGATGTAACCGGTCAGCTGATAGGCGCCGTTCCCGGTCAGCGCCGCATAGCGGGCCGACGCCATCGGCAGAACCTCGGTATAGACGGTGCCCTTCAGCGTCAGCTCGCGATTGGCCGCAATGCGCCAGTAATACCCGCCTTCCATTTCGAGCCCGTTCGACGCGGACACGCGCAGATCGGGCGTGACGACGCCCGACACGGGCTGGCCGTCGGCGCGAATCTCCATGAAGGGCAGCGGCACCAGCGACAGGCCGAACAGTTCCAGCCGCGCGCCGCGAAAACGGATCAGCTGCGTATCGGGATCATAGGACACGCGCCGGGCGGTGATCCGCCAGCTGGGATCCTGCGCGCAGCCCTCGGCGCTTTCGACAGGGCAGGGGCTGTAGGCGCTGTCGATCAGCGCGACCTGTCCGCCCTCCGTCCGCTCGCCGCGGCGGGCCGCCATGCGGCCGCCCTGCGCCAGCACCAGCAGCATGTTCTGCATCGCGCCCGCGCGCAGCTCGTCGGTCAGTTCCAGTCGGTCGGTGTAGAGGATATTGCCCGCGTCATCGACCAGCCGGATGTCGCCCGTCGCCACGATCTGGCCGGTCGCGCGGTTCCAGCGCACCTCGTCCGCGCGCAATTGCTGGTCCTGCCGGCGCAGCATGACATTGCCCGATGCGACCACCGTCTCGTCGTCGGTGCCATAGCCAAGCTCGTCCGCCTCGAACGCGATCTGGTTCTCGTCCACCGGCGCTTCGATCGCGAAGGGCGATTCCGGGGTTCCGGCGGGCGGCGGGGGCACCTCCTCGATCTGTTCGGGATAGAGCGCCTCGTCGATCTCGTCCCAGAACTGCGGGCCTTCGGGCACGCCCGGATCCGCGTCCTCCAGCTCTGGCGGCGTTTCCTGCTGGCCCTGCAGCTGCATGGCACCGGGCCGGTCCTGCGCCAGCGCGCTGTCCGCAAACGCGGATGCGGCGGCCACCGTCAGCGCGGCGCAGGCCAGCAGCCGAGCCGCCAATGTCATGTCGTGGGCCGAACCGGTCGCAGGGATTCGCATGGGACGCTGATGCTCGATCTAGTCTTTTATGTGCAGGGTGGACATTCGCATGAACATGCGCTGCGAAGGGTTCGATACGCGGCACCGCCGGATCTGTCGGCGCGCACCGGGGCGGCATGGCTTGCCTATCGCATCGCCGCTCCCTAACTGCAATCGCGTAAAAACAACCCTTGCCGGACCCGCGCGCCGGTTCGTCCCGCCGCGACGCCGCCCCGGCATCGCCCGATCGCAAAAATTGCAGGATAAAGGCCCAGCCTCATGAAGATCAGTTTCACCGAAACGCTCGCATCCGACATCACCACCATCGTTCTGCCCGTGAACGAAGGCGCGATGCCCGATTCCGTTCCCGCGGTGCTGCGCGAAGGAGCCGGAGCCAGCCGGTTCAAGGGCAAGACCGGGCAGATCTTCGACGGCTTTGCCGAGGTGGACGGCAAAGCGCATCATTTCGTGCTGGTCGGCGCGGGCAAGCCCGATGCGGCAACGCGTCCTGCCGCGCTTGAAAAGGCGGGCGCAGCCGTTGCGGCCAAGTTCCTGACTTCGGGCAAGACGGCGCTGGGCGTCGATTTCGCGGGTTCGAATGTCGACGCGGCGGGCGCGGCGGCCTTTCTGCTGGGCCTGCGCCTGCGTTCGTGGCGGATCGACACCTATCGCACCAGGCTGAAGGACGAGCAGAAGCCGTCGCTGAAAGACATCGTCGTCACCGGCGCGCCTGCGGGCACCGATGCGGCATGGACCGATGCCGCCGCGGTCGCAACCGGCGTCGAATTCACGCGCGAACTGGTGAGCGAGCCTGCCAACAAGATCTATCCCGAAAGCTTCGTCGAACGCTGCAAGGCGCGGCTGGAAGGCACGGGGATCGAGATTACCGTGCTGACGGTCGAGGAAATGACCGAACTGGGCATGGGCGCGCTGCTGGGCGTGGCGCAGGGCAGCGCCGACCGCCCCGCGCGCATCATCGCAATGCACTGGAAGGGCGGCGGTGACGAGGCTCCGCTGGCGTTCGTCGGCAAGGGCGTGACCTTCGATTCGGGCGGCATCAGCATCAAGCCCGCCGCCGGCATGGAAGAGATGAAGTGGGACATGGGCGGCGCGGGCGCGGTCGCGGGCACGATGCTGGCGCTGGCCACGCGCAAGGCCAAGGCGAATGTCGTGGGCATCTGCGGCCTGACCGAGAACATGCCCGACGCCAATGCCCAGCGCCCCGGCGACGTGGTGACGTCGATGTCGGGCCAGACGATAGAGGTGATCAACACCGACGCAGAAGGCCGGCTGGTGCTGTGCGACGCGCTGACCTGGGTGCAGCAGACATACAAGCCTGCGCGGATCGTCGACCTTGCCACGCTGACCGGCGCGATCCTCGTCTCGCTGGGCAAGGAGCATGGCGGGCTGTTCTCGAACAATGACGAGCTGTCCGATGCGCTGACCAAGGCGGGCAAGACCGTGGGCGAGAAGCTGTGGCGTTTCCCGCTGGCCGCCGAATACGACAAGCTGCTCGATTCGCAGATCGCCGACATGAAGAACGTGGGGCCGCGTTACGGCGGTTCGATCACCGCGGCGCAGTTCCTGCAGCGCTTTATCGAGAACGATACGCCGTGGGCGCATCTCGACATCGCGGGCATGGTCTGGGCCGACAAGCCCGGCGCGACATGGGACAAGGGCGCGACCGGCTATGGCGTGCGCCTGCTCGACCGGCTGGTGCGCGACACGCTGAACGGATGAACGGCTGAGCTGGCGCTCGTGGCGCGGGTCGATTTCTATCATTTGACGCGCGACAGCGCCGAGGGCGCGCTCGCCATGCTGGCGGGCAAGGCCCTCGGCGCGGGTCAGCGCATGATGGTGGTGAGCAGCGACCCCGCCCAGCGAACGGCGGTTTCGCGCAGCCTGTGGGAAGCGCCCGGCTTTCTGGCCAATGGCGAAGCCGGCGGCGGAGACGACGCGCGCCAGCCGGTGCTGATCGGCGAAACCCCCGCCAAGGCCAATGAGGCCAGCATTATCGCGCTTGTCGATGGTAAATGGCGCGACGAAGCGCTGTCCTTCGACCGGGCGCTTCTGCTATTCTCCGAATCGACGATCGCCGACGCGCGCAATTGCTGGCGCGCCCTGGGCCAGAACGCCGAGGTGGCGCGTCATTACTGGAGCCAGGACGCATCGGGACGCTGGCGCGAGGGGCCCTGATGCCGATGGCTTGACGCACGGGGGCAAGCCATGACCAGATTTCCGATGACTGCATTGTCCGTTCTGGCGCTGACCGCTTGCGGCGGCAGCGACGATAATTCCACCACCATCGCCCCCGCCGACGGCACCATGACCATCGACAATGACGACGACGGGACGATGACGATCTTCGGCGACGACGCGCAGGCGGTGGTGAAGACCGGCGCTGCGGCAAATGGCGGGACGGCCGACAATCTGCCCGACGGATTCACCGCCTATCCGGGCGCGAAGATCGTGCTTAGCGTCGAGGGGAGCGAGGGTGAAGGCAAGCAAGGCGGCATGATCGCGATGGAAACTTCTGCCCCGCCCGGCAAGGTCATCGCATTCTATCGCAAGCAGGCCGAGAATGCGGGCATGGAGATCGAGAGCGAGGGCAGGTTCTCGGGCAGCGAGGTGATGGGTGCGCGCGGCGACGGGCTGGGCGTCAATGTCGTCGCCAACGGCGGGGACGACGGCACCCAAGTGCAAATCGCCTATGGCGACTAGCCGGGGAGAGTGGCCAGGATGATCAGGCCGGTGAGGACAGCTTCATCAGCACCAGCCCGCCGACGATCAGCATGGCCGCCGCGATCCGCGCGGCGCTGAGCGCCTCTCCCAGCCATATGATGCCCACGACGAATGCGCCCACGGCGCCGATGCCCGACCAGATCATATAGGCGGTGCCCAGCGGCAGCGATTTCATCGACCATGCCAGCATCGCAAAGCTCAGCACCAGTGCGGCCAGCATCACGATGGTCGGCAGCGGGCGCGAGAACCCGTCGGACTGCTTCATCGAAGTCGCCCAGACGATTTCGAAAAGACCGGCAAGAAACAGGATGATCCACGGCATGGCAGCCTCCACAAGAGCCGCCGGGCCGTCCCGGACTTGAATGACCGATGGCGGGAACGTGGTCGCCGCGCCCGTCTGATAGATGCGGGGTCATCAAGGGTCAAGCCGCGCCCCGATCGCGCGCGCCATTCGGCCCGCCCGCCGCAGCCGCGAATTTCGACCTTGTGCCTGCGCGCCCGCGCGGCTAGGGGCGCTCGCGTCATGCGCCCGATGCAACTGGCCGGGCGCGCAGCGATTTCACGCAAAGGATATATGTCATGGCGGCCACCCGCACCTTTTCGATCATCAAGCCCGATGCCACGCGCCGCAACCTGACCGGCGCCGTCACCAAGATGCTTGAGGAAGCCGGCCTTCGCGTCGTCGCGTCCAAGCGCATCCAGATGACGCGCGAGCAGGCCGAGGGCTTTTACGCGGTCCACAAGGAACGCCCCTTCTTCGGCGATCTGGTCGAGTTCATGATCAGCGGCCCCGTCGTCGTGCAGGTGCTGGAAGGCGAAGACGCCGTGAAGCGCAACCGCGACGTGATGGGCGCGACCAACCCGTCGGACGCCGCCGAGGGCACGATCCGCAAGGCCTATGCCGAATCGATCGAGGCCAACTCGGTCCACGGCAGCGACAGCGACGAGAATGCTAAGATCGAGATCGACTATTTCTTCAAGCCCGAAGAGATCGTCGGCTGATCTTCCCGTTTCGGGACAATTGACCGAACAACAGGCCGCCTGATTTTCATACGGTCTTTGTAATTTCGCACGGCCCCTCGATTTGCTATCGTTTTTACCGGAGACGGGACGATAGGATCGGGGGGCTTTGTCGTGTTGCGCACATTGGCGCTGATCTATCTGGTCGTCGGGATCGCGCTGGCCACCGCGCTGGGCCTGCACTTGATCGGTACGCTGGTCTGGACGGACCCGCTGGTTCCCGAAGTGCTTCACGCGATGACCGTGCCGCTGTCGCTGCTGACAGGGTTTACCGCGCCCGACCAGAAATGGATGCACCTGCTGGTCTGGGTGGGATCGCTTCTGATCAATTTCGGGCTGCTGAGCTGGCTCGCCGATAATGTGGGCAGCCGCTAGCGGCGCTTCAGAATTCGTCCGCCGCGGATCGCAAGGCAGACAGGCGTTTGGGCGCCACCGCGTGCCAGCTGCGCTCTACCCATTCGGCGACGTGGTCCCAGTCGACGCCGGGCCGGTTGAGGATCAGGCCCGCCCAGCCGCTGGCGCCGTAATAGGCGGGGCGGAACCAGATATCGGGATCGCGCGCCACCATCGCGGCCAGCTCGTCCGGGCCGGAGGTTTTCACCAGCACGGCGACATGCGGCTCGCCATGATGCTGGTCGTTGAAATAGGCGAAGAATTTCCCGCTCTTGCCGCCGGTGTGCCAGCCGGGCGCGCCATGCGATTCGCGGGCCTCGGCCTCGGGCAGGGCCAGTGCGATTTCGCTCACCCGTTCCAGCAGCCAGTCGGCGCAGTAGGGGCGGGTCACCAGCTCCTCCAGCGCGCGGGCATACAGCTGGTGTTCGGCAAACAGCACCCGTGCCGCCAGCGTGTCGGGCGTGTCGTGTGGCAGGATCGCGACCGGGATCTGGCCAAGGATCGGCCCGTCATCCAGCTCTGCGGTGACGAGGTGGACCGAACAGCCGCCATGCGCATCGCCTGCCTCGATCGCGCGGGCATGGGTGTCCAGCCCCTTGTATTTCGGCAGCAGCGAGGGGTGGATATTGACCATGCGGCCTTCCCATCCGGCCACGAAGTCGCCCGTCAATATGCGCATGTAACCCGCCAGCGCGACATATTCCGCGCCCGCCTTGCGGATCGCGGCGTCCATTGCCGCATCGTGATCGGGGCGCTTCATGCCCCTGTGCGGCAGTGCAAAGGTCGCCACGCCCTCGGCCTCTGCCAGCGCCAGCCCCTTCGCGTCGGGATTGTTCGACGCGACCAGCACGATCTCATACGGGCAACCCTCGCGCCTGCTGGCATAGAGCAGCGCCGCCATGTTGCTGCCCGTGCCGCTGATCAGCACCGCGACGCGCGCCTTGCGGGGCGGGGAAAGCGCCGTCATCGGCCCGATTGCAGGAACGGCCTGCCCCCAAAGATCATTCCGTGATGCAATGCCATCGCCCGAACCCGATTTTCACGCCCCTTGCGCTGGCTCTCCCTATTGTCTTGGATATGGCTGGGCAAGCCGGACCGACCGGGTTCGCGCCGGCACACGGGGGTAGCGCATAAAAATGACCAGACCGATTTTCCGCCCCCGTCCCGAGGATTACGCCTTTCTGCGGCGGCTCGCCTATACGATCACGATTGCCGCGCTGCTGATCATCTTCTGGCGCGCGGGGCATCTGCTGATGCTGGCCTTCGGATCGGTGCTGGGCGCGGTGGCGTTCCGGGCGACCGCGGGACTTTATCGCCGGTTGGGGGTGCGTCACAAGGGACTGTCGCTGGGGCTGGGTATTGCGACCTGCCTCGGCGTATTGGGCGTGCTGGGCTATCTGCTGACGGTGCAATTCGGCACACAGCTGGCCGACATGGTCGAACATCTGCCCGAGACGATCGAGGCAATAGAAGCGGCCTTGTCGCGAACCCCTGTCGGTGAGGCGATCGTCAGCGCCGCCCGCGCGGCGCTTGCAGGCAGCACCATCGCCCACCGACTGGGCGATCTTGCGCAGGGCGCGGGCGAGGTGGCGCTGAACTTCGTGATCGTGCTGGTGGGCGCGATCTTTATCGCGACCGACACCGGACCCTATCGCCGGGGCATATTGCTGCTGACCCCGCCGGGCGCGCGGCCCGCGATGCAGCGCGCCATCGGTGAAATGAGCATGGCGCTGCGCCTGTGGCTCAAGGCCAAGCTGGTGACGATGAGCGTGATGGCGGTGCTGATCGGCGGATCGCTGTGGGCGGCAGGCGTGGACCAGTATATCGCGCTGGGCCTGCTCGGCGGGCTCAGCGAATTCGTGCCCTATGTCGGACCGGCACTGGCGATGGTGCCCGCCATCGGCATCGCGGCTTCGCAGGGCGGCGACGTACTGGCCTATGCGCTGCTGGCCTTCGTCTTCGTTCGCGTGCTCGAGGCATGGCTGATCACCCCGCTCGTCAACCGCGAGGTCGTCAGCATTCCGCCCGCGCTGACGCTGTTCGTGATCCTTGGCGCGGGCGCGGTGTTCGGCGTCTATGGGCTGTTCTTCGCCGGCGCGCTGCTGGTGGTGCTGTTCGTCGGCGTGCGCGAGATCTATCTGCGCGACACGCTGGGAGAGGATGTCGAGGGCGTTCCAAAACCGCTGAAGGAGCGGGCGGAATAGGCGGCGCCTCAGGGTTTCCCCCGCCGCAAGCAGGGTGCGGGCCCGATGCTGCGTGCGGACGATTGCTCTAGGTCTGGTCGAAACGCCGCAGACGCAGGCGTTCACCGGAGGTAATCATGATGCGTGGCACAGGACTGGCAATCGCCGCCCTTTCGCTCGGTTTCGCTGGCCCCGTTCTTGCGCAAGAGGGAGAAGGGGACGCCGAAGGGCCGCATCATCTGTCGCTCGTCGTCGCGGCGACCGATATCAGGGACGAGGACGAGACTGCCTTCACCCTTGGCGTCGATTACGAATACCGGGTCAGCGAATTGCTGGGGGTCGGATTTGTCGCGGAGCATGCGTTCGGGGATGTCGATTCGACCACGCTGATCGCGGCGGCGGACATCCATCTGTGGCAGGGCTTTGCCATACAGCTCGGCCCCGGCGTCGAATTCGCCGAGGGCGAGGAATTCCTGATGGGCCGCATCGGCACGATCTACGAATTCGAACTGGGGGGCGGCTTCACGCTCGCCCCGCAGGTGCACTACGACTTTTCGGACGGCGAGGACGCCTTCGTGTTCGGCGCGGCGTTCGGGCGCGCCTTTTAGCAGTGCCTATTGCGTGTGCGTGGCCGACCAGTCCGCCTTGGCCGACCATTCGCCCGCCTTGCCCGATACGGTGCAGCCGCGCGTGCCTGCGCGGATGTCGCCGATACGGAATACGCTTTCGCCCGCGGCTTCCAGATCGGCGGTCAGCGATTCGGCTTCGCCAGCGGACACCGCCAGCACCATGCCGATGCCGCAATTGAAGGTGCGCGCCATTTCCTCTGGCTCGATATGCCCCTGCGCCTGCAGGAATGCCATCAGCCCCGGCTGCTCCCACGCGCCTGCGTCGATATGGGCGTGGAGTCCTTCGGGCAGTACGCGCGGCACGTTTTCAAGCAGGCCGCCGCCGGTGATATGTGCAAGGGCATGGATGCGCCCCGCGCGGATCGGGCCCAGCAGCGTCTTCACATAGATCTTCGTCGGCGCGATCAGCGCATCGATCAGCAGCGTTTCGTGATCGAACAGGGCAGGGCGGTCGAGCTTCCACCCCTTGTCCGCCGCCAGCCGCCGGACCAGGGAATAGCCGTTGGAATGCACCCCGGAACTGGCGAGGCCCAGCAGCACGTCGCCTTCCGCGACCTTGTCGCCGGTCAGCTGCTCGCCGCGTTCGACCGCGCCGACGCAGAAACCGGCCAGGTCGTAATCGCCCGCCGCATACATGCCCGGCATCTCGGCGGTCTCGCCCCCGATCAACGCGCAGCCAGCGATCTTGCAGCCCTCGGCGATGCCGGCGACCACGCGGGTCGCGACGCCGTTCTCCAGCTTGCCGGTTGCGAAATAGTCGAGGAAGAACAGAGGCTCCGCGCCCTGCACGATCAGGTCGTTGACGCACATGGCGACAAGATCGATGCCGATATGGTCGTGCCGGTCGTGATCTATGGCCAGCTTGACCTTGGTGCCCACGCCGTCGTTCGCCGCCACCAGCAGCGGATCGGTGTAGCCTGCCGCCCGGGGATCGAAGAACCCGCCGAACCCGCCCAGTTCGCTGGTCGCGCCGGGGCGCGCGGTCGATTTCGCCAGCGGCGCGATCGCCTTGACCAGCGCATTGCCCGCGGCGATCGATACGCCTGCCTGTTCGTAACTATAGCTCTTCGGCCTGTCGTCCGGCCCGTCGCTCTTGTCGTTCATCGCAAATCCCAGATCGTCGTCCGCGGTGCGCCAGGATGACGGTCATGCACCGGTGAAGCGGCAGCGCCTATCGCTTTCCGGCTTGGATTTCCACGGCCATTTCGGCAAAGAAGCGGGCATGACCTCCAACATGCTTCTTGTGCGCTGCCGCTAGGCCGCCCTAAGCCCTTTCCCGATATGTCGATTTCGCTTTCGAATCCTGTCCGCGCCGCCATGCCGCCGCGCGCCATTTTCACGGCGCTGGTGCTGGCCGCGCTGGCGCTGGCGGGCTGGCGCGTCGCCGCGCAGGTCGAAGGCGACCGCGGCATCGCCCCCATTGCGAGCAGCGGCGATTTCGAGGTCGACGGGATCAGCGTTAACGCCACCGGCAAGACGGCAGAGGAAGCGCGCACCAACGGTTGGCTGCAGGCGCAGCGCAAGGCGTGGGACGTGCTTTATGCGCGAACCCATGGCGGCGCCGAAGCGCCCGAAGTGCCCGATTCGCGCCTGTCGCAGATGGTCAGCGCCGTGGTGGTGGAGCGTGAGGAGATCGGTCCGCGCCGCTATGTCGCCAGGCTGGGCGTGATCTTCGACCGCGCGCGCGCAGGCGAATTGTTCGGGCAGAGCGACGCGATGGTTCGTTCCGCCCCGATGCTGGTGCTGCCGGTGACCTATTCGGGCGGGGTCGCGCAGCTTTACGAACATCGCACCCCGTGGCAGCGCGCATGGGCGCAGTTCCGCACCGGTTCCAGCCCCATCGATTACGTGCGCCCCTTCGGTGCGGGCGGCGAATCGCTGCTGCTCAATGCAGGACAGGCGAATCGCCGCAGCCGCAGCTGGTGGCGCAACATTCTCGACGAATTCGGCGCGGCCGACGTGCTGATCCCGATTGCGCGGCTGGAACGGCAGTGGCCGGGCGGGCCCGTCGTGGGCACCTTCACTGCGCGCCACGGGCCCGACAATCAATTCCTCGGCAGCTTTACCATGACGGCGGCGGACGATTCCGAATTGCCCGCCATGCTGGAACGCGCGGTGGACAGGATCGACGCGATCTATGCCGCCGCCATGGCCAGCGGCCGCCTGCGAGTCGACAACACGCTGAATGTCGAGGAAGCGACCATCGATCCCGAATTGCTGGAAGCCCTGACGCGCGAGGCCGCACCGGCCGAGCCCGCGGCCCCGGCACCCCAGCCGGGCACGGCCACGCCGACCACCAGTCCCACTGCGCCGCCGCCCGCAACCGCCGCGTCGCGCTTCACGGTGCAGGTGGCGACGCCCGATCCGGCGGCGCTGGATGCCGCGCTGACCGGGATAAACGGTACGCCCGGCGTATCCGGGACCACGGTGGGCAGCCTGGCGATCGGCGGCACCTCGGTTCTCTCGGTCGGCTATGCGGGCGATCTCGACGCCTTGGCCGAGGCTTTGCGCGCACGCGGCTGGCAAGTGACCCAAGGGGCCGACGCGCTGCGCATTTCGCGCTAGTATCGGCGCCATGTCCCCGCCGTCCAAACCATTCGCAGGCCAGATCCCGCTGCCGCTGACGAGGGCGGGCGGATCGACGCGCATCGTCGTCGGCCCCGCGAACGAGGGCGTGTTCGACGCCTGCCGCCACGCCGACGGCTGGCCGTTCCGCACCGCGCTGCTGTGGGGCCAGCCGCGCTCGGGCAAATCGCTGGTGGCGCGCTGGTTCACCGAAAGCGGGCTTGGCGATGCCATCGACGATGCGCAGGCATTGGACGAGGATGCGATCTTTCACCGCTGGAACCGGGCGCAGGAAGCGCGCCGGCCATTGCTGATCGTCGGTCCGCCGGTGCCCGATGGCTGGAAGGTGACGCTGCCCGATCTTGGGTCACGGCTGGGCGCGGCGCTGAACCTGCGGATCGACGCACCGGGCGACGCGATGATCGAGGGGCTGATCGAGGCGCATGCCGAAACGCGCGGTCTTGCATTGGCGGACGGCGCCACCACCTATCTTGTGCCGCGCGCGCCGCGCAGCTTTGCAGGGGTAGAGGCCCTTGTGGCCGAGATCGACCGCATCAGCCTTGAACGCAAGATCCCCGCGACACTGGCCGTCTGGCGCGAGGCGCTGGACGTACTGGGCGGCGGTACGGGCGAGCAGGGCGATCTGCTGTAGATCGGCCTGCCGCAAGGGGACATGACCGGCCCTTCTTGCGATAGGGCGCTGCAAATGCGAGTATACAGCGATGTTTGAACGGCTGATCGCCTATCTCGATTCCGTGGCGGATCGCGATCCGTCCCCCCGCTCGCGCTGGGAAGTGCTGCTGTATCCGGGCGTGCTGGCGCTGGGGATGCACCGCATCGCGCACTGGCTGTATGGCGGCGGCTTGTTCTTCCTGGCGCGCGTGGTCAACCACACCGCGCGTTTCCTGACCGCCATCGACATTCATCCGGGCGCGCAGATCGGCCGCAATTTCTTTATCGACCACGGTTTTTCGGTCATCGGCGAGACGGCGGAGATCGGTGACAATGTCACCATCTATCAATGCGTCACGCTGGGCGGCACCAATCCGACCAACGGCATTCCCGGCAAGCGCCACCCGACGCTGCTGGACGGGGTGATCGTGGGATCGGGCGCACAGATCATCGGCCCCGTCACCATTGGCGAGCGTGCGCGCATCGGCGCGGCGGCGGTGGTGATCGAGGATGTGCCCGCGGGCGCGACCATGATCGGGCAGAAGGCGCGCTCGACGCTGGTGCCGGCGGAAACCTATCAAAGGCAATTCATGCCCTATGGCACGCCGTGCAAGGACCCGTGCGAACCGGTCATGCCGCGCGTGGACGAGCTGGAGGAACAGATCGCCGCGCTCAAGGCCGAGATCGACCGCCTGCGTGCGGGCGAGGGGCAGGGGCCGCTAGTCCTGCCGCGCCGCAAGGAAGAGGCCGGGCACCTGGACGACACCGCCGGCAGCCCCGACGATACGCTGAGAGACGAGGTCGGAAACGGATGATGGCAGGCCATTCGCGCTCCGTATGGGGGAGCGTTCTGTGAGCAATGTCGTCCCCATTCCGCGCCGCGGCGCGCAGCAGATCGGTTTCGACCGGATCGAGCTCAATCGCATTCTCGACCTGTATGGCCGCATGGTCGCTGCGGGCCAGTGGCGCGACTATGCGATGGATTTCGGCAAGGATGCCGCCAGCTTCTCCGCCTTTCGCCGCGCCGCCGAACGCCCGCAGGTCCGGATCGAGAAATGCCCGGCGCTGCGCAACCGGCAGGGCATGTGGACCCTGTTCGGCGAGGCGGGGCAGGTGCTGAAGCGCGGACAGGAACTCGGCGGCGTGCTGTCCCTGCTGGAACGGCGCTTGATGAAGGTGGTCGAGGACTAGGACCGCAAACGGATCTGCGCATCACCGCCGATCCGGCCCGGCAATAACTTCCTCTGCCCGTCCCTTGCGGCCAGCACGGTTCGCCCCCCATATCGGTCTTGCAGGCAGGGGTCGGCGGCGTCACGGCATGATGGCGCATGGTTCCCCCTGCGCAAGGTTTGATGGAGATGGAATGACCGATCGCAAGGAACCGCCGGTGGAGCCGGGCAAACCCGGCCCCCACGGCAAGCCCGAAGACGCCGACCGCGCACTGACCCCGCGCAAATTCTATAAGGCAGAGGACGAGGCCGCGTTCAGCGAGGCATCGCCGCGCGACACGGTGCAGACCCGGCATCCCGCCTATCGGCTGGCATTCCAGGACACCGATTTCCTGCTGCGCGAGGATCTGCGGCCCGTGCGGTTCCAGCTGGAACTGCTGAAGGCCGAGACCATGCTGGAGGAAGCGGGCGTCGGTTCGACGCTCGTCATCTATGGCTCTGCCCGCATTCCCGCGCCAGACATGGTCGAAGACATGCTGGCCAAGGCCGACAGCGATCCGCGCGGGCGCAAGGTGATCGAGAATCTTGCCGCCAAGGCCAGGTACTATGACGAAGCGCGGCGCTTGGCCTATATGGCCAGTTCCTGCGCGGTGATCGAGGATGGGCAGCGCCAGTTCGTCGTCACATCCGGCGGCGGCCCGGCCATCATGGAGGCCGCCAATCGCGGCGCGGGCGAGGCGGGGGCGGAGAGCATCGGACTCAACATCGTGCTGCCGCACGAGCAGGCGCCCAATGAATATGTCACCCCGCGCCTGTCGTTCCAGTTCCATTATTTCGCATTGCGCAAGATGCATTTCCTGCTCCGCGCCCGTGCGGTGGCGGTGTTTCCCGGCGGTTTCGGCACGTTCGACGAATTCTTCGAGCTGATCACGCTGATCCAGACCGGCAAGATGAAGCCGATCCCGATCTTCCTGTTCGGCAAGGATTTCTGGAGCAAGGTCGTCAACTTCGACGCGCTGGCCGACGAGGGCGTGATCAGCCGCGAGGACCTCGAATTGTTCCGCATCGTCGAGACGGCGGAGGAAGCGTGGGAGCGGATTGTCGGCTTCTATAAGCTGTCCTGCCCGGTGAAAGTGCCGATCCCCGAGAAGATGGCGGTCTAGAGCCGCACCGCCTGTTGGCCCAGCGGGCCGCTGCCCTGCCCAAGGCCGGGCGCGGCCAGCATGGCGGCACGGGTGAAGGCGCGCGCCTGTTCGATCGCGGCGACAAGATCGAGGCCCGCGCCCAGACCCGTTGCGATCGCGCTGGCCAGCGTGCAGCCGGTGCCATGGGTATGGCGCGTGTCGATGCGCGGGCTTTGCCACGGCAGCGGATCGTGGCCGGGCCGGTAAAGCGTGTCGGTGACCGGATCGTCCGGCGCATCGCCGCCCTTGGCAAGGAAGGCGATGCCCTTGCCCGACAATGCCTCTGGCCCGCCCAGCGCGGCGAGTTCAGGCACGTTGGGGGTGGTCAGCGCGGCCAGCGCCATCAGTCTCTGAAAAGCCGCGACGGTCGCCTCGTCCGCCAGCACCGATCCGCTTGTCGCCACCATCACCGGATCGAATACCGCCGGCGCGTCCATATCCTGCAGCAGATCGGCAACCGCTTCGGCAATCGCGGGCGAGCCCAGCATGCCGATCTTGACCGCGTCCACGCCAATATCGTCGATGCAGCTGCGCGCCTGCGCCAGCACCATGTCGGGCGGCAGGACTTCCACCGCCTGAACGCCCAGCGTGTTCTGCGCGGTGATGGCGGTGATCGCGGTCATCGCATGGCCGCCCAGCATGGTGATCGTTTTGATGTCGGCCTGAATGCCCGCTCCGCCCGAACTGTCGGACCCGGCGATGACCAAAATACGCGGGGTTTTCATTCGGGAATGCTCATTTGCGGGCCAGATGCTCCTGCACGTGCTTGCTGCGCGTGGGGCGGTCGGTGAGCTCGCCGTCGCAATTGGGACAGCTGTCGTCCAGCGCCTCGGCACAGGCTGCGCAGAAGGTGCATTCCAGGCTGCAGATAAAGGCGCCATGCGCCTCGGCAGGCAGTGCCTCGCCGCAGCGTTCGCAGGATACGCGCATTTCCAGCATCAGTTCGCTCCTACCGCGTCGCAGATCGCGTCGACGACGCTGTTGACTTCGCCCTCGTCGTCGCCTTCGGCCATGACGCGGATGACTGGTTCGGTGCCCGATTTGCGGATCACCAGCCGCCCGCGGCCTGCCAGCTGCGCCTCGGCATCGGCGATCAGTTTCCGGACCGCATCGCTCTCCAGCGGATTACCTGCGAAGCGCACGTTCTTCAGCACCTGCGGCACCGGGTCGAACAGGTGCAGCATTTCGCTTGCCCGCTTGCCCGATCCGACCAGTGCGGCCAGCACCTGCAGCGCTGCGACCGTGCCGTCGCCGGTGGTCGCATGGTCGAGCAAGATCATGTGGCCCGACTGCTCGCCGCCCACGTTGAAGCCGCCGCTGCGCATTTTCTCAAGCACATAGCGGTCGCCGACAGCGGTGCGGATCAGCGAGAGGCCTTCGCCCTCGAGAAAGCGTTCGAGCCCCAGATTGCTCATCACCGTGGCCACCACGCCGCCGCCGCGCAGCCGCCCGTCGCGGTTCCAGTCGCGCCCGATCAGCGCCATGATCTGGTCGCCGTCGACCGTGCGGCCCTTTTCGTCGACCACGATCAGCCGGTCGGCATCGCCGTCGAGCGCGATGCCGATATCCGCGCCTTCGGCCACCACGCGTTCCTGCAAGGCCTTTGGGCTGGTCGAGCCCACGCCGTCATTGATGTTGAGGCCATCCGGCTCCACGCCCATGGACACGACTTCCGCGCCCAGTTCCCAGAGGGCAGGGGGCGTCACGTCATAGGCCGCGCCATTCGCGCAATCGACGACGATCTTCAGCCCGTCGAGCCGGATATCGGTCGCCAGCGAGTTCTTGACCGCATGGATATAGCGCCCGCGCGCATCGTCGATCCGCCGGGCGCGCCCGATGTCCTTGGATGGCACGAGCAATTGCTCCTGGTCCAGCATGATCTCGACCGCCATCTCGTCCTCGTCCGACAGCTTGAAGCCGTCGGGACCGAACAGCTTGATGCCGTTATCCTCGAACGGGTTGTGACTGGCCGAGATCATGACGCCCAGATCGGCGCGCATCGACCGTGCGAGCAGCGCCACCGCAGGCGTGGGCATCGGGCCCAGCAGCACCACGTCCATGCCCACGCTGGTAAAGCCCGCGACCATCGCGCTTTCCATCATGTAACCCGACAGGCGGGTGTCCTTGCCGATCACCACGCGGTGCTTGTGATCGCCGCGCAGGAAATAGGTGCCCGCGGCCTGACCCACCTTCATCGCCATGCTGGCGGTCATGTTGCCGGTGTTGGTGCGGCCGCGAATGCCGTCGGTGCCGAAATATTTACGTCCCAAGTCGAATGCCTTCAGATCGGATCAAGCGTCTTGCACGCGGGGCCGCGCGCCTGCATGGAAAACCTCCCATGAAATCGCTTCATGTCACCTGCGGGCAGCGCAGGAAAGGGGGACCATCATTCCGGACGACATCGCGCAGCACGAGTCAGGTGCGAAACCGCGCCATTCGGCCACGCTGGAGACGCCCGATATTCGCATGCCCACCTGGCTGACGCTGGGCGGGCTGCTGGGCGGCATCGTGCTGGGCGCCTATGCGCGGCGTGCGGGGGGAGAGGGCTGGATCGAGCAGGTGCTGAGCCCCATCGGCACATTATGGCTCAATGCGCTCCAGATCACGATCGTGCCGCTGGTCGCCTCGCTGGTGATCACCGGCATGATGCACATGGCCCGCGCGGCGCAGGCGGGCCGCATGGCTGCGCTGACATTGGGCACATTCGCCGCGATCCTGGTGGGGGGCGCGGTGATGGCCGCCTTCCTGACGCCCGCGATCCTGGCGGCCTTTCCCGTGCCCGAAGGGGTGGCGGAAGGCTTCGCCGCCGATCTCGCCAATGTCGAGGCGGGGCCGCTGCCCGCGTTCGGCGATTTCGTGACTTCGTTCATTCCCACCAACATCTTCGCCGCCGCGGCGGAAACCGCGATGATACCGGTGGTGATCTTCGCTGCCGCGCTTGCCGTCGCGGCGACGCGGCTGGGGCCGATCCAGCGCGATGCCATTGCCCTGTTTTTCGCCAGCATCGCCAATGCCATGCTGGTGATCATCGGCTGGGTGCTGAAGGTCGCGCCCATCGGCGTGTTTGCGCTGGGCGCGCGTCTGGGCGCGAACGTCGGGCTGAGCGCGGTGGCTACGCTGGGGCATTACATTCTGGTCGTGTCGGCCATCGGCGTGGCGGTGTTCGCGGCCGCCTATCTGATTGCCGCGGTCAAGGCGAAGGCGGGTTTGCCTGCCTTCGTGCGCGCGATCCTGCCCTCGCAGGCCGTCGCGCTGTCGACGCAGAGCTCGCTCGCCAGCCTGCCGCCTATGCTGGCGGCGGCGCGTCGGCTGGGCATAGCCGAGGATACGGCGGATTTCGTGCTGCCGATGGCGGTCACCGTGTTCCGCGCAACGGGCCCCGCGATGAATCTGGCGGTCGCGATCTATACCGCGCATTTGCTGGACATCGAACTGGGCGCCACGGCGATCTTTGCGGGGATCGTCGTCGCCTCGCTGACCACGCTGGGATCGGCGTCGCTGCCGGGTTCGATCAGCTTCGTATCCGCCATCGGTCCCATTTCAATCGCGATGGGCCTGCCGGTCGCACCGCTGGCGATCCTGGTCGCGGTCGAGGTGCTGCCCGACATCGTGCGGACCATCGCGAACGTCACGATGAATGTTGCGGTAACTGGCGCGATAGATCGCCATGCGCCCGCCGGAGCCCCCGATCACGCATGATGATTTCAAAAACTTGCCAGAAAACCCTTTCTCGCAACTCAATCGGCCCTTGTGGATTGGTATAACGAGCCCCAAGTCCCTCCCCGCGAGATCAACAGGAGAAAACACATGGCAATTGCCTTTCCCGACCTTCCCTATTCCCACGATGCGCTGAGCCCGGCGATTTCCGACGAGACGCTGAAGACGCACCACGGCAAGCATCACAAGGCCTATGTCGACAAGACCAATGCCGCGATCGAAGGCACCGACATGGCCGATGCCTCGCTGGAAGAGATCATCGCCAGCGCCGATTCCAAGGGGGACAAGGGCCTGTTCAACAATTCGGCGCAGAGCTGGAACCACGCGTTCTACTGGCATTCGATGGCACCCAGCGGCGGCAAGCCGTCGGGCGATCTGGCTTCGGCCATCGACAGCGCCTTCGGTTCGCTCGACGCTCTGGTCGAGAAGCTGCAGTCGGCAGGTGCCGGCCACTTCGCCAGCGGCTGGGTCTGGCTCGCCGCCGATTCCAGCGGCAAGCTGTCGATCGAGGAAACGCATGACGCGGGCACGCTCGCCATCGGCGACAAGAACCCGCTGCTCACGCTCGACGTGTGGGAGCATGCCTATTACCTCGACCACAAGAACGTGCGCCCGGATTATCTGAAGGCGGTCACGACCGGCCATATCAACTGGGACTTCGCGGCCGAGAACATGGCTCGCGGCAGTACCTGGACATATCCTTCGGCCTGACGCCGGGATCTGGAACCGAGGAAAAGGCCGGGTGGAAACGCCCGGCCTTTTTCAGTTGGTTTCGTCCTCGCTCGGCTGGATGAACAGCGACTCTCCGAACAGGAAGCCGACGATGTTCGGATGGCCAAGGTGCTGGAAGATCGCGATGAGCGTGATCAGGATCGGCACCGACAGCAGCGCGCCCAGCGCGCCCCAGATCCATGTGAAATAGCTGATCGCGATCAGGATCAGCACCGGATTGACGGTAAAGCGCTTGCCCAGAATGGCCGGGGTGACGACATTCGCCTCCACCGCATGCAGCCCGAGATAGGCGCCTGCGGGCACAAGGCCCAGCAGCAGGGTCTCTGCCGTGCCCATGCCGACAAGCAGCAGGATGCCTGTCATGATCAGCGGGCCGACATAGGGCAGGAAGTTGAGCATGGCGGCAAGCCCGCCCCACATCACCGGCGCATCGAGGCCAAGCGCCCATGCGCCCAGCGCGGCGACCACGCCGACGCCCAGATTGATGAGCCCGACCGTCAGAATATAGCTCGCCACCCGGTCCTGCACGTCGCGGATTGCCCGTGCCGCGCGCAGCGAAGAGGTGAATTCGGCGCGTTCGAGCAGCAGCCGGCGGCGCAGGCGCACGCGCGCCTCGATCATGAAGAACGCCATCAGCAGGGTCAGCAGCGTCTCCAGCACCAGCAGCGGGGTCGCCAGTGCGACGCGCTCGACCATCGACGGCGTCGCAAGCACGACTTCCCTGCCCGTGGTACGGCCCGCCAGATTGCCGATCCGCTGGTTCAGCTCGTTGATCCAGTCGAGCTGGCCGCGAAACTGGGTGAAGGTTTCATCGATCGAGGCGACGAGAACCGGGATCCTGTCGAACAATGCGATGGCGGGATTCAATATGGTCGCCAGTGCCAGCACGACGATGGCGATGAACAGGATCACCGCCATGAAAGAGGCGATGATATTGGGCACGCCCATGCGCGCCAGCCGGTCCGCCAGCGGAGAGAGAACGATCGTCAGTACAAGGGCGGTGACCAGCGGCAGGAACAGCACCGCGCCGATCGACAACACGAAGGGCAGGGCCAGAAACAGGCCCAGCCCAAGGATCAGCAACAGCGCGGAGGCCAGCCGGTTGAGATCGCGCGACACCCGGATGACGGTCCGGCTCGGCTCGTCATCAAAGCGGTCGATCACGATGGCTTCGGTGCCGTCGTCTGCCTGTCTTTCGGTTTTCGGTTCAACGGAATCGTCCATGGCGGCCCCCGGCCCGCGCGAATCAACTGTTTCCGTTTACCTGCGGTTCGGCCATCGCGTCGAGTTCGCCCATGATTGCGTTGTGCGCAACTGCATCGTCGGTCGAGCGCTGGGGGATGTCGCCGTCGTCCAGCATGGAATTGAGCGCTGCGCGCGCGCGTCCCACACGGCTCTTGATCGTGCCGACCGCACAGCCGCAGATCTCCGCCGCTTCCTCATAGCTGAAGCCGCCTGCGCCGACGAGAAGCAAGGCCTCGCGCCGTTCGGGCGGAAGAGTGAGGAGAGCGCGGTGCATGTCCGACAGATGCAACGGTCCTTCCTGTCCGGCCGGGGCCGTCAGGATGCGTTCTGCCACCGTCTCGTCGTAATCGGCGCGGAACCGGTTGCGGCGCATGTCGGTGAGGTAAGCGTTGCGCAGGATCACGAAGGTCCATGCGCGCATCGACGTGCCGGGCTGGAAACGCTCCTGCGCGGCCCATGCCTTCATCAGCGCTTCCTGCACCAAGTCGTCGGCAAGGTCGGGCCGTCCACAGAGGCCGCGAGCAAATGCACGAAGATGGGGGATAACGTCTGTCAATTCGCGTTTGAATTCGCGCTGACGCTCTGCCTCGCTCATCACGGGGCCTTCGCCGGCATCATTGCCGCCAGCAGCGGCATCGGACTTGTAAGCCATCAGGCGCCTTTACCCTTCGACCGGGCGTCACCCTTCTTGCTCGGATCGGCCGCGGATGCTTCGCCGCCTGCGTCGTCGAACTGAGATAGAAGATCGCTGAAAGTGTCCGGCAAGGGTTCTTCGACAACCGAATCGTATAGCTGCCGCAGTCCAGCCGCCCATTCCGGGCGTTTGCGACTGCGCGTCGGTTCATCTGGCATATGTTCCTGTTTCACCCTGCTCTGACCTGTCATTTCATTCAGTTATGGACGGCGCCCGTCCGGCGCCCTCCGCATTCGGTTCAAAAACTGCGCCCCGCACGAGATGGATCCACCTGATCGCGGTCCCATCGCAATCGCCCCGGGCCTCCCGTTTCCGCGATATGTTCCGGAGGCGAAAGACCGCCGCGGAGCGCCCTTATGCGATTGTGGCTAACCCGAGGAACGAAAGCGGACGAGGATGGTTCCCGCCGGAACATAAGTTTATGGCAACCGTTCACAATGCGAGAGACAACCGGGACCCAATCTGGGGCCGGTAAATCGGTTTCATCGAGAATTCCCGGGCGTTGGCGTAACCGGTGAGAAAGCTTGACCGGATAAAACCGGAATTAAGGGGCGGGCAAATCGCCAATGGAATGAAAATGGGGTTGGGCCGGCAAGGAACGCGATTGCCGCGAATGGACCGGAGAATGGGCAAGACCCTGCGCTGGTTCTCGCGCTTTCCGCGCGCTCTTCCCCTCGCGATTTTCCTGACGATATTCGCCATGACGCTGATGGGTGTGTGGGCGATCGAAAACGCCGAAAGCGACGCGCGCCGCGCCGATCTCGAACAGCTGGCGGTAGAGGCGAGCGCCGCGCTGGAACGGCGGGCAAATGCGAATGCCGCCTATCTGCGTTCGGGCGCCGCGCTGTTCGCCAGCCAGCAGAGTGTGCCCGCTCCGCTGTTCCAGACATTCATCGGCCAGTTGCGGCTCGATTCCGATTTCCGCGGGGCGGACGGCATCGGCTGGGCGGCACGCGTCGATGCGAATGACATCCACGACTTCGAGCAATCCATGATCGAATCGGGCGCGTCCGGCTTTGAGGTTCATCCGCTTCCGCGCCGCGACCAAGTCTATGCGGTGCCGGTCACCAATCTTCAGCCTGAGACCGACCGCAATCGGCGGGCCATCGGATATAACATGTTTTCCGAACCGGTACGCCGCAGCGCGATGATGGAGGCGGAGGAAACCGCGCGGCCGACCGCTTCGGGGCGTGTCGTCCTGATGCAGGAAGGCGGCAAGGATGCGGCGGGCTTCCTCGTCTACATGCCGGTATTCGACATGGGGCCAGACGGTCGGCGGGCTCTCAAGGGCTATATCTACAGCCCGTTCAATGCGCAGGACTTCGTCAATTCCGCGCTGGAAGGGCTTGAAAACCGGCAAGTCCGAATGAGCATCTATGACGAGGTCGTCGCACCCGACCGCCTGATGGCCGAAATGGTGTCGGGCGACGCCGGGGGCGAAAAGGTGAGCAAGACGGTGCATATCGCCAATCGCGATTGGGTGCTGGTGCTGCAATCCATACGGCCCGCAGCCCTCAGCCGTCTTTCGATGATCGCGCTGATCGCGGGACTGGTCTGCTCGACACTGGCGCTTGCCATCGCATGGCTTCTGACGCGGCAGGCGGTCGAGGCGCGGCAGGTCATCGAATTGCTGGAGGAGCAGGCGGCGATCCGCAATTCGCTGACCCGCGAGCTGAACCACCGCGTCAAGAACACGCTCGCCAATGTGCTTTCGATCGTGTCGCTGACCCGCCGCCGTGCCGATTCG
Organism: Croceicoccus sp.; assembly: GCF_983967925.1. NCBI lineage: Bacteria > Pseudomonadati > Pseudomonadota > Alphaproteobacteria > Sphingomonadales > Erythrobacteraceae > Croceicoccus > Croceicoccus sp. The sequence continues at coordinate 14,212 of NZ_CFETID010000013.1, read as the reverse complement.
ATAGACAGCTTTGCCGAATCGCTTGATGGGCGCATTCGCGCGCTATCCGCGACGCACGATCTGCTAACGCAGTCGGAGTGGGGGACGACGCCGGTGCGGTCGGTGATCGAGGTCGAAATGGCGCCCTATGCACAGGGGCGCGATTCTGTCGTCGAGATGGACGGCCCCCATGTCGAACTGGCGCCCAACGATGCGCTGTCGATGGGGCTTGCCATTCACGAACTGGCGACCAATGCGGCGAAATATGGCGCACTCTCCGCCGCCGAGGGCAAGGTTGAGGTCAATTGGGACCTCGTCTCGGACAATCTGGTGCGGGTGCAGTGGCGCGAATCGGGCGGGCCGCCGGTTCCGCAGGACCGCAAGCGCGGCTTTGGCACCGACCTCATCGAAAAGATCGTGGCACACGAATTGCGCAATCCCGTCGAACTGATCTTCGAGCAGTCGGGCGTGCGCTGCACCATGCTGATCCCCGTCCGTTCGCCGGGCGAGTTCATGTTGCGCGCCAAGGCGATGAAGCAGCGGATCGACCGGGCGAAGAAGGACGTGGCGCCGGACTGACGCCTTCTGACGATCAGCCCGGCGCGGCACCGATCGATCAGACAGTCACACGCAAAAACGCCCGAAACCGAAGTTCCGGGCGTTCGGGCGTAGATCAGTTTGAAACGATCAGGGCAGCGGTCGGCTCGATCCGAAGAACAGCGCCTGGCTGATCGCGGCGCGCACCGTGCTTTCTTGGAACGGCTTGGTGACGAGATAGGTCGGTTCCGGCCGGTCGCCCGTCAGCAGGCGCTCCGGATAGGCGGTGATGAAGATCACCGGTACCGAATCGATGGCAAGAATATCGTCGACCGCGTCCAGACCCGACGAACCGTCGGCAAGCTGGATGTCGGCCAGTACGAGGCCGGGCATGTTTTCGGCAATGACGTCCTGCGCCTGCGTCCGCGTCGCCGCGGTGCCGCAGATTTCGTGACCCAGCGAACGGACCAGATCCTCAAGCTGCATCGAAATCAGCGGCTCATCCTCGATGATGAGGACGGTGGTCGACGATTCGCGATCGATCTCGCTCACCGCTTCCTGCACCAGACCTTCGACATCGCCTTCGGACAGATCCATGATCTCGGCCGCCTGCGCGATCGAGAAATCCTCGAGCGTGGTGAGCAGCAGCGCCTGGCGGTTCAGCGGCGTGATAACCGCCAGCCTCTCCTGCGCGGCGGTTTCGTGATCGCCGATCATATCGTCGCCATCCGCAACCTGCAGGAATGCGCTTGACCAAAGCTTGCTGAACGCCCGGTACAGCGGAACGCGGCCGCCCTCAGCAAGGCTTTCCTTCAGTTCGGCATCGGCAAGGATCGCTTCCAGCGTGGCGCGCACGAAGGCGTCCCCCGTGCTCTGCGATCCGGACAGTGCGCGCGCGTAGCGGCGCAGATATGGGAGATTGGCGGCGATCTTGGCCCCAAGTGACATGAAAACCCTTCCCTATTTGGCAGTTCCGGCATCAACGAACGCCTCATGCTTCGGTTCCCGAAGCAATGTCGTCAACGATCGCTTTCCCATATGTTATTGCGGTTAAGCATGGAAACAATAAGGAGATAAGGCAAAATTCGCGAATGCGCCGATTGGGCGGCGCCGAGATAGGCTTGGGACGGGCGGTAATGGGGACTGACAGCGAAACGAACGGACGCGGCGTGAAGGTTGGCGCCGCGATGACGCCCTGTACGGATTGTCCACTGCTCGACTGCCCGGGGCTGCGCCAGATGGAGCCGGAGAGGCGCCGGGAGGTCGAGGCGTTCAAGCAAGGCGAGATTTCGCTGGAACGCGGCGGTCAGGTATTGACGCAGGGCATGCGAAGCAACGAGATCTATACGGTGCTGTCGGGCGTGCTGATCCGTTTTCGCCTGATGGAGGACGGGCGCCGCCAGATCATCAATTTCCTGTTCCCCGGGGACCTCGTCGGCCTGCAGTCCATGCTGGACGAACCGATGACGCATGGGGTCGAGGCGCTGACCCCGGCCCAGCTGTGCGTTTTTCCGCGCGACCGGTTCATCGACTTCGTCGGCCAGAACCCGGATATGGGCTATGACGTGATCTGGCTCGCCGCCAAGGAAGAGTCCGCGCTGGAAGAGCATCTCGTCGCCCTGGGCCAGCGTAATGCGAAGGAGCGGATCGCCTATCTCGCGCTGTTCATCCTCAGACGCGCGGAAGGAACCTGCCTGGCAGCGAACGGACGCGTCGAACTGTCGATCACGCAGGGCCAGATCGCGGACATGCTGGGCCTGTCGCTCGTCCATACCAACCGGTCGATGCAGGCGCTTCGCCGTGACGGGCTGGTGCGCTGGTCTCTCAACGCGATCGAGATCCCCGATCCCGAGGCGGTCAGCCAGTTCGTGCGTTACGATCCCCATTTGTCGAACCCGCGGCCCTATCTTTAATCGCCCTTAAAAACAGCGGGTTGGGCCGAAAACGACCGGCGGCGCAAATTTTTTCGATCCCGCAGGAACCGCATCGCGGGCCGTTCATTATAGGCTTGTCACCCACCGAGACCCCCTCCCGTCCAAAGCGGTTGGTGATACGATCCCGAAAGGCCTTCGCCCCACCCAAGGGGGCGGAGGCCTTTTTAATTGCCCCATTTTTAACTGTCCCGTTGCGGATGACGAAAACGGACCCATAGGCGGGCCCGCCGCATGCGCGGTCACCGACCTGTCGGCCTAAACCGTCAAGTCCTCAAAAATATCTCAGTCGTGAGAGATGGCGCCGCGAAGCCGCTGGAACAGGCCGGTGCGGCGCGTGTCCCTGACCGCTTCCAGCAGCGCCTCGGGGGCGTAGGGCTTGACCAGCACCTTGCCCATTTCCTTGATCCCGTCGGGTATGGCCTGCGGGTTGCCCGTCGAAAAGACGATACGCGGAACCTGCGGGCCCAGTTCCGTGACCAGTTCGGCCACGGCCCAGCCGTCGTCCCGATCGACCAAGTGGACATCGAGAACGAGGACTTCGGGACGCTTGCGTTCCAGCGCGGCCAGTGCCTGCCGCGTGCTGGAACAGACGGTCACTTCGGGCGATCCGCCGCCCAGCAGGATATCCTCGATCGACAGGGCCAGAATGGGATCGTCCTCGACAACCAAGGCCGTGCCGATCCGGTAATCGGCCTCCTTGGCGGGCGTGTTCGACATTGGTGGCGGATCCCTGAACATGGTCTTTGCGACCTGTGACTATCGCGCCGCTATCGGACCCCCGTGCAGATCGGGAACTGGTCTTGCCCAGCTACGCTCTCGCTCAACGCGTTGCCGCCCGCCGAAGTTCCCGATTCAAAGGAGGAAATATGGGTTCAGCGGGACAGCGCCTTGCCATAGATGGTGTATTCGCGATTGACCTTCGCATCGATCGCCTCGGCAATGGCGTTCATGCCCTGGTTGTCGTCGAGGATCCAGCCGATCTCGCCGCGTATGGCGGCATAATCCTCGACCGCGGCGCGGCGGATATATTCGATCATCATGAAGGCCAGCTGGCTGGCAAGCCGCGAACCCTGCAGACGCTTGCGTACCCCCATCAGCGGCACGCGCATGTCGGCGGGATAGGGCCTGCGCAGCCAGCGCAACAGCTTGAACCAGCCGAAGGGGAACAGCCTTCCGCCCACTTCCTTGATCGGGCGGTTGAGGTTGGGCAGCGTCATCATGAAGGCCACCGGCTCACCCTCATATTCGGCGACACGGATCAGATCCTCGAACACCAGCGGCTTCAGCTTCTTGCCTGTATGCGCGACTTCCGCATCGGTGATCGGCACGAAGCCCCAATTGTCCGACCATGCGTCGTTCAATATGTCGAGGATAAGGGCCGCTTCCTCGTCGAAACGGCTCTTGTCCACCTTGCGGATGCGGATCTTCTCGTTCTTTTCGCCCGAGGCGATGACGCGCTGGATCAGCCGTGGATATTCGACCCGCACATCCAGATCGAAGGTGCGCAGCATCTTCGCCGCTTCATAGCCCAGCGCTTCGATCCAGCCCTGATAGTGCGGGTTGTGGTGACCCATCATCACCATGGGCGGGTGATCGTGGCCCATGGTCAGCAGGCCCGGCTCTTCCCAGATCGACAGCGAGATCGGCGCGAGTACGCGGTCCATGCCCTTGTCGCGCAGCCATTGCTCGGCGCGCGCGATCAATGCGTGGCAGACGGCTTCGTCTTCGGCCTCCATCAGGCCCCACTGGCCGCAGCCCGGACCGAACCCCTGTTCGACCGGCATGGACAGCGCCAGCCGGTCGATATGCGCCGAAATGCGTCCGACGATGCGGCCATCGCGACGGGCAAGGAACAATTGCACGTCGGCATGCTGGAAGAACGGGTTCTTCGCCGGATCGACCATTTCCGCCGCTTCGGCGCGAAGCGGCGGCACCCAGTTGGGATCGCCTGCGTTCAACCTGTAGGCGAGATCGACGAATTGCTTGCGCTCGGCACGATTGCCCACCGGCGCGACGGTGATCTCACCCATGTAACGGCAGTCCTCAGGCGACGGTATTCTTGGAGGCGTTCGGATCGAACCCTTCCTTGCCGCGAACACGGCGGCGCGGATGGCCCGAGGCGATGCCGCCTGACAGGTCCTTCACATAGGGCCACTGCGCCGCAACCGTTTCGTCATAACCGAGGTTGAAGACGGTCGGCGAGCGCTTGGGACGGTCCTTCTTTTCGTAATAGGTGCCCAGCATGCGGTCCCAGAAATAGTTCGTGATGCCGTAATTGCCGTCCTCGTCGAAATAGTGATGCTCGACGTGGCGCTGCTTCATCGTCTGCACCCATTTCCACTTCGGCTTGAAGGCAAGGTGCTGGATGCAGTGCATGAATTCGTAATAGCAGGTCGTCAGCAGGCCGCCCGCAAACGCCGCCGCGGCCCCGCCGATGCCGCCGATCGCATAACCGATGGGCGCGGTGGCAAGGAAGATCGTCGGCACGGTGGTGTGCAGCGCGCCGAACAGCACTTCCAGATGGTTGGGATCCTGGTGGTGATCGTAATGGATCCGCTTCCACGTCGCGGCCAACGGCTTTATCTTGTACATCCATTGCCCGTGCAGGACATATTGATGCAGCAGATGCCAGACGAGCGGATAGACGACCAGCGCCACGGCAAATGACGCCGCGGCGCGCAGGGCCGTCGTGGGATAGATCGCGAACGCCACGACGCACAAAGCGGTCAGGCCCAGATAGGCGATGATGGTGTAGTGCTGGAAATAGGCGAAAACCAGCTGCCGCAAACTCATCCGGTCAAGGTAGTGCGACCTTTTCCAGAAGGGGAGCTTTTCGGTATCGCCCTGCGAAGCGGCGATGGTGGTGTTGCTGTTTGCCATGTCTAAAATGCTTTGTGACGGACTTGCGCAATCGAAACGCTTTCGTCCTGGAACGCGCGGCCCTTAGCACAGGGGACGCGGCACTGGCCAGCAAGGCCCGGCACCGCCCCGATGCAAGAGATGCCGGGCGTAACTAAGATGCAACGCCTGAATATCAACTGACCTTTGGGCCATGGATCAGAAAGGGGCCATGCGAACCGGCAATGCAAAAAGGGCCGCCCGCATGGTGCGGACGGCCCCTTCATCTCGTTGTTCGAGGCGATCAGTCGCTTTCGACGCTCATCGACGGGTTGTCGTCGACATCGACGGTCGTGGTGGTGCCGCCATCGGTAATGGTCGCGTCCAGGCCGTTCTCGTCGATGCTCATGCTGTCCCCGTCGACCGTGTCGGCCGACGGGCCGGGGACGACGGGTTCGGTCATCGCCGGATCGGTCATGGCGGGTTCTTCCATCATCGCCTCCTCCTCGGCAACCGGATCGGCCGGTTCGCTGCAGGCGGCGAGGCCAAGCATGGTCAGGCCGGCGAGGGCGGGCAGGGCAATCTTCTTCATCGTGCGTCTCCAACAATATGGCGTAATTGTGGCAAGGGACGCACTAATGACGGATTGGTTCCGCGGCCTGCGACGAAGCGTTTTATTCCTCGGTCTTCAAAAGCACCGTTTCGCCGATCAGCAGAAACAGCAGGAACGGCGCCCAGGCGGCCAGAAACGGCGGATAACCGCCAAAATTGCCGATTGCGATGGCCGCGTTATCGACCACGAAATAGGCGAAACCCAGCCCCATGCCGATCACCGCGCGCACGAACAGCTGGCCCGACCGGGCAAGGCCGAACGCGGCGACGGCCCCCAGCAGCGGCATCAGCAAGGCCGACAGCGGGCCCGAGATCTTGTGCCACCATTCGCCCTTGATCTCCTGGGTCCGGCGGCCAGCCGCCTCCAGCGCATCGATCGATTCGGTCAGATCGATCAGGTTCTGCGACTGCGCATCGACCTTGCTGATCGCGATCTCGCGCGGGGTGATGCCTTCCGCCACAACGGCCGATGCGAAGCGTTCCTGCGTCGCGGTGGCGATGTTGAAACGGACCGGATTTTCCAGTCTCCAGCCCGGATTGGCATAGGTCGCGCGGTCGGCGCGCCATTGTTCGGCCAGCATCAGCTGCGGATCGCGGCGATACCAGGTGACCCCGACCAGCTGCATCGCATTGCCGGTGCCGACGGCGGATCGCGCCGCAAGGATGGCGTCCCCTTCGGCAAGGTAGATATTGCTGCGCGTCTGCTCGCCGCTGGGGATCGCGCCCCATTCGGCGTCCTCCCACGCGGACAATGTGGCGGTGGCGCGGGTCACGACCCGTTCGTTGAATATGAAGCTGCCGACTGAAACGAGCGCGGCGGTTGCGACCAGCGGAGCGAGGATCTGATGCGCCGACAGCCCCGCGGCCTTCATGGCGATGACCTCGCTGTTCTGGTTCAGCGTCGCCAGCGTGATGATCGTCGCCAGCAGCACCGAATAGGGCAGAAAACGCGCCACCAACTGCGGCGCGCGCAGCGAGACATAGGTCCAAAGCTCTCCCTGACCGTTGCCGGGGGCGGCCAGAATGTCGCCGCTGGTGCCCAGCAGGTCCAGCATCTGCAGCACCAATACCAGCATCGCCAGCACCGCGAAGATGCGTACCGAGAACATCTTGGCGAGATAGATCGTCAGCCGCTTCGACGGGAAGAAATCAAGACGCATGCGGTTGCTCCGCATTGCGGGCGTCGGCGGCGCGGGCCTCGGCTTCGGCGGCGCGGGCCTTGGCGGCCAGTTCGCGGTTGCCGGTGAAGCGCAGCAATCTGAACAGCACCATGAACCGCTTCGACACCCATGCCGCGCCCTTTTCCAGCCAGGCGATGGCCTGTCCGCCGGGCACATAGGCGACCCGCCAGTACATCCAGATGATCAGCGCCGCGAACAGCACGAAGGGCACCCACAGCGACAGGATCGGGCTGACCAGCCCAAGCGCCGCCACGTCTTCTCCGTACTGGTTCACCTTGTGATAGGCGACCACCATCACGATCGACACGAAAACGCCCAGCGTCGAACTGGACCGTTTGGGCGGAATGGCGAGCGACACCGCCAGCAGCGGCAGCAGCAGCATCATCACCACCTCGACCAGCCGGAAATTCAGGCTGGCCAGCGTCTGGTTGCGCATCTCCTCCGACACGCTGTCGTTCCAGCCGAAATAGAGCAATTCGGGCAGGATATATTCCTTCTCCGCTCCGCCGCGGGTGCGGAAACGCTCGATCTCCGGCAGGTCGATGGGCAGGTCATAGCTTGCGAAACTGAGCACGCGGGGGGTGGGGATCGAGGCCTGGTCCTGTACGATGGTGCCGTCGGTCAGGCGCAGGATGATCGTGTTCGGCTCTTCCTCATTGGCAAGGAACTGTCCCTGACGTGCAGAGATCGACAGCATGTCGCCGTCGGGCTGGGTGATGCGCGCGAATATGCCCGAAAGCTCGCGCCCGTTGTCGCGGCTTTCCTCGATCCTGAGCGCGGTGCGGTCCTCAAGCGTGGTGAACTCGCCCACCTTGATCGATGCGCCGAGGGCACCCGACTGCAATTCGAAGGCCAGCCGCGAATAGTCGTACCGCGCCACCGGCTGGACGAAATAGACCAGCAGGAAATTCAGCCCGACCAGCGCGATGGTGATGAGATAGGGCACGCGCAGCAGCCTTGTGTATCCCAGCCCAACGGCGCGCATCACGTCGAGTTCGGAACTGGTCGCCAGCTTGCGGAAGGCGAACAATATGCCCAGCATCAGGCCAAGCGGGATCGCAAGGCTCATATACTCGGGCAGCAGGTTCGCCAGCATGCGGAAAATGACGCCGATCGGGCCGCCTTCGTCGGCGACAACCTCGAACAGGCGCAGCATCTTGTCGAGAATCAGCAGCGAAGCCGCAAGCGCCAGCGTCCCCAGCATCGGCATCAGCACGAGCTTGAAGATGTAGCGGTCGACGTCGGTGATGAAATTCTTGAACAAGTCCGGTCGGGCTTTCGGGCGGCTGTGGTTGCGCCCGCCATAGTCGGATCAGGCAGGAAGGTCACGCCCCGTCCGGCATACCCTCTCCAAAGCGCTACCGGGGCGGGGGATCAGTCCTTTTCAAGCGTGCATTGCAGCGGATGCTGATTGGCGCGGGCGAAATCCATCACCTGGTTCACCTTGGTCTCGGCAATTTCGTAGGGATAGACGCCGCAGACACCGACGCCGCGCTGGTGCACGTGGAGCATGACGCGCGTGGCCTGTTCCATGTCCATGCGGAAGTAGCGTTTCAGAACCATCACGACGAATTCCATCGGCGTGTAGTCGTCGTTCAGCATCAGCACCTTGAACTGGCTGGGCTTCTTGGGCTTGGCGCGAGTGCGGGTGGCGATGCCGACCTGCCCTGCGCCGCCGCCGCCCTTTCCGGCGTCGTCGCCGTCCTCGTCCGCGCAGATCGGATCGGTGCGAATTGGTGCGCGCGGATCGGGCTGGCGGGAATCGCCAGCTTCGCCGCGAAACGACGTGCTTTCGGACAATACGGAATCGGAATGCTGAGCCATCATCATCACGCAGAATATCGTATCGGACCGCTGCCATACAAGAGGCGGTTGCCGAGCCGACGTCTGAGCGCGGCCATCGCCCCGTTCAGAAGCGCAAATGCAGATGGCCGAATGCGGTCTCCCGCACCCGGCCATCGCGTCATCCGGCAATCGCGACCCGCCCGCATGCCCGTTGCCGGGCACGCGAGGCTATGCCGACGAATCAGGGCCGACGAATCAGGCTGCCTTGATCTTTTCCATCGCCAGGCTCATCCGCGAGGAGAGCGGCTGCGAGGCGTCATTGGCAAGCTTGAGCATCGCTTCGGTGTTCTTCGTGGACATGGCAACGGCCTTGTCGAAGTTCTTGCGAAGCAGCGCGCTCTGAAGCTGGAAGAAGTCGGTCGGCGACTTCACCGCGGCCATTTCCTTGACTTCGGCGGTCAGCTCTTCGAACTCGGCCTTGCTGTCGGCCATCGCGCTGCGGCTCATTTCCTGCATGCCGCTGGCGAAGATCTTGCTCGATTCCATCATGGCTTCAAGGTTGCCCTTGGTGAACTCACCGGCTTCCTTGAACATTTCGGTGCTCTTCTTGTAGGCGTCCTGCGACTTTGCCGACATTTCGGCCATCGCATTCTGGAACGACTTGGTCATCATTTCAGCATCGGTCATCTTTACGAACTCCTGGGTGATTTCTTGTATTTTAGTCGCTGGCTTGAAAGGGGTCTGGACTGACTTTGCCGGCGCCTCGGGGGCCGGGGCGGTCGAGGTCTTGGCGGCCAGCGGCGCCTTTTCCTTCGACTGCGAAACTGTTTCGGGCTTGCTCGAAGCCGGCTTCGGCTCTGCCTTGGGCGCCGGTTCTGCCTTGGGCGCCGGTTTGGCTTCTGCCTTCGGTGTAGGCTTGGCCGCCGCTGCGGGCCCGTCTTCCTTGACAGGATCCGCCTTGGCAGGCGCTTCCTGCTTCGCTTGTGCCGTTTCCTTTGCAGGCGCCGGGGGCGCCGCATCGGACACGTCCGACGCCATCAAGGCCACGGTCGCGGTCGCAGGCGTCTTGCCCTCTGCCGATGCGATTGCCGGTTTCGGCAAGCCATCCTTCTTGGGGGCGGGAGTCTTGACCGGGAACTGCTTCTTGGCAGCGCGCTTCGTCGGCTTCTTGGCTGCCGGCGGCTTCGGCTTCGAAGCGGATGCCTTCGGAGCAGCGGCCTTGGCGGGCGCGGCCTTTTTGGCCGAATCGTCGGCAGGCTTCACGCCCGACGGCGTTTTGGTCTGCGCCTTTTCCGCTGTCTTTCCGGCTGCGGCCTCATAGGCCTTTGCCGCGTCGCGATCCTGTTTGTCGTCTGCCATGGCAACCACCTTCATGCGTCCTGTCCGGGCAATTTCCCGACCGGCCAATCCGGAATGGTCTCTTCCGGTAGCCGGTCTGCAACCCGCCGATTACGGTAATGTTGCAGTGCACAATACAGATTGAGGGGGTTGAGGTCAAAGCATTTTTGTGCAGTGCACAAATCGCGCGGCGCGACTGCAGCATAAAATGCGAAAGGCGATTCGGATTACGGAAATTATCGCAGGCGGATCAAGACTTTACATAGCGTCCCGGTGCATCCTCAATGACCGTGTCACCGCGCCCACCCGGTTTGCGCTTGCCTTTTGCTGCGACTTCCTCGGCGTCGATGGAGCGGATCCAGCCTGTCCAGTGGTCCCACCAGCTGCCCGGCGTCTCGACGGCGCTCTCCAGAAACTCGGCCAGCGTTTCGGGCAGGCGGCGCGACTTGTCCCCGAACTCGCCGGGAAGCGACCAGAACTGGTACTTGCGTGCCTCGGGCGGATTGACGACGCCCGCGATATGGCCCGACCCGGCCAGCATGAATTCGGTTGCGCCGGAAAAGTTCTGGGTCAGCTTCCACACGCTTTTTGCCGGCGCGATATGGTCCTCGCGCCCTGCCTGGACGAAGCACGGCGTCCTGACCTTGCTAAGGTCGATCGGCGTATCGTTCAGCGTGATCGCATCGGGCACGACCAGCAGGTTATCGTGATAGAGCTTGCGCAGATATTCGCGGTGGAAGCGGGCGGGAAGGTTGGTGCCGTGCCCGTTCCAGTAGAGCAGGTCGAACGGCTTGTAGTCCTCGCCCAGCAGGTAATTGTTGATCACATAGTTCCACAGCAGGTCCGGGCTGCGTAGCAGGTTGAACGCAAGGCTCAGATAGCGCCCGTCGAGGAAACCCTCGGTCGCCAGCGAATCGACCGCGGCCAGTTGCTGCTCGTCGATGAAGGCCTTGAGCTCGCCCGCTTCGGAAAAATCGACCTGCGCGGTGAAGAAGGTGGCAGAGGCGACCTTGTCGTCCTCCCCCCGCCGCGAAAGGCTGGCCAGCGTGGCCGCCAGCGTCGTGCCCGCCACGCAATAGCCGATGGCATGCACCGCCGGCACCTTCAGCCGTTCGCGAATGACGTCGATCGCCTCTTCCTGCGCGGCGACATAATCTTCCCACCCGATGTCCGCCATCGACGCATCGGCGGATTTCCAGCTGACCATGAATGTGCTGATCCCCTGGTCGAGGCAGTATTTCACGAAGCTTTTCTTCGGCGTCAGGTCGAGGATGTAGAAACGGTTGATCCACGGCGGGAAGATTACCAGCGGCACCGACAGCACCTTGTCCGTCGTCGGCGTATACTGGATCATCTGGAACAGCGGCGTTTCATGGACCACCTTGCCCGGCGTCGAGGCGATATTCTCGCCGATCGTGAAGGCGGCCTTGTCGGTGTGGGTCAGTTGGCCCGCCTGCAGGTCGGACAGGAAGTGCGTCATGCCCTTGACCAGATTCTCGCCCCCGGTCTCCAGCGTACGTTCGATCACGACCGGATTGGTCAGCGGGAAATGCGCGGGCGACATCGCCTCGGTCAACAGGCGGGTGAAGAAGGACAGCTGCAGCTTGCGATCGGCGGGCAGGCCTTCCGCCTTGGCGGCAGCGTCCATGATCTGCTCGGCCGCCATCAGATAGGACTGGTGCAGCATCGCGAACACGGGATTGTCGCGCCACTGCGGGGCGGCAAACCGCTTGTCGGATCGCGGCAGCTCGGCAAGCGAGGACTGGGCCTCGGCGGTGGCGGTCATGAATTGCCCGGCCATGGTTTCCCACAAGGCAAAGCTGTCGGCGAGCAGGCGGCGGCTCGCCTCGTCGTCGGGCATGAACTGCGTCATCCAGCGGCTGGTCAGTTCCATCCATTGCGCGGGATCGGCCATGCCGCTGGCGGCAAGCGCGGGATTGTCCCTGGCGAATTGCTGCCACATCGCGGTCAGCTGCGCGGCCAGCGCCTGCCACTCGTTCGCATGGCTTGACGAAGGGCTGTCTGCGGACGCGCTGCTGTCCTCGCCGGGCGAATCGCCAGCGGGCAGAAACGCGTCCATCATTTGGCGCGCTGCCGCCGATTGCATCGCCATCATTTCGCGCATCGGCCCTTCCATCATGGTCGTGAAGGGGCCCGCGAACAGGGCTGCGGGAAAGGCGGCGGCTGGCCCGCCTGCTGTCCCCGCATCGTCGCCAGACTTGCCGGTTTCGTTTCCGTTCTTCTGCTTGGTGGCCATTGCATCCCTCGGGCTTTTGCGCTCTCTCGCCTTGGGCTGGCATCGTGGTCCCGCCAAAGAAAAATGGCAACCGCATCATGGCTTTTGCGAAACATCGTGGCGTGATTTGCCTTGCGGTGGGCATTTTCTGCAAGCATGGGCGTGGTCTGCGCCGGGCAAGCGAGAATCGCGAAGGATCGCCCGCGCATCAATGCCTTTGGAAAAGAGAGAGATGAGCCAGGATTTCTACCGCATCAAACGCCTTCCCCCCTATGTCATCGCAGAGGTGAACGACATGCGGGCCGCGGCGCGTCGAGCGGGCAGGGACATCATCGACCTCGGCATGGGCAACCCCGATCTGCCGCCGCCCCAGCATGTCATCGACAAGCTGTGCGAGGTGGCGTCCAAGCCGGATGCGCACGGTTATTCGCAGTCAAAGGGCATCCCCGGACTGCGGCGCGCGCAGGCGAACTACTACGCCAAGCGCTTCAACGTCGAGCTGGACCCGGAGCGCGAGATCGTCGTGACCATGGGATCCAAGGAAGGGCTTGCCAGCCTTGCCACCGCGATCACCGCGCCCGGCGACGTCGTGCTGGCGCCCAACCCGTCCTACCCGATCCACACCTTCGGCTTCATCCTGGCCGGTGCGACCATTCGCGAAGTGCCGACCACGCCCGACGATCGCTATTGGAAGGCGCTGGAGGCCGCGATGCGCCACACCGTGCCGCGCCCGACCGTGCTGATCGTCAACTATCCGTCGAACCCGACGGCCGAAACGGTCGATATCGAATTTTACGAGCGGCTGGTGGCCTGGGCCAAGGAGAACAGCGTCTGGATCATCTCCGACCTCGCCTATTCCGAGCTGTATTATGACGGCAAGCCGACCCGTTCCATACTGGAGGTTCCGGGCACAAAGGACGTTGCGGTCGAGTTCACCTCGATGTCCAAGACCTATTCGATGGCCGGCTGGCGCATGGGCTTTGCCGTCGGCAACCGCGAGCTGATCGCGGCGCTGACGCGGGTGAAGAGCTATCTCGATTACGGCGCTTTCACGCCGATCCAGGCGGCGGCCTGCGCGGCGCTGAACGGGCCGCAGGACATCGTCGAGAAGAACCGCAATCTCTATCAGGCGCGCCGCGACGTGATGGTCGAGGCATTCGGCCGCGCCGGGTGGGAGATACCCCCGCCGCCGGCCTCCATGTTCGCATGGGCCCCGCTGCCGCCCGCTTTGCGCGAGATGGGCAGCCTCGAGTTTTCCAAGCAGCTGCTCACCCATGCCGAAGTCGCGGTGGCACCCGGCGTCGGCTATGGCGAGCAGGGCGAGGGCTATGTCCGCATCGCCATGGTCGAGAACGAGCAGCGCCTGCGGCAGGCGGCGCGCAATGTGAAGCGCTGGTTCCGTTCGATGGGCATGAACGTCTGATCGCAGGCCCGGTCCAGACAGGAAAAGCGCCGCTGCCGTCTTTTGCCCGATTGCCATGCGGGGCGAAGGGCGCTAGTGGCGCTTTCCCTACACCACATGAGGGGCCCGATGGCGGAGTGGTGACGCAGCGGACTGCAAATCCGTATACGCCGGTTCGATTCCGGCTCGGGCCTCCATCGCCGTGTAAGGCATTTTTGCGTCTTGCCGCAAACCGCACCTGCGGCTAACGGGACGCCGGATTGCCGCTTTAGCTCAGTTGGTAGAGCATCGCATTCGTAATGCGGGGGTCACAGGTTCGAGTCCTGTAAGCGGCACCAGTTTTCCTAAAATCGTTGAAAAACAGCCTTTT
>NZ_CFETID010000012.1:0-101789 GCF_983967925.1 Croceicoccus sp. | reverse complement strand
GGGCCGACAGCATGCGCGCGGCCGGCGGTGCCATCCCCGCCTGCGTCTTCAGCGGATTGCCGGGCGAGACCATCCACCACGCCTCGTCGAGCGCCAGTGCGTCCATCGCGAACAGAGTGATGCGGCGATGCCCGCCATGGGCAGGATTGAAACTGCCACCCAGTAACCCGGTGCGCATCGGCGTCAGTCGTCGAAATTCGCTTCGATCTGGCCGCCCTTGCGATATTCGCCCTGCCGCTTGAGCATCCAGCCGGGATATTGCATCGGCGGCGCATAGGCCGCGTCCAGCCGGGCGATGTCGTCTTCACTCAGGCGAACATCGCTCGCGCCCAGATTGTCCTGCAGCTGCGACAGCTTGCGCGCGCCGATGATGACGGTCGATACGGCCGGCTTGGCCAGCAGCCATGCCAGCGCCACCTGCGGCACGGTCGCGCCATGGCTGGCGGCAATGTCGTCCATCACCTCGACCGCGTCGTACCCCTTGTCCTTGTCGACCGGCGGGAAGTCGAAGCTCGCGCGGCGCCCCTCGCCTTCCTGTCCCCGGCGGTACTTGCCCGACAGGAACCCGCCCGCCAAAGGCGACCAGACCATCAGGCCCAGCCCTTCCGCCTCCAGCATCGGCGCGATCTCGTGCTCAAGGTCGCGCCCGACCAGCGAATAATAGGCCTGCAGCGACGCCAGCGGGGCCAGCCCCAGCTGTTCGGTCTTGCCGATGGCGCGGGCGATCTGCCACGCGGCCCAGTTCGAAACGCCGACATAGCGGGCGCGGCCTGACTGGACGATGGTGTCGAGAGCGCGCAGCGTCTCCTCAAGCGGCGTGGCCGGGTCCCAGCCGTGGATCTGGTAGAGATCGACATGATCCATACCCAGCCGGTCGAGGCTGGCGTCGATGGCGTTCAGCAAATGAAAACGCGATGCGCCGCGGGCGTTCACATCCTCACCCATCGGGCCCAGCGCCTTGGTGGCGATCACCAGCTCGTCACGGTTCAGGCCCAGATCGCGAATGGCGCGGCCCACCGCTTCCTCGGACTTGCCGGCGGAATAGACATCGGCCGTGTCGATGAAATTGATGCCGCCGTCGACCGCCGCCTTGACCTGCGGGTTCACGTCCGACTGCCCCAGCGCGCCCATCTGCTTGAACATCCCCTCGCCCTCGCCAAAGGTCATGGTGCCAAGGCAAAGCTCGGAAACGAACAGGCCGGTGCGGCCGAGACGGTTGTAACGCATGGGGGTCTCCCGAAGAAAAAGGCGGCCTCCGAATGGGGCCGCCTCCTGGTCAATCTAGAATATTAATCAGGGCCGCGTCTGCCCGTTCCCGCGTACCTGCCATTTATAGGTCGTCAGCCCTTCCAGCGCGACGGGACCGCGTGCATGCAGCCGTCCGGTGGCGATGCCAATCTCTGCGCCCAGCCCGAACTCGCCGCCATCGGCGAACTGGCTGGAGGCATTGGCCATCACGATGGCGCTGTCGACACGGTTCAGGAACGTCTCGACCGCATCGGTATCGGCCGCGACGATCGCATCGGTGTGCCCCGAACTATGCGCCGCGATATGGTCCAGCGCGTCGTCCATGCCGCCGACCATGGCGACCGAGGCGATGGCCTCGAGATATTCGGTGTCCCAGTCCTCGTCGCTCGCGGGCTTCACCCGCTCGTCCAGCTTTTGCACTGCCGCATCGCCGCGCACTTCGCAGCCTTCGTCCAGCAGCTTCTTCACCACGCCCTCGGCCTTGGGATAGGCCTTGTCGATCAGCAGCGTCTCCATCGCGCCGCAAACGCCGGTGCGGCGCAGCTTGGCATTGAGCGCGATCTCTTCCGCCATTAAAGGATCGGCGCTGGCGTGGACATAGGTGTGGTTGATGCCGTCGAGATGGGCGAGCACGGGCACCAGCGCCTCGTCCTGAACGCGCGCGACCAGCGACTTGCCGCCGCGCGGGACGATCATGTCGATCAGGCCCGCCGCCTTCAGCATCGCGCCCACCGCCGCACGGTCCTGCGTCGGGATCAGCTGCACCGCGCCTTCGGGGATGCCGCCCTTGGCAAGCCCTTCGGCCAGCGCCTTGTTGATCGCGCGGTTGGAATGCACCGCCTCGCTGCCGCCGCGCAGCAGCGCCGCGTTGCCGGCGCGCACGCAAAGGGTCGCGGCATCGGCGGTCACATTGGGGCGGCTTTCATAGATGATGCCGATCACGCCCACGGGCACGCGGACGCGCGCGAACTGCAATCCGTTGGGGCGTTCGGACCGATCGATCACCTGTCCCACCGGGTCGGGCAGGTCGGCCACGTTCTCGACCGCGGCGGCAATGCCTTCCAGCCGGTCCTCGTCCAGCTTCAGCCGGTCGATCATCGCGCTCGACAATCCGCGCTCCTTGGCGGCGTCGATATCCTTCGCATTCGCGGCAAGGATCTCGGCGGCATGATCGCGCAGCGAAGCGGCGGCGGCGCGCAGGGCGTCGGCCTTGGCATCGTCGCTCATCCCGGCCAGCACATGCTGCGCTGCACGGGCCTTGCGGGCCAGCTTTTCGATCACGGCCGCGCTGTCGTCGGCGGAAAGTGGGGCGTCGGTTTGCTTTTCGATTACAGTGTCCATGCCCGTAATCTAGCAATCGGGACCCGGTTTGTCAGCGTATGGGCCAAAAAAAGCACGATTCGGGCGGTCCGACAGGGCCTTGAGATTCGCTGCTGACTCGCATGTCAGCGTTTACGAAAGGGCGCGGCGAAACGCCGATAATCGACAATGGTTCCGCCGATTTAGGCTTCGTTTCCAATAATTGTAGCATTTCGTCCCGCCCCGGCAACGCTTCACCGCTAAGCCGACTCAGGAAACTTCAACTTAACCTTCTCGATGCTAGCCAGAGCTGGACGGGAAAGCTTCGCAGCCCCCTTGCGAGGCTCGTTTGGGATCTATGGGGTAAACCTTGGCGCAAGCTGCCCAAAGCACGCTTCTCGCCCGGATCAAGGGCTGGTTTCCTGACCGCGAGTTCATCATGCGCTCGCAAGGCCAGGTCCGCTTCGTCCGGATTTCCTCATCGCTGCAGATGAAGGCCGCGGGCGGTGCCGCCGCGCTGGCCGTCGTTTGGTCCGCCACCATGGGCGTTGCCGTGGTCAGCGAATGGAACACCCGCACCAATGCCGCCGAGCTGAGCGCGCGCGCCGCCAAGGTCGCCACCGCCGAAAGCCGCGTCACCGCCTATCGCGAAGGTCTGGACGAGGTTGCCGACGATCTATCGCGCCGCCAGGCCTTTATCGAGGACATGGTCGAGGACCATCTTGGCGACATGCCCGGCGCTGGTGCGGTGCAGGGCGTTCAGGATTCGACCGCCGAAACCCGCCGCACGGTCCAGAAGGTCAGCGCCGTCCTGCCCGAGGCGGTCGGCCTTGCCAAACTCGAGGCACGCCAGCTCGCCTTTGTCGAAGGGCTGACCCGCCTTGCCGACAAGCGCGCCGACGATGCGGCGAAGGCGATCCGCACGCTGGGGCTCGATCCCGCGACGGTCGCGCGGCTGAACGCCCAGAACAGCGCGATGGGCGGTCCCTTCGAGGCGTTCGGATCGGGCAATGACGAACTGGACCCCCGTTTCGAAAAGCTGGCCAGTTCGCTGTCGCGCATGGCCGCGCTGGAACGCGGGCTGGAAGGCATTCCCAACGTTCTGCCCGGTCGCCGCGACATGATCTCCTCGCCTTTCGGCTATCGCCGCGATCCGTTCACGGGCCGCGCCGCGATGCATTCGGGGCTCGACTTCCGCGGCGCGACCGGCACGCCGATCCGCGCCGCCGCCAAGGGCCGCGTCGCCTTTGTCGGGCGCAAGGGCGGATACGGCAATGTGATCGAGATTCGTCATGGCAATGGCGTCATGACCCGCTATGCGCACATGTCGAAGTTCGACGCGCGCGTCGGCGACCGTGTGGACGCGGGCGAGACCATCGGCCGCATCGGCAGCACGGGCCGTTCGACCGGACCGCATCTGCATTTCGAAGTCCGTATCAATAATCGCGCGGTCGATCCGCGCCCCATGCTGGAAAAAGGCGCCAGCATACTTGGAGCAAGACGTGTTCTCGAAACAGGAAAAACAGGCCCCGTCGCCGCGGCCGACCGGTAATACCATGGCATCTTCCAGCTTCTCCGTCCTCGGCTCCGACATCAAGGTCACCGGCAATATCCACGCGAGCGAGGATCTGCACATCGACGGAAGCGTCGATGGCGACATCCATTGCGGATCGCTGGTGCAGGGCGAATCCAGCACCGTGAACGGCGCGATCGAGGCGGAGAGCGCGCGTCTGGCCGGTACGGTCGACGGTTCGATCACCGCCAAGACGCTGGTGATCCTGAAATCCGCGCGCATCACCGGCGATGTGCATTACGACACGCTGACCATCGAACAGGGAGCGAATGTCGAGGGAAAGTTCGCCCGGCGCGCGCATGGCTCGGCGCCCGCCATGAACGGGGCAGTCTCAACCGGGGCTGACACCGACAACGAGCCGAAGCTCTCGCTGGCAAACTGACGAACCGAAGGGGGCTGGCGGCTGCCGGCCCTTATTTGTCGCCCGCTATCTCGGCACGAAGGGCCTTGCGGTCCAGCTTGCCGATCATCGTCTTGGGCAGTTCCTTGCGAATCTCGACCTCGGCCAGCCGCTCATGCTTGCCGACGCGTGAATTGACCCATTCGCGCAGGCTCTCCTCATCGTCCTCGCTGCCGGGTTCCAGCGTGACGAAGGCCTTGGGCACCTCGCCCAGATAATCGTCGGCGATTCCTATCACCAGCGCCTCGCGTATGCCGGGGCGATCGAGGATGATTTCCTCGATCTGGCTGGGGAACACCTTGAAGCCGCCCACCGCGATCATGTCCTTGATGCGGTCGACGATGGTCAGGAAGCCGTCCGCATCGATGGTGGCGACATCGCCGGTGCGCAGATAGCCGTCACGGAACACCGCATGGCCTTCGGGCCGGTTCCAGTATCCCTGCATGATCTGCGGCCCCTTGACCGCCAGCTCCCCCGGCTCGCCCGCAGGCGCGAACCGGGAAGGGTCCTCCTTGTCGAGCAGGCGGATGCTGGTGCCGGGCAGCAGTTGCCCGATGGTGCCGGGCTTTTCGTCGTCGGGCTTGCCGAACGGGTTGGTCGACACCACCCCCGAACTTTCGGTCAGGCCGTAACCCTCGACCACATGCGCGCCGGTCACGCTCTCGAACCTCTGCTTCAGTGGCAGGGGCAAGGGCGCGCCGCCCGATATGCACACCCGCAGCGAGGTGAAATCGGTGCTGCCGATGGCCGGGCAATCCAGCAGCGCCTGATACATGGTGGGCACGCCGGGCAGCGCGGTCGCCTGCGTGCGGTTCAGCGCCTTCAGCGTCTGTTTCGCGTCAAAGCGCGGCAGCATCACGATGGTCCCGCCGTTCAGCACCGTGCGATTGAGCACCACCGTATTGGCGAACACGTGAAACAGCGGCAGCACGCCGATCATCACGTCGCGCTCGCCGCGGTGCGGATCGATGCGCAGGGTCTGGCGCGCATTCACGGTCAGGTTCTGATGCGACAGCATCGCGCCCTTGGGCCGCCCGGTGGTGCCGCCGGTATATTGCAGCAGCGCGATGTCCTTTTCGGGGTCGATGGCGACGGGCGCAGGTTCGCCCGCACCCGCCACAAAGCGGTCCAGCGCGGTAATACGCGGATCGGAGGGCAGGGGGGTCAGGTCGCTGCGCTTCAACAGCTTCATCGCCAGCCCCATCCACCAGGGCATCATGCCCGGCAGATGGCCCACGACCAGCCGGTTGACGGCGGAACAGTCCAGCACCTCGATCGCGGTGGGCAGCAGCGCGCTGGAATCGACGGTGAACAGCAGGGTAACGCCCGAATCCTCGACCTGCGCCGACAATTCCTCGACCGTGTAGAGCGGCGAGAAATTCACCGCGGTCGCGCCCGCGATCATGATCCCGTAATAGGCGGTGATGTACAGCGGCACATTGGGCAGGAACAGGCCGACGCGGTCGCCCTTGCCGATGCCGGCAGCCTGCAAGGCGGCAGCGATACGGCGGGCCTGCGCCAGCGCCTCGCGATAGGTCAGCGTCTTGCCAAGGAAATCCGCGACATCGCGGTCGCCCGCCATCTGCGCGCCGCGCGCCAGCATGTCCGGTACCGACAAGGGCTCGAATCCCGCCTCCCAGTCGACCGGGTGACGATAGTGGCCCTCTCCATCGAGCCTTCGGCCGTTTGACATCGGCCATTCGGGCGGCGGCGCATCTTCTCCGATATTATTATTATGTGCGTTCATGGGCGGTATTGTGCCCGTTCGCCGGGAATGCGGCAAGATAGCCGCCTCGCAGCTGCGGCACCGCTTCGCAGTCGCAGCGTCCGCGCCCGACGAAAAAGGGCCCGGCTCACGCTGGAGCCGGGCCCTTTTCAATTGTGTTTCAAAGAGGCGCCTATTCCTCGGTCGCGTTGTCGCGGCGTGCGGCCAGCCATGCCTCGGCCTCGGCTTCTTGCGCGGCCTCGACAGCGGCGCGGGCGGCATCCTCGCGCTCCTTCTTCAGCTCGTCGATCAGGGCCTGGCGGTCGTCGACCAGCCGCGTGTCGGCCACCGGCTTCTGCTCATCGGCAGGCAGGTTCTTGGCCGCCTTGGCCACCGCCGCGTCCAGCTCGCGCTGGCTGCAGAGGCCCAGCGTCACCGGATCCTTGGGATTGATGTTCTGGATGTTCCAGTGCGACCGGTCGCGGATCGCGCCGATGGTGTTGCGCGTGGTGCCGATCAGCTTGCCGATCTGCGCGTCCGAGATTTCGGGATGGTTGCGGATCAGCCATGCGATGCCGTCGGGCTTGTCCTGACGCTTTGACACCGGGGTATAGCGCGGACCC
Organism: Croceicoccus sp.; assembly: GCF_983967925.1. Lineage (NCBI taxonomy): Bacteria > Pseudomonadati > Pseudomonadota > Alphaproteobacteria > Sphingomonadales > Erythrobacteraceae > Croceicoccus > Croceicoccus sp. The sequence continues at coordinate 94,941 of NZ_CFETID010000012.1, read as the reverse complement.
TTGGTGCGCTGGACCTGAACCGGCGCCCGGTGCATCTTCAGCACGTATTCGGGATCGTTCTGGCCCTTCTCGATCTCCTCGTGCGTCAGCTCGCCCGCACGAACGGGATCGCGCCCGGTGTATTTCGCGCCGGCCAGATCGTCGGCCATGGCCTGCACCTCCAGCATGTGGAGGCCGCAGAACTCGGCGATCTGTTCGAACGTAAGGCCGGTGTTGTCGATCAGCCAGCTGGCGGTCGCGTGCGGCATCAGCGGAGTGGCCTGTTTCGTGCTCACGAAGTGAACCTTTCGCATGGGCCCCGTGGCGCGGGCCGGACATTCTTTCGGGAAAAATCCGGCGATGCGCGGGGCGGAAAAACGATAAGGGCCGCCCCTTACCGGAGCGGCCGCTTGCCTTTCGCATCTAGGCGATCCCGCGCATGCAGGCAAGGGTTTCCCGCTCGCCCGCGCGATTCAGCTTTACATGGGCGCGAAACGGGGCAGGGCGCGCATGCGCCCGATCCAGCCGCGAATCGCGCCCAGCCCGTCCAGCGAGAAGCCGCCTTCATGCGCCACATGGGTATAGGCGAATAGCGCGATATCGGCGAGCGAACAGGCATCGCCCACGAACCAGTCCCGCTCCGCCAGATGCCGGTCCATAAGCGCCAGTGCCGCCTCGCCGCCGCTGCGTTTCATCGCCATCAAGCAGCGCTGTTGGTCCGCCAGATTCGCTTCGCCCAGCACATGCAGCCAGTATCGCATGGTCGCGATATTGGGTTCGTGCTGATACTGCTCGAAGAACATCCAGCGCAGCATTGCGGCGCGTTCGAACCTACCCGAAGGAATCAGCCCGGATCCGTCGGCTAGGTAGAAACAGGCCGCGTTGCTTTCGGGCAGGAATTGCTCGCCCGCCTGCAGCACGGGAATTCGCCCATTGGCGTCGACCTCGGCCAGGAAACGCTCGGTGCGGGTTTCGCCCTTGGTGATGTCGTAGAACCGGCGCTCGACCGGAATGTCCAGCAGCGCCGCCGTCAGCCTGATCTTGTAGCAATTGCCGCTGACGGGATCCTCGTGAAGGATCAGCGGTGAGGGCAGGCCAGTCGGTGAAGTGTGGGCGGTCATAATACGGTCAGCACGATCTTGCCGACGTGATCCTCGTCCATGCGGCGGTGCGCATCGGCGGCGCGGTCCAGCGGATAGGTCGAATCTATTTCGGGCCGCAATTGCCCGCTGGCGACGAAGGGCCAGACCTCACGCCGGATCTCGTCCGCCAGCGCCGCCTTGAAATCGTCGGAACGCGGGCGCAGCGTCGATCCGGTCAGCGTCAGCCGCTTGGTCAGCACCTTGTGCATCGGGATCTCAGCCTTCACGCCGCCCTGCATGGCGATGGTCACGTGGCGCGCATCCTCGGCCATGCAGGCGATGTTGCGCGCGACATAATCGCCCGAAATCATGTCGAGCACGACGTCCACGCCGCGCCCGTCCGTGATGCGCCTGACCTCCTCGACGAAATCGCTGTCCTTGTAGTTGACCGCGTGATGCGCGCCCATCGCGCGGGCGGCATCGCATTTCTCGTCGCTGCCGCAGGTGACGATGATGGTCAGGCCGAACAGGTTCGCCAGCTTGATCGCCATGGTGCCGATCCCGCTGGTGCCGCCATGGACCAGCAGCCATTCGCCTTCGTCCGCCATGCCGTGTTCGAACACATTGCTCCACACGGTGAACAGGGTTTCGGGCAGCGCAGCGGCTTCCTCCATCGACATTTCGTCGGGCACGGGAAGGCAATGATCGGCCCTGGCAAGGCAATATTGCGCATAGCCGCCGCCCGCGACCAATGCGCACTTGCGCGTGCCCAGCAGTTCGGGATCGACAGCGTCGCCGACCGCGACGACCGTGCCAGCCACTTCCAGCCCCGGCGTATCGGGCGCACCCGGCGGCGGCGGATAGAGCCCCGAGCGCTGCATCACGTCGGGCCGGTTCACCCCGGCGGCCTGAACGCGCAGCAGGACCTGTCCCTCGGCGGGCGAAGGCACCGCCATCTCGCGCGGGACCAGCACTTCCGGCCCGCCCTTTCCGTCGATGGCGATGGCGGTCATCTTATCCGCGATGTTCGGATTGCTGCCGGGCTTGCCAGTTCCATTCACCCCGCCTGTCACATTCATCCCGTCTGTCACATTCACCCCTGAATCGAATGTCCCGCGATGACTGTTGCCAAACCGGCACATGCCCCGTGCCGACCGGCGTACAGCCTGTGGATTTCCGCCCACCCGCATGCGGTTAACCGCAAGGTGCATTGACAGCAAGGCAAACAGCGGCATGATCGGATATTGCAATGTTCGATGACGATCGCCCCCGGCCCGCTGGCCAAACCGGCGAACTCGCGACCCGCCTCGCGAGTGAGAACCTCGACCCGCTTTCGCAGGACGAGCTGGAAGAGCGCATCGCCTTGCTGGAACTGGAAATTACCCGGACCCGAACCCATATGGACCGGGTGGACAAGCACCGCCGTGCTGCCGAGGCTCTCTTCGGATCGCCGGAGAAGCCGCCAGCATGATCGCCCGCGCCGCCCCAGCTCGATTTGCTCGGGCCAGAAACATGGCGGCGCTTACCGTTGCAACACGGACTGCAAGGCCCGTTTCCGCCGCGCCATTGCGCGAAGGAAACGCGGGTTTCAGGCCCAGACCCCGCGACAGCGCCGGCACCGAAAATTCGCCGTTAACGCTTTCGCCTTACGTTCATGACAATCTTGCCATGATCGCGACTCCGGTTCCCTTTGGATAGGAAATAGCGCCCAATGCCCTCTTTCGCCCAGAGCCTCGAAAAGACGCTTCACACCGCGCTCGCCAATGCGGCAGAGCGCGCGCATGAATATGCGACTCTGGAACACCTTCTTCTCGCCCTGATCGAGGATGAGGACGCCGCGCAGGTGATGGAAGCCTGCGGCGTCGAGCTTCCCGAATTGACCGGCGTGGTGAAGCAGTACCTCGACCAGGAATATCAATCGCTGAAGACCAGCGAAAAGGCCGATCCCTCGCCCACCGCCGGGTTCCAGCGCGTGATCCAGCGCGCCATCCTGCACGTGCAGTCGAGCGGGAAGGACACGGTCACCGGCGCGAATGTGCTGGTCGCGCTGTTCTCGGAACGCGATTCCTATGCCGTCTATTTCCTGCAGCAGCAGGACATGAGCAGGCTGGACGCGGTTTCCTATATCAGCCACGGCATCGGCAAGACCGGCAAGCAGGTCGAGCAGCGCCCTGCCAAGGGCGACGAAGACCCCAAGGCCGAGGAACGCGCCGAGCAGGGGGCCAAGAACAAGAAGGATTCGGCGCTCGACCAGTTCACCGTCAACCTCAACACCAAGGCGCTGGCCGGCAAGGTCGATCCGCTGATCGGGCGCGGGCCCGAAGTGGATCGCACGATCCAGATCCTGTGCCGCCGATCCAAGAACAACCCGCTCTATGTGGGCGATCCGGGCGTCGGCAAGACGGCCATCGCCGAAGGCCTTGCCCGCAAGATCGTCGAGGGCGACGTGCCCGAAGTGCTGGCCGAAGCGGTCATCTACTCGCTCGACATGGGCGCGCTGCTGGCGGGTACCCGCTATCGCGGCGATTTCGAGGAACGGCTGAAGCAGGTCGTTTCCGAACTGGAAAAGATGCCCGAGGCGATCCTGTTCATCGACGAGATCCACACCGTGATCGGTGCGGGCGCGACCAGCGGCGGGGCGATGGATGCCTCGAACCTGCTGAAACCCGCGCTGTCGTCGGGTGCGATCCGCTGCGTGGGTTCCACGACCTACAAGGAGTTCCGCAACCACTTCGAAAAGGACCGCGCCCTGCTGCGCCGGTTCCAGAAGATCGACGTCAACGAACCCACGGTCGAGGATACGATCAAGATCCTGCGCGGCCTGCGTTCGGCGTTCGAGGAGCACCACCAGGTCAAGTACACGCCCGACGCGATCAAGACCGCGGTCGAGCTGTCGGCCCGTTACATCAACGACCGCAAGCTGCCCGACAAGGCGATCGACGTGATCGACGAAGTGGGCGCGATGCAGATGCTGGTCCCGCCCAGCCGCCGCAAGAAGACGATCACCGCTCGCGAGATCGAGAAGGTGATCTCGACCATGGCGCGCATTCCGGCGAAATCGGTGTCGAAGGACGACAAGAAGGCGCTGGAAAACCTGGAACGCGACCTGAAACAGGTGGTGTTCGGGCAGGACAAGGCGATCGAGGTTCTGTCGACCGCGATGAAGCTGTCCCGCGCGGGTCTGCGCGATGCGGACAAGCCGATCGGCTCGTTCCTGTTCAGCGGCCCCACGGGCGTCGGCAAGACCGAGGTCGCGCGTCAGCTGGCCGACATCATGGGCATTCCGCTGCAGCGTTTCGACATGTCGGAATATATGGAGCGGCACTCGGTCTCGCGCCTGATCGGCGCGCCTCCGGGCTATGTCGGCTTCGACCAGGGCGGTCTGCTCACCGATGCTATCGACCAGCAACCGCATTGCGTGCTGCTGCTGGACGAGATCGAGAAGGCGCATCCCGACCTGTTCAACATATTGCTGCAGGTGATGGACAACGGACGCCTGACCGATCACCACGGCAAGACGGTCGATTTCCGCAATGTCGTCCTCATCATGACGACCAATGCGGGCGCGGCGGACATGGCGCGCAATGGCATCGGCTTTGGCGACATCTCCAAGGCGGACGCCGGGGATGAGGCGGTCAAGAAGATGTTCAGCCCCGAATTCCGCAACCGTCTCGATGCGATCGTGCCGTTTGCCTATCTGGGCAAGGAAATCGTCAGCCGCGTGGTCGACAAGTTCATCCTGCAGCTGGAACTGCAGCTGGCCGACCAGAACGTGCATATACAGTTCGACGGCGATGCCCGGGGCTGGCTGGCCGAACGCGGTTACGACCGCCTGTATGGCGCGCGCCCGATGAGCCGCGTGATACAGGAAAAGGTGAAGCAGCCGCTGGCCGAGGAACTGCTGTTCGGCAAGCTGTCCGCAGGCGGCGAGGTGCATGTCAGCACCAAGACCGGCGAGGACGACAAGCCCGAGCTGGCTTTCGAACTGACGCCCGCCCCGCCCAAGCTGGTGAAGCGCCGCAAGAAGAAGGCGGCGCCGAAGAAGGACGGCGGCAAGTCGGCGGAAGGTTCGCACGAACCGGACGAGGATTCCGGCAACGGCTGACCGGCGATAGCGCGAATAGGGAAGGGCGGCCTCGAAAGGGCCGCCCTTTTCTATGGTGCCAGCTGTTCGACCAGCGCCTCGACCTGCCGTCGGGTATCTTCCAGCGCGCCGCCGGTGTCGATGACATGATCGGCCCGGGCGCGCTTTTCCGCATCGGGAACCTGGAGCGCGAGGATCTCCTCGAATTTCTCCACCGTCATTCCCGGGCGCTTCAGAACGCGTCGGCGCTGTTCCTCGGCAGGCGCCGACACGACCGCCACGGCATCCAGCCCGCGCGTGCCGGTCTTTTCGTACAGCAGCGGAATATCGAACACGATCAGCGGCGCATCGCGGTTCGCTTCCATGAAGGCGAAACGCTCTTCCGCGACGGCGGGATGGACGATGGCCTCCAGCCTTTTCAGCGCCTGCGGATCGGCGAACACGATGGCGCCCAGTTCGGCGCGCTTGACGCCTTCGGGGCCGGTGGTGCCGGGAAAGGCTTCCTCTATGGCTGGGATCAGCAAGCCGTTTGGCCCTTGCAGGCGGTGCACCTCGGCATCGGCATCGAAGACTGGGACGCCGCAATCGCGGAACATGCCCGCAACGGTCGACTTGCCCATGCCGATGGAGCCGGTGAGGCCAAGGATGAAGGGCCGGTTTTCGCTTGCCGGGCTGTTCATCGGGTCAGGATCTCGCGCAGTTTGGCGTCATCTTCGCGCGGCGCTGGCTGGCCAAAGAATTTCTCGAACGCATAGGCCGCCTGCCCGATCAGCATCGACAGGCCGTCGATGGTCCGGAAACCGGCCTCTTTCGCGGTCTTCAGAAATTCGGTCTCGCGCGGGCTGGTGACGATTTCATAGCAGATCGAGCGCGGCGGGACATGGCCGGGATGCAGGTCCAGCGGCGGATTGCCAGTCATGCCCAGCGGGCTGGCATTGACCACCAGATCGAGGCAACCGACCCGGTCGTCGAAATCGAATTCGGTCGGCTCGGCCAGCATGGACAGCGGCGCGACATGGTGCTCGCCCTCGGGGTCCAGCTCGTCCAGCAGGACGCGCGCCCTGGCCGGATCGCGGCCGAACATCACGATGACGAAGCCATGATCGCACAGCGCCTTGACCAGCGCCCGCGCCGCACCGCCATTGCCGATGATGCGCGCCATGCGGAACAGATGCGGCTGCGAAAGCTCGTCCAGCAAGGGTTCGAGGAAGCCGGGCGCATCGGTGTTGAAACCCTTCAGCGTGCCGTCCGCCTGTCGCACCACCGTATTGACCGCGCCGATCGCCTGCGCCGCCGGATCGACCGCATCGACCAGCGCCATGATCGCCTGCTTGTGCGGCATGGTGACGTTGCAGCCGCGCCAGTCCGGATCGCCGCGCCGCTGCGCGATGTAGTCCGCGAGCCCTTCGGCCGTCACGTGACAGCGGCGATAATCGCCGTCCAGCCCCAGCCGCTGCAGCCAGAAATTATGGATGTCGGGCGATTTCGACTGCGCGATGGGGTCGCCGATCACCTCGGCATAGGGCCGGTTCGATCCTTGGGCGGTCATTGCGGCAATTCCCCCTGTTCGCGCAGCGCGCCCAGCACCGGCAGCAATGGCATGCCCAGCACGGTGAAATAATCGCCGTCAAAGCCTTCGAATAATTGCACGCCCGGCCCCTCGATGCGGAACACGCCGACACACCAGCCGACCGCGGGCCATTCGGCGTCGAGATAGTTCTCGATAAAGTCCTCGCTCAGGCGGCGCACCCGCAAGCGGGCCAGCGCCTTGTGCCGCCATACCATGTCGCCATCCCGGACCAGCGCCGCTGCGCTGTGCAGATGCATGGTGCGGCCTGAGAAGAAGCGCAGATGCTGCGCGGCAGCCTCGCGGCTCTCCGGCTTGTCGAAACGGCGCCCGTCTACCTCGACCAGCGAATCGCTGCCCAGTACCAGCCGTCCGGGTGCATCGACCGCCGCCGCCTTGGCTTCCGCCAGCGCAAGCGCGATGTCGCCGGCCGCGGCACCCGTCATCGCGGCCTCCAGCGCGCGCTCGTCGATGTCGGCAGGCCGCGCCTCGAACGCGACGCCCGCCTGTTCCAGCATGGCCTGCCGCGACGCGCTCTTGGATGCGAGCACGATCATACCGGCTTGGGCCCCGTATTGCCTTTCGACAGGCCGCTCTGCCGTTCATTGACCAGATTGATGACTGCCGCCGCCGTTTCCTCGATCGATCGGCGCGTGACGTCGATCACCGGCCAGCCATTGTCGGCGAACATGCGGCGCGCGAATTTCAGTTCCTTTTCGACCCGGTCGTGATCGACATAATCCGTCTCGGGCGCCTGGTTGAGCGACAGCAGCCGATTGCGCCGGATCTGGATCAGCCGGTCGGGCGATGTCGTCAGCCCCACGACCAGCGGCCGGCGCAGGCCGAACAGCGCCTTGGGCGGCGGGGATTCGACCACGATGGGGATATTGGCGGTGCGATAGCCGCGATTGGCCAGATAGATCGAGGTCGGCGTCTTGGACGTGCGCGACACGCCCGCCAGCACGATATCGGCCTCTTCCCATTCCTCCCACAGCAGGCCGTCGTCATGCGCGATGGTGAACTGGATCGCCTCGACCCGCGCGAAATAGGCCTCGTCCATGCGGTGCTGGCGGCCGGGGCGGGCATGCGCTTCCTGTCCCAGCAGGCTGGACAGGCGGCGCGTCACCTCGTCCAGTGCGGACACGGTGGCCAGCCCCGCCTCGTCGCATTTTGACTCCAGCCTTTCGCGGATCTCCTGGTTCGCCAGCGTGAACAGCACGAGGCCCGGATTGCGCACGATTTCGCCCATGATGCGGTCGAGATGCTGCTGCGAGCGGACCATCGGCCAGAAATGGCGGTCGACATCGGCTCCCTCGAACTGCGCCAGCGCCGCCTTGGCGATCATTTCCAGCGTCTCGCCCGTGGAGTCAGACAGAAGATGCAGGTGCAGGCGGGTCATTGCGCTATGATCGATCCTGGTCGCCGTAACGGCCGGTTGGGGGTTGTGGACGAATAGGGCGATAAATCATGGGACGATGCCGGGGACAAGCAAAACGACCGATTCCGTCCCCGCTGCGAGTCCCGAACGGGCCAGGTTCTGGACAGGGGGTCCGCTTCGCCCACAGCCTGTTCATAAGGCGAAGAACTAGCGTTTGACTCACGTCGCATGCGGATTCGGGTTCGGCAATTTGCAGTGGCCTTGCGGTGATAATTCGGGCAATCGCGACAATCCCCACAATCCACAGGACCAACAGAGTCCTTCAACCAATTATAAGAATCTTTCTTTTGGAGATTTATGGCAGGCCCTCTTCTCGAAACGCTCAAGGGCAGGAATCTCGACCGGCGCCCGATCTGGCTGATGCGGCAGGCGGGACGCTATCTGCCCGAATACCGCGAATTGCGCGCGGAAAAGGGCGGTTTTCTCGCGCTGGTCTATGACAGCGAGGCCGCGGCCGAGATCACGATGCAGCCGTTGCGGCGGTTCGGTTTCGACGGGGCGATCCTGTTTTCCGACATTCTGATCGTGCCCTATGCGATGGGCCAGAACCTCGAATTCCTGGCGGGCGAGGGGCCAAAGCTTTCGCCAAGGCTCGCCGATGGGGCGCTGAGGGCGCTGGAAGGGGTGCCAGAGCGCCTTTCGCCGATCTACCGCACCGTGGAGCTTGTGAAGGCGCAGTTGAGCCCACAGCAGACCATGCTGGGCTTTGCGGGCGCGCCGTGGACGGTCGCGACTTACATGGTCAATGGCGAGGGCAGCCGCGACCAGCATGAAACGCGCGAAATGGCCTATGCCGATCCGCAAGGGTTTCAGGCGATCATCGATGCCATCGCCGATGTCACCATCGACTATCTGGTCGGCCAGATCGAGGCCGGGGCCGAGGCGGTGCAGGTGTTCGACAGCTGGGCGGGCAGCCTTGCGCCCGACGAGTTCGGCCGCTGGGTGATCGCGCCCACCGCGCGCATCGTGGCCGCGGTGCGCCAGCGCTGTCCGGGCGTGCCGATCATCGGCTTTCCCAAGGGCGCGGGCGAGAAGCTGGTCGCCTATGCCAAGGAAACGCTGGTCGATGCGGTGGGTGTGGACGAGTCGGTGGATATCGCGTGGGCAGCGCGTGAACTGCCGGAAAACATGCCGCTGCAGGGCAATCTGGATCCGCTGCGGCTGATGGCGGGCGGCGCGGAGATGGAGAGCCGCGTGCGCTTCATCCTCGACGCCTGCGCGCACCGGCCGCATGTGTTCAACCTGGGTCACGGGATCGGCCAGTTCACCCCGATCGAGCATGTCGAGAGCCTGCTTGCCACCGTGCGCGGCTGGCAGCGGCCCTGATTTGCATCGCCCATCGGACCATCGTCGATCAGGCCGCCGTTCCTCAGGCTAGCGATCGGGCGATTGCCCTCACTACCCCCTTCAACCTCCCGTTCCGCGCCGCTATCAAGGCGGCCATGCAAGAGGCGCTTTCCATGATCTACCTCTGGCTCAAGGCAGGCCATATCATCTTCGTGGTGTTCTGGCTGGCGGGGCTGTTCATGCTGCCGCGCCAGATGATCTACATGCATCCCGCCGCGCCCGGCTCGGACGAGGAAGCGCTGTGGGCCAAGCGGACCGGCCTGCTGCGCAAGATCATCCTGACGCCCAGTCTGGTCGTGGTGTGGGTGCTGGGGCTGGCGCTGGCCTATGTGCAGGGTGTCTGGGGCGAATCCTGGCTGCATGCCAAGCTGCTGCTGGTCGTGCTGATGACCGCCTATCACGGGATCATGGTCGGCAAGGCGAAAAAGATGGCGCGGGGCGATCGTCCGCTTTCGGAAAAGCAGCTGCGCATGTGGGGCGAGGTGCCGGGCATATTGCTGGCGCTGATCGTGGTGCTGGTGGTCGTCAAACCGTTCTAGGCCGCCCGCATCGCCGGTTTTGCGACCAGTGGTGGACACATAAGCGGCGAAGGGCGATTGACCTTGCGCCGCGGCGGCCTTATCTTGGGCCTTGTCTTTTAGCGACCCTCGCGCACCATGCGGGGTTCTCGCTCCAGCCTTTACAAACCGAATAACGTCCTGCCTTCGCCGAACTGCGTGCGAATTTCCGGTTCAAGGACGCCAAGCGGATCTCCTTAATCGGAATAACAGAATATGCATCTCAAGGAACTCAAGCAGAAAACCCCCGCCGAACTGGTCGAAATGGCCGAAGAGCTGGGCGTGGAGGGCGCGTCGACCCTGCGGCGTCAGGACATCATGTTCGGCATCCTGAAAGAGGTTGCCGAGGATGAGGAAATCCTGGGCATCGGCACGATCGAAGTGCTGCCCGACGGTTTCGGCTTCCTGCGCAGCCCCGAGGCGAACTATCTCGCCGGGCCCGACGACATCTATGTCTCGCCCAACCAGGTCCGCAAGTTCCAGCTGCGCACCGGGGATACGGTCGAGGGCGAGATTCGCGCGCCCCGCGACGGCGAACGCTATTTCGCGCTGACCAAGCTGCTCAAGGTCAATTTCGACGACCCCGACGTGGTCCGTCACCGCGTTAATTTCGACAATCTCACCCCGCTCTATCCGGACGAGAAGCTGGTGCTCGACACCGTGGATCCGACCGTGAAGGACAAGTCGGCGCGGGTGATCGACATCATCTCGCCGCAGGGCAAGGGCCAGCGCGCGCTGATCGTGGCGCCGCCGCGCACCGGCAAGACCGTGCTGCTGCAGAACATCGCCAAGGCAATCACCGACAACCATCCCGAAGTGTTCCTGCTGGTCCTGCTGGTCGACGAACGGCCCGAGGAAGTGACCGACATGCAGCGCAGCGTGAAGGGCGAAGTCATCTCCTCGACCTTCGACGAACCTGCGCAGCGTCACGTGCAGGTCGCCGAAATGGTGATCGAAAAGGCCAAGCGACTGGTCGAGCACAAGAAGGACGTGGTGATCCTGCTCGATTCGATCACGCGCCTCGGCCGTGCCTACAACACCGTGGTCCCGTCCTCGGGCAAGGTGCTGACCGGCGGTGTCGACGCGAACGCATTGCAGCGCCCCAAGCGCTTCTTCGGCGCGGCGCGCAATATCGAGGAGGGCGGCTCGCTCTCCATCATCGCGACCGCGCTGATCGACACCGGCAGCCGCATGGACGAGGTGATCTTCGAAGAGTTCAAGGGCACCGGCAACTCGGAAATCGTGCTCGACCGCAAGGTCGCGGACAAGCGCATCTTCCCCGCACTGGATGTCGGCAAGTCCGGCACCCGCAAGGAAGAGCTGCTGGTCAACAAGGAACAGCTGTCCAAGATGTGGGTTCTGCGCCGCATCCTGATGCAGATGGGCACGATCGATTCGATGGAATTCCTTCTCGACAAGATGAAGGATTCGAAGACCAACGAAGACTTCTTCGCCACCATGAACCAGTGATCTGCGGGGCCGGCCCGCAGACCATGCGACCGGCCCTTCAGACCATGCGAAACGTCTCTGCGCTCGCCGCTTTCCAGTGGCGGGCGTATTGCGTGTTGTCGGGGTCTTCCACCAGCACGCCGGGTTTCAGGAACCGATAGAACTGGTCCATCGAATCGGACCGCACCGAATTCAGCCGCTCGCCAATGTGATGCGGCTGGATCTGCCATGGATCGTCCAGCCCCATCGCAACCACGATCTCGCGCAGCCCGTGCAGGGTCTGGCGCTGGAACCGCGCGACCCGTTCCGCCTTGTCCTCCACCACCAGCCCGCGCTGGCGCGTGGCGTCCTGCGTGGCGACACCGGTGGGGCATTCATCGGTGTGGCATTTCATCGATTGCACGCAGCCCAGCGCAAACATGAAGGCGCGCGCGGCATTGCTCCAGTCCGCGCCCAGCCCGAAATTCATCGCCAGCCCCGCGCCCGAATGCACCTTGCCTGCCGCCGCGATCTTCACCTGCGGCTTCAGCCCCGATCCGACCAGCATGTTGCGCACCATGATCAGCCCCTCGCGCATCGGCATGCCGACACGGTTGGACAATTCGACGGGGGCCGCGCCAGTGCCGCCTTCGCCGCCGTCGACGACGATGTAATCGACCGTGATGCCGGTCTCCAGCATGGCCTTGGCGATGGCCATCACCTCGTGCGGCTGTCCCACGCACAGCTTCAGCCCGACCGGCTTGCCGCCCGCCATCTCGCGCAGCCGGGCGCACCATTCGATCATCTCGATCGGCGTGGAAAAGGCCGAATGCCCGGGAGGCGACAGGCAATCCTCACCCACCGGCACGCCGCGCGCTTCGGCGATCTCGTCGGTCACCTTGCTGCCCGGCAGCAATCCGCCATGGCCGGGCTTCGCGCCCTGGCTCAGCTTGACCTCGATCATCCTGACCGTGTCGGCCTGCGCATTCTCGGCGAACAGGCCGGGATCGAAACTGCCGTCCTTGTTGCGGCAGCCGAAATAGCCGCTGCCCAGTTCCCACACCAGATCGCCGCCATGCGCCTTGTGATAGCGCGAGATGCCGCCTTCGCCGGTGTCGTGATAGAACCCGCCGCTGGATGCGCCCTTGTTCAGCGCCATGACCGCATTGGCCGACAGCGATCCAAAGCTCATCGCCGAAATATTGAGCAGCGATGCGGAATAGGGCCGGCTGCACTGGTCCGATCCGACCTTACAGCGCCATTCCTTCGGTGCCTCCTTGGTGGGCGCGATGGAATGGCCAAGCCACTCATATTCCTCGGAATACACATCCAGCTCAGTGCCGAACGGATGCGAATCGAGCTGACCCTTCGCCCGCGCGTAGATCAGCGCTCGCTGGTCATGGTTGAAGGGCCGCCCTTCCAGATCGGATTCGATCAGATAGGAGCGGAAATAGGGCCGGAAATCCTCCATCAACCAGCGAAAGCGCGCGATCAGCGGATAATTGCGCCGCAGCGTGTGCCGGGTCTGGAAGAAATCCCACACCGCAATCAGCAGCAGCGGCACGGTGAGATAGGCGAGCCAGCGCACGCCAGGCCAGACCAGCGCAACCGCGGTTAGCACCACCAGCACCGCCGGCACCGCAAAGCGCGTGTAAAGATCAGCGGAGCGGCGCCAGCTGGCCCTGTTCTGCATGGCTGCGCTTACGCCAGATGCTTGCCGAAGAACTCCGCGGTGCGCTTGTCCGCCAGCTGTGCGCCCTGCTCATCGCGGCGCTTGCCGGATTGCGTGGCAAAGCCGTGATCCAGCCCCTCGTAATCATGCAGGGTCACGCGCGGGTGATCGTCCAGCCCTTCGTGCATCGCCTTTTGCGCATCCGCATCGACAAAGCCGTCCGCCGTCGGGATATGCAGCATCAGCGGCTTGGCGATGGCATGGCTCTCGTTCAGCATCTTGTCGATCATCACGCCGTAATATCCGACCGAGGCATCCACGTCGGTGCGCGCCGCCATCATATAGGCAAGCCGTCCGCCCGCGCAGTATCCGACGCAGCCGACCTTTTGCACGCCTTCCTCGCGGCGGACCCAGTGGACCGTCGATTCCAGGTCCTTCACCGCCTGGTCGAAGTCGAACTTGCCGAAATAGTCGAACGCCTGCTGCATCTCGTCCTCGACATCGGGGTCGAGTTCGATCCCCGGCTCAAACCGCCAGAACAGGTCGGGCGCGACGGCGAGATATCCGTCCTTGGCCAGCAGGTCGCACTTTTCCCGAATTCCGGCATTCACGCCAAAGATCTCCTGAATGACGACGATCGCCGCCTTAGGCGTAGAGGAGGGCCGGGCGACATAGACGCCAAAGCTGCCGTCATTCTCAAGCGTGGGAACCGATTGGGCGAATTCCATGGCCATTCTCTCCTTATGCGGTTGCGGGTGCTCGACCCAACCTAGGAAGCACCATTGGACATTGCCACCCGTCTGTGACAGCGTGCACCCATGCATAAGGTTCCACGGGGTTAAGCCAATGAAAGTGAATGTCGAATTCGATTGCTCGCCGGAAGAGGCGCGGCGCTTTCTTGGCCTGCCCGATGTCACGCGCGTGAATGAATATTACGTCGACACCATCATCAACACGATGAAGGGGACCGGAAATGTCGAGCAGATGCAGGAAATGATCAAGCAGTTCACCCCGATGGGTGAGCTGGGCCTGAAAATGTTCCAGCAGCTGATGGAAACCGGCGCGCAGGCGGCTTTCGGCAAGGGCGCCAAATCCACGAACTAGGCCTGATCGCAGCATAGGGGCTGGATTTCGCCGCGCCGGGTGGGCACTGGCATGGCCATGGCTGTCGACGACACGATCTTCGCCCTTTCCAGCGGCAATCCGCCCGCCGGCATTGCCGTGATCCGCATCAGCGGTCCGCGTGCCTCGTCGGTATTGCAGAGCCTGGGTGGACGCATTCCGCAGCCCCGCCGCGCCAGCGTGATGCAGCTGCGCGATCCCGCCGACGCCAGCCTTCTTGACGAAACGCTGGTCCTGTTCCTGCCGGGCCCCCGCAATGCGACCGGCGAGGACTGTGCCGAGCTTCATTTGCACGGCGGCCGCGCGCTTGTGGCGAGGGTTCAGGAGGTTCTCGCATCGCTCGACGGATTGCGGCGCGCCGAACCGGGCGAGTTCACGCTGCGCGCCTTTCGCAATGGAAGGATTGATCTGGCCGAGGCCGAAGGGCTCGCCGATCTGCTGAGCGCGGAGACCGAACTGCAATTGCGCAATGCACAGGCGCTGAGCGGCGGAGCCTTTTCGCGGCGGGTCGGTGAGTGGCGGGACGAGGTGCTGTCGCTTTCGGCGCGGATCGAAACCCTGATCGACTTTTCGGATGAGGACGACGCGGATGCCATCGAGCTGGACATGGCACGGGAGTGCGCCGTCTTGGCAGAAAGACTGGGCGAATGGCTGCACTCGCCGCGCGCGGAGGTGCTGCGCGAGGGGTTTCGCGTTGCCATTGGCGGGCCTCCAAACGCAGGAAAAAGTAGCCTGTTCAATGCTTTGATAGAGGATGAGGCGGCCATCGCAACGCCCATCGCGGGCACTACGCGTGACGCGCTGCATCGGCCCATCGCCTTGGGTGGCATCCCCTTCCTGTTCGTCGACACGGCGGGACTTCGCGACCGCACCGACGATACGATCGAGGCCATCGGCATAGAGCGGGCAGGCGCGGAACTCGCGCGCGCGGACCTTGTGCTATGGCTTGGCGAAAAGGGGCAGGGACCGGAGAATAGCTGGCAGATCGAGACCAAGATCGATCTTCGAATCTCGCCGGCGGAGAAGATGGCGTCCGCCGATTTTTCGGTTTCTGCCGCGACGGGGGAGGGGGTCGACGCGCTTCGGACGGCTTTGATCGCAAGAGCAGCCGAAGCGATGCCTAAACCCGGCCAGATCGCGATCAACGAGCGGCAGGCCTCGCTGATCGAACAGGCGAGGGATAATCTTGTCGAGGCTGGCCATCTGTCCGATCCCTTACTGATCGCCGAGTGTCTCCGCCGGGTGAGGAGTGCATTCGATCGGCTGCTGGGCAATACCGGCACGGAAGACATGCTCGACGCACTGTTCGGACGCTTCTGTATCGGCAAATAGATGTTCCACGTGGAACATCTACGCCTTTCTTCTTTGACCGTGATGCGCGCGAACGGTATGGGCCGAACATGCATAATTTCGACGTCATTGTGGTCGGCGGAGGTCACGCCGGATGCGAAGCGGCCGCCGCCGCCGGACGTATGGGCGCGTCCACCGCGCTTGTCACCTTCGACAAGAGCAAGACTGGGGCGATGTCCTGCAATCCGGCCATCGGCGGATTGGGCAAGGGACATCTGGTTCGCGAGGTCGACGCGTTCGACGGATTGATCGCCCGCGCCGCCGATCAAGCGGCGATCCATTATCGCATGCTCAACCGCTCAAAGGGCAGCGCCGTTCAGGGGCCGAGGGTACAGGCCGACCGCACCCTCTTTCGCCAGGCAATTCAGGCGATGATGTCCGAGACTCCGAACGTAACCGAGATCGAGGGCGAGGTGGCCGCACTGGTCATGTCGGGCGGTCGCGCGTGCGGCGTCGAACTGGCCAGTGGCCAGCGGTTGATGGCATCCGCGATCATCCTCTGCACCGGTACGTTTCTGGGGGGACGCCTCTTCCGGGGCGAGGAAAGGCTCGAAGGTGGGCGGATCGGCGAGAACAGTGCCCACCGGCTGGCCGCGCAATTGCGCGAAGCCAATCTACCCATGGCACGCCTCAAGACAGGCACGCCACCGCGGCTCGATGGACGGACCATAGATTGGCAGCAGTTGCAACGGCAGGAGTCCGACGTCGAGCAATGGCTGATGTCGCCGCTGACGGGGAGCCGCCGGAATCCGCAATTATTTTGTGCGATCACCCGCACGAATGAACGAGCGCATGATATAGTCCGAGGTGGGCTCGACAGATCGCCGCTATTTTCGGGAGCCATCGATTCACGCGGTCCCCGATATTGTCCTTCCATCGAAGACAAGATCCACCGTTTCGGCGACCGTGACGGACACCAGATTTTCCTCGAACCGGAGGGTCTGGATAATGCGCTGATCTATCCCAACGGTATCAGCACATCGCTGCCCGTCGACATTCAGGAAGCGATGCTGAAGGCCATCGCTGGCCTCGAACAGGTTCGCGTTATCGAGCCCGGATATGCTGTCGAGTATGATCATATCGATCCGCGCGCTCTCACGTCGACGTTGGAGCTCAAGGCCATGCCCGGCCTGTATTGCGCCGGTCAGATCAATGGCACTACCGGCTATGAGGAAGCAGCCGCGCAAGGCCTGCTCGCCGGGCTCCACAGTGCTGCTGTTGTATTGGGACGCGAAGGGCCAAGGCTCGACAGGGCAAATAGCTACATGGCTGTAATGGTCGACGATCTTACATTGCAGGGCGTATCGGAACCCTATCGCATGCTGACCGCCCGCGCCGAATATCGGCTTCGCCTGCGCGCCAATAACGCATCCTCGCGTCTCACACCGATCGGGATCGATATCAGTTGTATAGGCAAGCAGCGCCGGGAATGGTTCGAAGCAAGGGAGAAGCAGGCCTTTGCGGTGCAGGATTGGCTGTCGCACTCTTGGTCGCGCGCCGATATTGTTTCACGTGGAACATCGGTCGCGCTGAGCGCAAGCGGCACGCGCCCACTGCGGGACTGGGCCCGGTTCGAAGAAATCCGCGACAAGATCGGCGATTGGGCCATGGAGGATGGCGTGGCGAGCGATAGCGACCTGATGGAGGAGGTGAGCGAAAATCTTCTCTACGCCCCCTATCTCGAGCGACAGGATGCAGAGCTTCGCGACCTGCGTGCAGCCGAAGGGCTGACGATTCCGAAGCACTTCGAATATGGCGCGCTCCCCGGCCTGTCTAACGAGATGAAGGAGCGTCTTTCGAATGCTAGGCCGGAAACCGTGTCTGCGGCCGGGCGTGTTCCGGGCGTGACTCCCTCTGCGCTCGCCGCCTTGGTTGTGAACATACGCAAGTATGAAAATGACCGGGCAGCATGACAAGGCCGGATATTGAGGTAAATCGGCAGGACCGTCAGCAGGCTCTGGATTGGATAAATTCTCGACTTGGCGCAACGGATGCGCAAATCGAGCATTTGCATATGTTCGTTCGCATGCTCCTTGAGGAAGCCGAGGAACAAAATCTCATCGCCGCCGCGACGCGCCGGATTATCTGGTCGCGCCATATTCTCGACAGCGCCCAGCTGCTTGATCATGTTCCACGTGAAACATCTATGTCATGGATCGATTTGGGGTCGGGGGCTGGGCTTCCCGGAATCGTCCTCGCGATCCTTCGGCCAGCCGATCAGTTTACTTTGGTCGAACGCCGCCCATTACGCATCTCATGGCTGGAACGTGCGATTGACCGGCTCGAACTGCGCAATGCGCATGTCTGCGGTACCGCCGTTGCTGCCGTCCCTGACCAGAAATTCGACGTTATCACCGCCCGCGCGTTCGCTCCGATGCCCAAGCTCTTGGCGATGGCCGGGCGCTTCGCTACCAAGGATACGTTGTGGCTGCTTCCCAAAGGACGGTCTGCGAATGACGAGGTGGCGGCAATTCCATCTTGGCAGAATACGTTCCACGTGGAACCTTCAGTTACGGACAGCGAATCGGGAATCATAGTAGGTCGCATTGATCCCAAGGCGATCGGTCCCAAAGGCGGGGTGCGTCGATGATTGTTATTGCAATCGCCAACCAGAAGGGCGGCGTGGGAAAGACGACCACAGCCATCAATCTTGCCACCGCCTTTGCGGCGTCGGGCTGGCGGACATTGCTGATCGACCTCGATCCGCAGGGGAACGCCTCGACCGGGCTAGGCATAGCGCGTGCAGATCGCGAAAATTCTAGCTTCGAGCTGCTGATCGACGGAGCGTCGCTGTCCGAATGTGCACGTGAAACGTCGATCCCGCTCCTCGACATCGTCCCGGCGACGGTCGACCTATCCGGGGCCGAAATCGAACTGGTATCGGCCGAGAACCGCACGCAGCGCCTGCGCGACGGTCTGACGGATCACGCCAAATATGACATCGCCTTCATCGATTGCCCGCCTTCGCTGGGCCTGCTGACTCTCAACGGCCTGGTCGCGGCGGACAAGCTGCTCGTCCCCCTGCAATGCGAGTTCTTCGCGCTCGAGGGTCTCAGCCAGCTGTTGCAAACCGTCGAGCAGGTACAGCAGCGCTTTAACGAGGATCTGGGCATCGTGGGCATCACGCTCACCATGTTCGACCGGCGCAACCGGCTGACAGACCAGGTAGCGGAGGATGTCCGCGAAGTGCTGGGCGACCTTGTCTTCGACACGGTCGTGCCGCGCAATGTGCGCCTGTCCGAAGCGCCGAGCCACGGCGTGCCCGCCCTCGTCTATGATCACAATTGCGCCGGTTCGCGGGCCTATATGGACCTTGCGCGCGAACTTATTGACCGGCTGCCCAAACGGAGGAAAGCGGCATGAGCAAGACCGCGGCAAAGGAAGACACCAAGCCAACCGCAAAGCGCCGCGCGGCGCTGGGCCGGGGGCTGGGCGCCTTGCTCGGCGATGCGCAGCGCGAGGAACCGGTCTCGCGTCCGCAGGCTTCCCACAATGCAAAGGCACCCGCGCCCGCGCCGGCGGAGGGCGTGACAAGTGGCCTTGCCCTGCTGGCGATAGCCTCGATCGAACCGCATCCGGAAAACCCGCGCGTCGAGTTCGAGGAAGGCGCTCTGGAAGAGCTCGCGGGCTCCATCGCCTCGCGCGGTGTGATTCAGCCGGTGATCGTGCGTCCGGCCAGCGGCGGCCGCTATCAGCTGGTCGCTGGCGAACGCCGCTGGAGGGCTGCGCAGAAGGCGCAACTCCATGAAATTCCAGCAATAATTCGCGAACTGGACGACCGCGAGGTCACCGCTCTGGCGTTGATTGAGAACATCCAGCGCGAAGACCTCAACCCGGTCGAGGAAGCGCGCGCCTATCACCGCCTGTCCGACCGCGACGGCATGGCGCAGGCCGAGATTGCCCGACTAGTCGACAAGTCGCGCAGCCATGTCACCAATCTGATGCGCCTGCTTGCCCTGCCGCAGCCGGTGCTGGCGATGGTGGAGAAGGGCGCGCTGTCGATGGGCCACGCCCGCGCGCTGATCAATTGCCCCGATGCCGAGGCGATTGCCGAAAAGGCCGTCGCCAAGAAGCTGTCGGTCCGCGATGTCGAGAAGCTGGTCCGCAAGCAGGCTGCGGGCGAAACCGCACAGCCCGCCCGCCGCGTGGCGCGTGAACCGCGCGGTCCGGAAAACGCCGATATCGCGGCGGTGCAGACTCAACTGGAAGACGCGCTGGGCCTGCCCGTGTCGATTCAGGTCGACGCGGATCCGGCATCGGGCACGGTGACGATTCGCTACAAGACGCTCGACCAGCTCGATCTGGTCTGTCAGCGCCTGACGGGCGGCGAAATCTAGATTCGCTGCGAAAGAATGCTCGCAAGTGCTTCAAGCCCCTTGCGATCTTCCTCGTCGAAGAAGTCCGGTTCGGGGCTGTCGCAGTCGATCACGGCGATGGCCTCGCCCCCGCGCATGACGGGCACCACCAGTTCCGACCGGCTGCGCGCGTCGCATGCGATATGGCCGGGGAAGGCGTGGACATCGGGCACCAGCTGGCTGTCCCCTGTCTCTGCCGCCGCGCCGCAAACGCCCTTGCCAAAGGGAATGCGGATACAGGCAGGCAGGCCGACGAACGGCCCCAGCACCAGTTCGCCCCCGACCGAACGATAGAACCCGCCCCAGTTCAGCCCGGGCACGAAATGCCAGATCAGCGCGGCGACATTGGCCATGTTGGCCACGCCATCGGGCTCGCCCGCGGTGATGGCATCGGCGGCTTCGCAAAGCTCGCGATAGCGCAAGGGTTTGTCGGCAGGGTTGCTGGGCTGAAAGCTGAACATGGACGCGCCTTTACCCCCGTCGCCACCCGCTTGGCAATGCGTCGTTGCCGCCTCGCGATCCGCGCTCTATCTAGGGCCGCATGTCATCCACGCTCCGCAAGACCCTCATCATCGCCCTTGTCGTCATCGTCGCCATCGTGGCGGTCGGCTGGTATCTGCTGCAGCCAACTAAAGCCAAATATGGCGATGAGGAACTGACCGGCACCGACCCGCTGATCGCCGCGATCGAGGAGGAGACGATCCCCTCCATCGGCATCATGGATCCGGTGGGCTGGGCCGACGGCGAAAGCCCGACTCCGGCCGAAGGGCTGAACGTCACGCGCTTTGCCGAGGGGCTGCAGCATCCCCGGTCGATGCTGGTGCTCGACAACGGCGACGTGCTGGTGGCCGAAACCAATCGCCAGCCCGGACCGCCCGCCAGCTTCACCGACCGGGTGGCGGGCTGGCTGATGGGCAGGGCAGGGGCGGGCGTACCCTCGGCCGATCGGATCGTCCTGCTGCGCGATACCGACGGCGACGGCGCGGCCGACAGCCAGAGCGTGCTGCTCGACGGCCTCAAGTCCCCCTTCGGCATGGCCACGCGCGACGGACGGCTGATCGTCGCCAATACCGATGCGGTGCTGTCCTTCCCCTTCACCCCCGGCGACACGACCATCGCCAAGGGCGAGGAATGGCAGCTGATGGCGCTTCCCGGCGGCGGCAACCATTGGGCGCGCAACCTGCTGCTCAGCCCCGATGGCGAGCGGCTGTATGTGACGGTCGGATCGGCCAGCAATATCGGCGAAAACGGCATGGCGGCAGAGGAAGGCCGCGCCGCGATCTACGAATATGACTTTACCACCCAGACGAGCCGCCAGTTCGCCAGCGGTCTGCGCAACCCGATGGGCCTGGCCTTCAATCCCGCCAGCGGCGAATTGTGGACCACGGTGAACGAGCGCGACATGCTCGGCCCCGACGTGCCGCCCGATTACCTGACCAACGTGCCGATCGGCGCGCAATATGGCTGGCCGTGGATCTACTGGCGCTTCACCTATGACGAGCGGGTGGAAGCGCCCATGCCGCAATATCTGCAGGAATATACGCGCTGGCCCGAATATGGCCTTGGCGCGCATGTCGCGCCGCTGGGGCTGGTGTTCGCGAATGACGGCGCGCTAGGCGAACCGTTCACCAGCGGGGCCTTCGTGGCGCGGCACGGGTCATGGAACCGTTCGCCGCCAGCGGGTTACGACGTGATCTTCGTACGCTTTGACGAACGCGGCAATCCGCTGGACGAACCGCCGCTGACGGTGCTGTCGGGCTTTCTGGGCGAGGATCTGGAAACGACCCATGGCCGCCCGACATGGCTGGCGTGGGACACGCGCGGCGGGCTGCTGGTCACCGACGACACGGCGGGGATCGTCTGGCGCGTCACCGGCACGCCGGCACCCACGCCGGGCGAGGCCGATCAGTCCAGCACAACCCCCGCGCGGCCCGCCAGCTCGGCGATGTAATGCCGTGCGACGCGGCCTGACCGCGCGCCCCGGCGACGCGACCAGTTCAGCGCCTCGTCACGGTTCCAGTCCAGCCCGTAATGCGCGGCATAGCCCGCCACGATGGCGAGGTAATCGTCCTGGTCGCAGGCGTGGAAGCCCACGGGCAGCCCGAACCGGTCGGCCAGCGCCAGCGCATCGTCCATGTCGTCGCGCGCATTGACGGGATCGTCCTGCTGCCCCTGCGTGCGGGCGAGGATGTTGCGCCGGTTGCTGGTCACCGCAATTCGCACATTGGCAGGCCGGGGAGTCACGCCCCCCTCAAGCAGCGACCGCAGTGCCCGCGCATCCTCCTCGCGGTCGAAACCGATATCATCGATGAACACCAGATAGCGCCGCACCCGCCCCTTCAGCAGGGCGAACAAAACAGGCAGCGTATGCAGCGCATCGCCCGCCGCCTGCACCAGCGCGATATCCCCATCCGCCTGCGCCGCCAGCACCGAAGAGCGCACCAGCGCCGACTTCCCCATCCCGCGCGCGCCCCACAGCAGCATGTCATGCGCCTCGGCCCCCTGCGCAAGGCGGCGGACATTGGCGGACACCGTGTCGCGCTGGCGGTCGATCCCGCGCAGCAGGTCCAACGCGGGCGCGGCAATCCGGTCCTGCCCGTGCAGCACCGATCCGTCCCAGCCATAGGCGGGAAACGCGTCGGGATCGGTCGGCCCGTCACTCGCAGGCGCCATCCGTTCCAAAGCGGCGGCGATGCGGGCAAGCAGGGAATTGGTTTCGCTGTCGGACATGGTGGATGGCGGCCTTCAATCGGTTGATCTTGTCGCTGGCTGCCAGAGCCTATAGCGAGCCCGAATGAGCGCTGCCAATGCCGATCCCGCCGGACCCGCGATCCTCCCCATGGGCGAGGATGCGCTTGGGCGCGCGTTGAACGAACTCACGGCAGGCCACCCGGTCGCAGTCCCGACCGAGACGGTCTACGGCCTCGCCGCCCGCGCCGACAGCGACAGCGCGGTGGCGGCGATCTATGCGGCGAAAGGGCGGCCCAGCTTCAACCCGCTGATCGTGCATGTCGCTGACAGCGAGGCGGCTAGCACTATCGCGCAGTTCAATACCCGCGCCCAGCGATTGGCCGAACGGTTCTGGCCCGGTCCGCTGACGATGGTCCTCCCGCGCAGGCCCGATGCGCCGCTGGCCGATGCCGTCACGGCAGGCTTGCCCACGGTGGCGATCCGCTGTCCCGCGCATCCCGCGATGCAGGCGCTGCTGCGGCTATGCCCGTTCCCGCTGGCCGCGCCCTCCGCCAATCGCAGCGGTGCGATCAGCCCCAGCACGGCACAGCATGTCGCCCAATCCCTGCGCGGGCGGATCGGGCTGGTCATCGACGGAGGCGCGACGCAGCAAGGGATCGAATCGACCATCGTCGCGCTGGACCCGCAAGGCTGGCGCATCCTGCGGCCCGGCCCCATCGATGCGCAGGCGCTCGAACAAATCCTCGGCACCGCGCCAACATCCGCAAAAACGGACGGCTCGATCGAAGCCCCTGGCCAGCTCGCCAGCCACTACGCCCCCGGCAAGCCGGTGCGCCTCGACGCCCGCGGAGCGCAGGCGGACGAATACCACATCGGCTTCGGCCCCGTTCGCGGCGACATCACCCTGTCGGAAAGCGGCGATCTGTTCGAAGCCGCGGCACGCCTCTATGCCTGCCTGCACCACGCTGCGGAAAGCGCACAGCCGCGCATCGCCGTCGCACCCGTCCCGCGAACAGGCATCGGCGCGGCCATCAACGACCGGCTGTCACGCGCGGCTGCCTGAAGGTTCGATCAGCGGTCGGGCTCGACCGGCAGGGTGGGGATGATCTCCTGCATCTCGGCATAGATCCGGCGCGCTTCCTCACACGCCTTCTCGTCGCCTTCGTTGCAGTCCTTCATTTCCTTGCCGTATTGCCGCTCCAGCTTGCCCAGCCGCTCTTCGCGCTTGCGGATTTCGCGGCCGCGGTTCTCGTCCGCCTCGCTCTGGCTGGTGGTCACCGCATCGACCGCGCTGCCCGCGGCCTTCACCGGAAGGGTCACGACATCGACCACGGTGCCAAGGCAACCGGTCAGCAAGGGGGCAGTCATCAGAACCGGCAGGACCAGGCGTGCACGCATCGGGGCATTCTCCTTCGAATGCCGCCTAGCATGCCGGATCCGTATGGACGAAGAATGAACCGCCCTTATTTGCCGGAAATTGTCGTTATTTGCCGGAAATTATCAGGCCGGTTCGCACACCAGCCGGCCCGATCCCACGCCCTTGACGGTGCAGCGCGCGCGGCCCTTCACCGTGACATTGCCGGAACCCGCCATGCTGGCCGACACATCGCCGTCGCTGGCGAAAACCGCATTGCCCGAACCCGCCATGCTGACATTCGCGCTTTCGACGCTGACGCCCTCCAGACCGACATTGCCCGAACCCGCGATCTTCAGCGACAGGCTTTTGGCCGAACCCTTGCCGCTGACGGAGCCGGAGCCCAGCATCTGCACCTTCAGCTGATCGACCTCGATCTCGCCGCACTGGACATTGCCCGATCCGGCGACCGCGATCTTGGCCTTGCCGCCCCGAATCGCCGCGCAATGCACCGAACCCGATCCGGCCAGAGAGATCTTGCGCAGCTTGGGCAGGGTGATCTTCACCATCGCGGTGCCGTTCTGGCGCTTTCCGGTGACGCGCATGATCGACAGCTTGCCGTCGTCCAGCTGGAACCGGATCGCATCGGCGGCATCCTCGTCGCCGTCGACGGTGATGGCGGTGTCCTCGCCGGTTTCGATCACGACATCATCGGGGCCCATCACCGCGACATGGCGAATCCCGGCATCGGCCAGGTCCAGCTCGCCCAGCGGGACGCCCGCCTCGCACGCGACGCGCATCGTCTCGCCGATATTTGAGAAATTGCCGAAATTGCCGACGTTCTTCATGTCGATATCGAACTTGTCGAGGTTCGAGAACGCCTTGGTCATGGCGACCCCGGCCATGGCCGAGATGAAATCGCCGAGATTGTCGAATTGCCGGTTATTGGACATCACATGCTCCACAACTGTATTACAGCGGCAATACACCACCGGCGCGAGTCGCCGCAAGCCGGGCGTCGTCCCGTTCGGCGAAGGCATCACATGGCTCTGCGAACGACGTGGGCGCGTCGATACGAAAAAGGGCCGCCGGATCGCTCCGACGGCCCCTTTCGGCTGGCCTTGCGGCCATCAAATGCGGCAGCGACCGATCAGGCGGGCTGCTGCTCGTAATATTTGGGCGCGTATTCGTTCAGGATCTCGAGGATCTTGGCGAGCGCGGCCGGTTCGTCGGTCTTTTCCATCGCGGCCAGTTCGCGCGCAAGGCGGCTGGACGCGGCTTCGAAGATCTGACGCTCGGAATAGCTCTGTTCCGGCTGGTCGTCGGCGCGGAACAGGTCGCGGGTCACTTCGGCGATCGACACCAGGTCGCCCGAATTGATCTTCGCTTCATATTCCTGGGCGCGGCGCGACCACATGGTGCGCTTTACCTTCGGCTTGGACTTTAGGACGTCCATCGCCTCGCGAAGGGTCTTGTCCGACGACAGCTTGCGCATGCCGATCGATTCAACCTTGTTGACCGGAACGCGCAGGGTCATGCGTTCCTTCTCAAAACGCAGCACGTAAAGTTCGAGCTGCATGCCGGCGATCTCTTGGCTTTGCAGTTCGATCACGCGGCCAACGCCGTGCTTGGGGTAAACGACATAGTCACCGACGTCGAAGGCAAGTGCCTTGGCAGTCATGCAGAGTCCTTTCTCTGGCAATCCTTCCCGTTCAAGCCTCAACCGGGCTCTGGCGTAGAAAAGACGGCAAATGCCGCCTGTCCGGGGGGGCCAAAACTCCTTCCTGCGCCGAAACGATCGGCCCAATGTGAAGCTGTGCCTGCGGGAATTTTCGCCTTTCCTGACGAGACCGGACGGAGTAATTTCCGCCAGCCGTGGCGTTTTTTACCATAAAATGACGGTGAAAGCGAGTCTTGTGCGCAAAACGCACAAGACTCTCGCGCCAACCGCGACTTGCACGGTTAACGCGGAGTCATTTTCCACTGGCTGGACGGAAAAATCCGTCCGGAATCAGTCGCCTTCGCCAGGCTCGGTCGTGAAATACTTGTCGAACTTGCCTTCCTCGCCCTTATGCTCGTCGGCATCGGCGGGGGGTTCGCGCTTGACCGTGATGTTCGGCCATTCGGCGGAATACTGGGTGTTGATTTCCAGCCATTTTTCCAGACCGTTCTCGGTATCGGGAAGGATCGCTTCGGCCGGGCATTCCGGCTCGCACACGCCGCAATCGATGCACTCGCTGGGATTGATCACCAGCATGTTCTCACCCTCATAGAAGCAGTCGACGGGGCAAACCTCGACGCAGTCCATGTATTTGCATTTGATGCAGGCATCGGTGACGACGTAAGTCATTTCAATCTATCCCTCAGTGGCCCCGAGTGGCTTTTCCTTCCGGTCTGCTATGGGCGCGATTCCGGATCGTCAAGCGATTGGCTTCTCTTGCGTGTGGTTCGCAAGATCGCGGTAATGGCTTTGCGCCTCCACCGCGGGCCCGCGCCGCGCGGGCAGCGAATCGAGCGCAATGACGCGGATCGCCTTGCCCACCGGCACGGTCAGCACGTCGCCCGCGCAGACCGGCTGCGCGATGCGGGTCACACGCTCGCCATTGCGGCGAATATGGCCCGCCGCGACGATCGCCTGCGCCGCGCCGCGGCTGGGGGCAAAGCGCAGCATCCACAGCAACCGGTCGATCCGCAGCGAAGCCTTGGGACCGGTCGCCGCATCCGTCACGAAAGCAGCTCCGCCAGATCGGCAAAGGGATTGCCCGCGGCGGGGCGGGGCGCGGGGCGGGCCGGGCTGGGCCGGTGGCCGCCCTTCGCGGGCCGGGCGGTGCGCGTATCCTGAACGCGGCGCGGCCTCCAGCGCCAGCGCGGCGGCGTCGGCGGGCCAAAGCGCCCCTCGGGCCACTGCGCGGGCGCGTCGGCGGTAAAGCCCGCCTGCCGCAGCAGATGGGCATAGGCCCGCGTGGTCAGCCCCATCGACAGCGCCATGGTGGGGTCGAGCGCGAAACGCGGCGGATTGCGGTGCCGCTTGCGGCCCGCGTCGGTCCACCGCATCCGCCTTTGGTGCGCGGCATGCAGTAGCCGTTCGGCCAGATCGACGCGAACGAACCGGTCCCCGGCCTTGCGATAGCCCAGCGGCAACCGTCCCTTGGCGGGCAGCGCCGCCGCCATGGCCGCATCGGGCGCGGCAAAATCCTGCCTTGCCAATCGCGCAAGCGCCGTCCAGTGATCGAGCGGTTTCGCACGCAGCATCGCGGGCATGAATACGTCGAGCGCCCCGACCTTGACGCCAAGCCGCCGCAACATTTGCCGCTGCTCGACCGACAATTCGCCAAGCCCCGACGATTCGCGGTCGACGACCCCGCCTTGTTCGGACAGGCGGATCAGCAGGGCGCGCAGCTCGGGACCAGACGACAGCTCCTTCGCCGCCGCCGCCACGCGCCTCAGCGGTTCGAGAAGTTCCAGCTCCTTGTCCATCCAGACAGCGAGTGCGGCCTCAATCTCGGCGCGGCGTGCCGGGTTCAGCAGGGCAAGGCCGGGGGCAAGGCTGATCGATGGCTCCAGCATGGCTTTTCCTGGGCCCAGACGTGCCAGATCGTGGCCATTCCATGTCAGATGCTCGCCATTCCAGGCCATATTGCGCCCCTCCGCCAGATCGCCCAGCAGTTCGCGCGCATGCTTGTCGAGCAGCGCCGGCAGATGCTTCTCCGCCGCCGCCAGCAACAGGCGGCGCATCTCCATCCGGGCCTGCGGATCGACATGGAAGGTGAAACCCTCCAGCCGTCCGATTTCTTCCCCATCAACCAGAACCGCGTCGTTTTCGCCCAGCTTGACTGGCAGCAGCCCCGCATCCGCGCCCAGCTTGCGCATCAGCACCGCTGTCCGGCGATTGACGAAACGCTCGGTCAGCCGCGCATGCAATGCCTCGGACAGCTTGCGTTCGACACTGCGGGCGCGCTCGGCCATTTCTTCGCGCTGAAGCAGCCAGTCGGGCCGCTGCGCGATATAGGACCAGCTGCGGATGGCGGCGATGCGGCCCTGCAGCGTGCCGATATCGCCGCCGGTGCGATCCAGTTCGGCGATGCGCGCGGCGGCGAAATCATGGGCGATATGGCCAGTGCCGGTGGACAGATCATGCCACAGCCGCGCCACGAAGCGCGCATGATGCTCCGCTCCCGTCTGCCTGAAATCGGGCAGCGAGCACGCATCCCAGAATCGGCGCACCATCGCCTTGCCCCTCGCCACCTGCGCAATCGCGGGCTCTGACGACAGCATGCGCGCAACGGTCAGGTCTATCGCCTCAGGCGCAGCGGCCAATGCGGGGTGGTCGGGCGGGGCTTCCAGATCCTCGATCAACGTCGCTAGCGAATCCAGCCGGGGCCGCGCATCGCGCCAGTACAACCGCTGAAGCGGCGGAAAGCTGTGATTCTCGATCGCGAAAATCTCGTCATCGCGGAACTCGGCGCGCGCTTCGCCGGCCAGGACCCCGAACGTCCCGTCGGTCTGGTGCCTGCCCGCGCGTCCCGCGATCTGTGCCATCTCGGCAATGGTCAGCCTGCGCCGCCGTTCGCCATCGAACTTGTCGAGGCTCGCGAAGGCAACATGACGCACGTCGAGGTTGAGACCCATGCCAATGGCGTCGGTGGCGACGATATAGTCGACCTCACCAGACTGGAACATTTCAACCTGCGCATTTCGCGTCTGCGGTGAAAGCGCGCCCATGACGACCGCTGCGCCGCCCCGGAAACGCCGCAGCATCTCAGCAACCGCATAGACTTGCTCCGCCGAGAAGGCGACAACCGCGCTGCGCGGCGGCAGGCGCGACAGCTTGACCGCACCCGCATGGCTCAGCGTCGAAAAGCGGGGGCGGGTGATGATTTCGGCATCGGGCTCAAGCGCCCTCACCATCGGCGTCAGCGAGGACGAGCCGAGGATCATCGTCTCCTCCCGCCCACGGGCATTCAACAGGCGGTCGGTAAAGACATGCCCCCGCTCGCGGTCGGCACCCAGCTGCGCCTCGTCGATGGCGATGAAGGCGAGATCGGCATCGCGGTCCATCGCTTCCATCGTGCACAGTTTCCACCGCGCGCCCGGCGGCTCGATCCGCTCTTCACCCGTGATCAGCGCGACATTGCCCGCGCCCTTGATCGCGACCACGCGGTCATAGACTTCACGCGCCAGCAACCGCAGGGGAAAGCCGATCGCACCGCTGGAATGCGCGCAAAGCCGTTCCACGGCCAAATGCGTCTTGCCGGTATTGGTGGGGCCCAGAACGGCCTTGATGGCGGGCGAACTCATCGCTTCACAAATGTGGCATCGCATCCTGATGCCTGCAAGGCGCACGGTCCAAAGCTTCCCCAATCGCGCCAAATCAACGGCTTGCCGCACGCAGGGCGCGTCCTATCGATAGGGACGAGAATTTGAACGCTGCTTAAGTTTCGGGCCGGCAATATTGGCGGCACGAAGAATGCAACGGATCGGCGATATTGCCCGCAGGCCAGACAGGAATGCCCGAACGCAAATGACCGAAGCCAGCGACAACCGCCTAAGCATCTCGCGCAGGGAGCGCGTCGCGCATGACTCTAATGCTGCCCAAGGTGCCACGATGGCCGAAAAATGGGTCGGCGATCTCGGTTCCGACATCGGCAGCGCGCGCTGGTTCCGCTCGCTTGGGCTGCTGATCGCGCTGATCATCGTGACCTTTGCGTTCTGGCCGGATTTCTCGGCGCTTCATGCCGCCGCTCCCTCGCGACTGACCCAGGAAGAGCGCGACGAATATCGCAGCCAGATGATTACCCCGCTGGCGCTGGGCGCGGATAGCGGGCGGCGGATGGGCCCCTCGCGCCTGGTCGTGCCGCTGGCCAATGCGCCCGAACGGCCCATCGTCGAATTGACCGCGACTCTGGGCAAGGACGATTCGCTGGCCGCCATGCTGCGCCGCGCCGGGGTCAGCGGAACCGATGCCTCGCGAGTCGAGGAACTGATCGGCAATGCCCTGCCGCTGGAAGACCTTGCTGGCGGCACCAGCTTCGACATTCGGC
The DNA here is from genome assembly GCF_983967925.1 of Croceicoccus sp. NCBI lineage: Bacteria > Pseudomonadati > Pseudomonadota > Alphaproteobacteria > Sphingomonadales > Erythrobacteraceae > Croceicoccus > Croceicoccus sp. The sequence continues at coordinate 64,874 of NZ_CFETID010000012.1, read as the reverse complement.
TTGGCCGCCGCGCCAATCCCAGCCAGCCAAGACCGCTCGAAAACCTGACCTTCCGCGCGCGCCTCGACCTTGAACTCGCGGTTGCGCGCGAAGGCGGGCCTCTCGCGCTCGAACGACGGGCGATCCGGGTCGACGACACGCCTCTGCGGATTACCGGCACGGTCGGTTCGGGCCTCTATCGCGCCGCCCGCGCCGCCGGAGCGCCCGCGAAATCGGTGCAGCAATATCTGAAGGCCTTGGGCGATGCGCTTGATATCAATCGCGAAGTCGGGGCCGGCGACACCTTCGACATGGTCATCGAATACAAGCGTGCCGAAACCGGCGAGGTCGAGGTGGGCGACGTGCTCTATGCCGGGCTCGACCGCCGCGGATCGCCGCGTGCGCAATTGCTGCGCTGGGGCAAGGACGGGCGGTTCTACGATGCCAACGGGCAGGGCGAACTGCGCGAAGGGCTGATCCGTCCGGTCAACGGCGCGGTCGGCTCGGGCTTCGGCATGCGCCGCCACCCGATCCTCAAGATTCGCCGCCCGCACAACGGGCTCGATTTCCGGGCACGTTCGGGTCAGCCGATCTTCGCGGTTACCGACGGCACCGTCATCATGGCGGGGCGCAACGGCGGCTTCGGCAATTTCGTGAAGCTGAGCCATGGCGGCGGGCTAGCCACTGGCTATGCGCATATGAGCCGGATCGCGGTCAATCGCGGCCAGCGGGTCAAGCGCGGTCAGGTCATCGGCTATGTCGGCTCCACGGGCCTGTCGACCGGCCCGCATCTGCATTATGAGATGTATCGCAATGGGCGGGTCATCAATCCGGCCTCGGTCGATTTCGTCGTGCGGCAACAGCTGTCGGCGGCGGAACTGCGCCAGTTCCGCAGCCAACTGGTCGAACTGAAAAAGGTGAAACCGGGCGCGGCGCTCGAACCGCTGGTCCCTGCGAGCGCGCAGACCGCAGAGCCGGAGCGCGAGGCCGATCGCCTGTCGAACGCCCCGGCCTGATCGCCCAACCCGATAAGCGCGGCTTTTCAACACCGCGCCAGTCGGGCAAAGGCTGATCGCATGAGCAGCTATCCCAATCTCCGACTTCGCCGCACCCGCGCCAGCGCATGGAGCCGCGCGCTCTATCGCGAAACGGTGCTGACGCCCGCAGACCTGATCTGGCCGGTCTTCGTGACCGAAGGGCAGGGCGTGACCGAGGATATCGCATCGCTGCCCGGCGTGTCGCGCGGATCGGTCGACGTGATCGCCGCTCGTGCCAAGGAAGCGGTGACGCTGGGCATCCCCTGTCTGGCGCTGTTTCCCAACACGCCGAGCCATCTGCGCGACGACGACGGGACCGAGGCGCATAATCCCGACAATCTGATGTGCCGCGCGATCCGTGCGATCAAGGATGCCTGCGGAGACGATATCGGCGTGCTGACCGATGTCGCGCTCGATCCCTATACCAGTCACGGGCAGGACGGCTTGCTGGACGAGTCGGGCTATGTCGTGAACGATGCCACGGTCGATGCGCTGGTGCAGCAGGCGCTGAACCAGGCCAATGCGGGCGCGGATATCGTTGCGCCTTCCGACATGATGGACGGCCGCATCGCCGCCATCCGCGAAGGGCTGGAGGAAACCGGCCACGCGAATGTCCAGCTGATGGCCTATACCGCCAAATATGCCAGCGCCTTCTATGGCCCGTTCCGCGATGCGGTGGGTTCGGGCGGCCTGCTCAAGGGCGACAAGAAGACCTATCAGATGGATCCCGCCAATTCGGAGGAAGCGCTGCGCGAGGTCGAACTCGATCTGGCCGAGGGCGCGGACAGCGTGATGGTAAAGCCGGGCCTGCCCTATCTGGATATCGTGCGGCGGGTGAAGGACACTTTCGAAGTGCCCGTGTTCGCCTATCAGGTCAGCGGCGAATACGCGATGATCGAGGCGGCCGCCGCGGCGGGCGCGGGCGACCGGAATGCGCTGGTTCTGGAAACGCTGACCGCGTTCAAGCGCGCGGGTGCCAGCGGCGTGCTGACCTATCACGCCCCGCTGGCGGCGAGGCTGCTGGGTTGAGCGCGATGGAGCTTGCGCCCTTCAGTGTCGAGACCGAGCGGCTGGTCCTGCGCGACTGGACCGATGCGGACCGCGAGGAATTTCTGCGGCACACCAATACGCCCGCTGTCATGCAATGGCTGGGCGGCGTCATGGACGCGGCCAAGGCCGGATCGGCGATGGACCGTCTGCTGGCATATCAGCGCGATCATGGCTTTACCTTCTGGGTGGTGTCGCGAAAGGACGATGGCGGTCATCTTTCCGGCGAAGTGCTGGGCTTTTGCGGACTGAAGCGCGCCAATCTGCCGCCCGGACCCGTCGGCGACGTGGAAATCGGCTGGCGCCTACGTGAGGACGCGTGGGGACATGGTTATGCAAGGGAAGCCGCGCAGGCTTCGTTGAGGCTGGCGTTCGAACGTTTTGACGCGCCGCATGTCATCGCGCTGACCGTCATGGACAATAGGCCCAGCTGGGGCCTGATGGAGCGGCTGGGCATGAAGCGGCGCCCGGACCTCGATTTCCGGGCCGAGGGCGAGGCGGCCTGGGCCGAGAATATCTCGGCCTGGTCGATCACCCGCCGCGAATGGGAGGAAACGCAATGAATCGCCCCGACGTCACCATACTGACGATCCATGGCAAGACGCCTCGTATCCATCCCTCGGCCTTTATCGCGCCGGGGTGCCGGATCATCGGCGATGTCGAGATCGGGCCCGACGTCAGCATCTGGTACAATTGCGTGATCCGGGCCGACGTCAATTTCATCCGGATCGGCGCGCGCACCAATGTGCAGGATGGCAGCGTGATCCACTGCGACAGCCCTAAACCCGGGCAAGCAGAAGGCTGGCCGACCATCATCGGCGAGGACGTGCTGATCGGCCACATGACGATGGTTCACGGCTGCACGATCGAACGTGCGGGCTTTGTCGGGCTGGGCGCCATCGTGATGAATGGCGTTCTTATCGGGGAACAGGGCATGGTCGGCGCCGGTGCGATGGTGACGGAAAACAAGCGGATCGCTCCGCGCGAATTATGGGTCGGTCGTCCGGCAAAGCCCGTTCGCGAATTGCCGGAAAGCGCCCTTGCCGGCATGGCGGAGGGCGTCGCTCATTACGTCGAGAATGGCCGCAACCACGCAAAAGCAATAGAGGCACAACTCGCCGCAAAGGATTGATTAACACGGATAAGCCTAAGATTGACACCGGGTGCCATTTTTTCGGAAATGACACTCGTTTCCTTGGGGGGTCGCATCCTTGTCTGTGTTGGTCGTTGCCGGAACACGTCCGGAATTCATAAAACTCGTGCCTGTCATGCAGGCATTGGCGCGCCATGGCGGGCCGACCGCGCGTTTTTGCCATACCGGCCAGCACGAGGATCTGGGGCAGGGCATGCTCGACGCGGCGGGTATCGTGCCCGATGAGCGGCTGCTGCGGCCTGCCGCTTCGGATGTCGGCGCCTTACTGGCAGGTTTGACGACCGCCATCGGCGCAGCGCTCGACCGTCAGCGCCCGCAGGCTGTGGTGGTGCAGGGTGACACGGCAAGCGCGATGGCGGGCGCGATGGCGGCGTTTCATCGCCAGATCCCGGTCGCCCATGTCGAAGCGGGTCTTCGCTCGGGCGATATCACGCGCCCTTGGCCCGAAGAAGGCTATCGCCGGATGATCGCGCGCCTTGCCCACTGGCATTTCGCGCCGACCGCCGCCGCGGCAAACGCTCTTGTCGCCGAGGGTGTGCCGGCCGACAGCGTCGAAACGGTGGGCAATACCGTGATCGATGCGCTTTACTGGGCCTTGTCCTGTCTCGACCGCGACGAAAGGCTTTCGCACGAAGCGCTCCCCCTTGTCGAACGCGCGTCAAAGCGTCCCATCGTGCTTGCGACCGTGCATCGGCGCGAAACCGGCGCGGATGAGCTTGCCGCGATTGCGGAAGGTTTCAGGGCCCTGGTCGCGCGCGAAAAGGTGGAACTGATCGTCCCGCTGCATCCACGCGCGGAAAACGCGGTGCTGCGCGATCTCCTGGCTCGCTTACCGCGGGTCCAGATTGTCGAGCCGCTGAACTATTTCGCTTTCGTTCGCCTGATGCGCGAAAGCAGGCTGATCATATCGGACAGCGGCGGAATACAAGAGGAAGCGACAGCAATGGGGCGGCCTCTGCTGGTGCTTCGCCGCGAAACCGAACGGCCCGAAGCCGTGGAATCGGGTGCCGCGCGGCTCGTCGGTTCCGATCCCGAACTGCTGCTGGCCGAGGCACAGCATGCGCTGGCCGCGCCCATGCCACTGCCTAGCCGGGTGTTCGGCGATGGCATGGCGTCTGAACGGATTGCGGCAAGGCTGGGCCTCGACCTGCTCACCGCCCGAATGCGCGCGGCCTAATCCCTGATCATGGCCTGCAGCGCGTCGATCCGGTCCGCTTCATGCGCGGGCTTGTCGCGCCTTATGCGGTGAATGCGGGGAAAGCGCATCGCAAGGCCCGACTTGTGCCGCTTGCTGGCGTGAACCGAATCGAATGCGACTTCCAGCACCAGCGACTTGTCGGTTTCGCGCACTGGGCCGAACCGCTTGACCGTGTTCTGCCGGACGTGACGATCAAGCCATTTCAACTCCTCGTCCGTAAAACCGAAATAGGCTTTTCCGACCGGCAGCAGTTCCGCGCCGCGATCCGGATCGCCGTCCCAGCAGCCGAACGTGAAATCGGAGTAAAAACTCGACCTCTTGCCGCTGCCGCGCTGGGCATACATCAGGACACAGTCTATCAGCAGCGGGTCGCGCTTCCACTTGTACCACAGGCCCGACCGGCGGCCCGCCACATACGGCGAATCGCGTTTCTTGAGCATGATCCCCTCGATAGCGGAATCGCGGGCCTTCTCACGCATTTGCGATAATGTAGTGAAATCCTCTGCTTGGATGACGGATGACAGATCAAATCTATCATCGTCGAGCCGATTCATGAGAGATTCGAGCGCAGCCCTTCTTTCGCGCCATTCTCGTTCGCGCAGATCCTCACTATCGGCCAGCAACACGTCGTAAAGGCGAACGAAAGCGGGATAGTCCCGCATCATCTTTTTCGACACGGTCTTGCGCCCCAATCGCTGCTGCAACGCATTGAAGCTGGCCGCACCGCCTTCTTCCCCGCCCTGATGACTGCCACGCACCAGCAATTCGCCGTCCAGCACCGCAGGGAAGGGAAGGGCATCTGCGATTTCGGGGAAACTGTCTGAAATATCGTCGCCAGAGCGCGAATAGACGCGGGTTTTCCCGGCCGTATGGACGATCTGGACTCGGATGCCGTCCCATTTCCACTCCGCTGCATAATCGGCGAGGTCGACTTCGCGCTCTTCGAGTGGATGCGCCAGCATGAACGGTCGGAACAGCGGGACGAGATCGAGGCGCGGCGGATCTGCGCCCTTCGCGGCCCAGTCGAACAAAGGCTCGTAGGGCGCGTCGACGCCGTGCCAGTATTCCTCGACATCCTCGACATTGACGTCGAAGGCCTGCGCGAAGGCGGTCTTCGCAAGCCGCGCGGACACCCCAATCCGCATTGCGCCCGTCGCCAGCTTGATCAGCGCATAGCGTCCGTTCGCTTCAAGCCGGTCGAGCAGCCGCGGCAGTTCCACCGCCACATTGGCCCGCGTCATGCCGCGCAGCAGCGCCACTGTCTCGTCCAGCGAGGGCGCGGGCGGCTGCTCGCCCAGCGGTTCGGGCCACAGCAGGCTGGCGGTTTCGGCGGTATCGCCGACATAATCGCGCGACAAAGTATAAAGCACCGGGTCGACGCGTTCGGTGAGCAGGTTGCGGATGATGCTGGACTTGACCGCCGGAAAGTCGAGCTCGCCCGTCAGCGCCGCCAAGGCCCAGCCGCGATCCGGATCGGGCGTGGCGCGCAGGTAATCGGCGATCAGCTCCAGCTTGCGATTACGCGAATTGGTATAGGTCAGCCGGTCGAGGAGGGCTGCGAAGGCCTGCATCAGTCGTCCCCCCTAATCATCTTCGTCCTCATAGCCGACAAGCGCCAGTGCTCGGGCACGCCGCTGATGCAACTGGCACCAGCGCAGCAGCGCCTCCTCGCGCCCATGGGTGATCCAGCTTTCCTGCGGGTCGACTTCCTGGATCGTGGCGGTCAGCTCGTCCCAGTCGGCATGGTCCGAGATGATCAGCGGCAGTTCGACATTGCGCTGGCGGGCGCGCTGGCGAACCCGCATCCAGCCCGAGGCCATCGCGGTGATCGGATCGGGCAGGCGCCGGCTCCACCGATCGTTGAGCGCGGAGGGCGGGCAGACGACAATGCGGCCGCGCATCTCGTCCTTGTTTGCGCCCGTGGCGGGGCGCAGTTCGCCCAGCGGGACGCCGTGATCTTCGTACAGCGCGCACATCTTTTCCAGCGCGCCATGCAGGTAGATCGGGTCGTGATGGCCCAGCCGCCGCAATTCGGCGATCACCCGCTGCGCCTTGCCCAGCGCATAGGCGCCCACAGCGACGCAGCGATCGGGCGCGGCGGCAAGCGCCTCGGTCAGCTTGGCGATCTCCTCTTCGATCGGCGGGTGGCGGAAAACCGGCAGGCCGAAGGTCGCCTCGGTAATGAAGATGTCGCAGGGGACCACCTCGAAGGGCGGGCAGGTCGGGTCGGGGCGGCGCTTGTAGTCGCCGGTGACAACGACGCGTTCACCCGCATGTTCGAGCAGGATCTGCGCGCTTCCCAGCACATGGCCCGCCGGATACCAACTCGCGGTTACGCCGCAGCCGAGATCGACGGGTTTGCGCATGGGCACGCCCACGCCTTCCTCGCCGGTGTTATAGCGCAGTCCCATGATCGCCAGCGTCTCGGGCGTGGCGAACACCTCGCCATGTCCCCCGCGCGCATGATCGGCATGGCCATGGGTGATAAGCGCGCGTTCGACGGGCCTTGCCGGATCGATCCAGGCATTACAGGGCACGACGTGAATGCCGTGCGGTTCTGCGCGGATCCAGCCGAAGTCACGCATGGCAATGGCGGAGGGGTGAACGAGCGAGCGGCATGGTGGTAAAATGCGCCGTCACGAAGCTTCGTTCCTCATGCCGGTTATGCTTGCCTCTCGCGCCGGTCGGGCGCATAAAATCGCCATGCGCGAGATTGTCTTTGATACCGAGACGACCGGACTCGACCCGCGTAATGGCGACCGCCTTGTCGAGATCGGCTGCATCGAAATGATAAACCGCGTGGCCACGGGAAACGTGTTCCACGCCTATTTCAATCCCGACCGGTCGATGCCGGCCGAGGCAGAGGCCGTGCACGGCCTGTCGGCGACGTTTCTGTCGGACAAGCACCGCTTTCACGAGCGGGTGGACGAGCTGCTGGAATTCATCGGCGATTCGCCGCTGGTCGCGCATAATGCGGGCTTCGACTTCGGATTTCTGAATGCTGAGCTGGAATTCTGCCAGCGCACCGCGGTGTGCATGACGCGCATGGTCGATACGGTCGCGATCGCGCGGCGCAAGCATCCCGGGGCAAAGCTGTCGCTCGACGCCCTTTGTACGCGCTATGGCATCGACCGGTCTCACCGGACCAAGCACGGCGCCTTGCTCGACGCCGAATTGCTGGCACAGCTCTATGTCGAGCTGACCGGCGGGCGGCAGATCGGGCTGGAACTGGCGGCAGAAGTAGCCGCCCCCGCGCAGCAGACCACCGCACAGCCGGTGCGGCTCGACCGGCCCTATCGCGAACCGCGCCCGCATTTTGCCAGCGATGCCGAATTGGCGGCACATTCGGCCTTTATAGCGACCTTGACCGACCCCATCTGGGATATGGGCGTCGCCGGCCCTTCGAGAAGGAGGGCATGAGCGACGGACCCAAATGGCGGTAAGCCCCCCGCCACGATAAGGGGCGAGAATAAGACGAAGGAGTAGTCGATGGATATTCGCGTTTCCGGTCACCAGGTCGAAACCGGTGCAGCCCTTCAGGAACACGCCACGGAGCGGCTTACGGGAATCGTCGACAAGTATTTCAACAGGGCGCTTTCATCGCAGGTCACATTGGGGCGAGGGCCGCACGAAAGCTTTACCGCCGACATCGTCACCCATGTCATGCAGGGCCTGATCGTAAAGGGCCACGGCGAGGCGCAGGAAGCACATCAGGCGGTCGACAACGCGCTCAACAAGATCGAGAAGCAGCTGCGACGCTACAAGCGGCGACTGAAGGACCGGCACGAACAGGCCGATCATGCGCTGCGCGAGGAAGTGGCGGCCTATACCGTGTTCGCCGGTTCCGAACAGGACAGCGCAAACGACGACGAAGAGGCGAGCGACGCCCCTGCCATCGTGGCAGAGACCCGCACCGACATTCCCGAAACATCCGTTTCCGATGCGGTCATGATGCTGGATCTGCGCGACACGCCTGCCCTGTTCTTCAAAAATGCTGGAACTGGGCGGCATAATATGGTCTATCGCCGATCCGACGGGACGATCGGATGGGTTGAACCGTCCGCGACCAGCTGATCTCGGGATGCGCCTGCATCCGGATCGGGCAATGCAACGCCCCTTGCCGCATCATTTGCATGCAGGCCTTAGCGATTTGCCAAGGCTTGTCTGCGATAAGGCGCGAGTGAGGGGCCTTGCCCGTTTGTCGGGCTCACGGCATTCGCCTGCACGGCGCGTCCCTCGCGACGGACCCGCCATGCGGGTCGCGGCCTGCCATTTGCAGGCACCCGGAACTTGGATGGCCCCCGGCGGGGCTGCAGACATGATGATACCGAAACGATGACATCGCTATTCGTACTCGATCCGGTGGCAGTTGGCCGCTGTGACGCCGAAGACAAGCAGGGCGTGCTCGAGGCGCTCGCATCCCGTTTCGCCGAGGTTTACGCGCTCGACCGCGATTCCGTGCTCGAAGCGCTCGAAGAGCGGGAAAAGCTGGGCAGCACGGGGTTCGGGCGCGGCACCGCTATTCCCCATGCCCGGATCGACGCCCTGTCGCAGCCGGTCTGCGTATTTCTGCGCCTTTCTTCACCCGTTTCTTTCGATTCCGCCGACGGCATGCCGGTGGAACTGGTGTTCGGCCTGCTCTCGCCCGAAAAGTCGGGTGCTATGCATCTCCATGCCCTCGCGGCGATAAGCCGGACGATGCGCGACGACCGTATGCGCGACCGTCTGGCGGAGGCACCGGGCGACGAAGCCGTCTACGCCCTGCTTGCCAATGTGTCCGAGCGGGATGCCGCCTGACTCTTCGGCCGTGACCGGGGAATCGGCTGGCGGTGCGGCGCTTCACTGGCGCGCGCTGGAGCGGCTGTATGCTTCGGCTCCGATAAACCGGCTTTTCCGGTCGAGTCTTTCGATCGGGCGTGAGGGCGCGGCCACAATCCTGTTCGACGTGGACGACAATGTCTTTCACGCGGCAGGCGCGGCGCATGGCACGATCTATTTCAAGATGCTGGACGATGCGGCGTTCTATGCCGCTAATACGCTGATCAGCGACCGCTTCCTGCTGACCACGTCGTTCAACCTGCAGTTTCTGCGCCCGATCAGGCACGGCCGCATACGCGCCGAAGGCAAATGGATCAGCGGCCGCCGACGCGTGCTGGTCGCCGAAGCGCGCCTGCTGGACGAAGAGGACGAGGAAGTGGGCCGCGGAACGGGCACATTCATGCGGTCCCAGATCCCGCTCTCTGGACTGCCGGGATATCGCGCGGACGAATCGTCCCCGTCCGAATCGGGCGAATAAGGCAATGGATCATCGCTTGCCGGCGCATATCGAAGTTTCCGGCCTTGCAAGATCGGTAAACCAGGCGGGTGGCTTCGCAACAATTCTGCACAAGGGAGAGCGAGACGCAGGGACCATTCTGATCGCCACGCGCCACCACGACGAAGCATTATGTCTTTACGAGCGGATTCCCGACTTGGAGGGAAACCGGCGCTGGACCAAAACGCGTGAAGAAATTATTGAAAAAGAACGCGAATTTTCCGAGTATCTGGAAAGACGAGCGAAGCAGGACCCCGATTGCTGGATAATCGATCTCGAAATCGCACAGGTGGAACGCTTTATCGGTTAATTCGGAACCTTTGGGTTGACACATTCTCGCCACAAACACAGATAGCGCCCGCAACGGACGGGCGTAGGCAGTCATGCAATGCAGATCGGCATTGGATGATGAGCGCGCAGACGGGGAACGACCGGCAGGGTCTTTTCGGCAGGCCATAGCAACGCACCTGGTGGTGCAGGCTCGCTGATACTCTGCGACAGGCGCGTTCACCGCATACGATCGACTTATTGATGGGCCGTAAGGTTAAAGGCGCCAGCGCGCTGTCGCTGGCTGTCATGGCGGGCATCGCCCTCTTTGGATTCGAGGGTACCCGCGCAAATGCCGAGATGGGCAATTATGTTCCCGTCGAAGCGATCGAACAGGTGACGCAGTCCGTCACCGAAGCGCAGGACGACAAGGACACGCCTTCGGGTTTCGTGTCGCAGCCGGTCGTCCAGACGATCCCGGAAACGCCCGAGGTGGATAGCCAGAACGCGGTGCCGATGGCATCGAATCTTGGCGATTACCTGTCGGGAATTCCGACGCCTGCGAACCTGGACAAGCAGCTGAACTGCCTGGCGGGCGCAATCTATCACGAATCCAAGGGTGAGCCGCTGGACGGTCAGCTGGCCGTTGCCCGCGTGATCGTGGCAAGGGCGGAATCGCCCCGGTTCCCGTCGAGCTATTGCGGCGTGGTGTTTCAGCGCCACCAGTTCTCGTTCGTGCGCGGAAAGGCGATGCCCGCGATCAACAAATCGAGCCGGGCATGGCAGCGGGCGCAAAAGCTGGCGCTGATCGCCGATCAGGACGGCTGGAAAAGCGAGGCCGAAGGCGCGCTGTATTTCCACGCCAATTACGTCAAGCCGCGCTGGAGCAGCAAGATGACGCGGCTGGCGCAGATCGATAACCACATCTTCTATCGCTGATCGCGCCTAAGGCGCGTTCACGTTTCCCCCCGCACCGGCCCGTCCCCCCCACAGGGCCGGATGCGTAAAGGGCCGCTGGCCAATCCCCCCGAATATGGCCGGCGGCCCTTTCTCGTTCTTGTTGAAACTTCAGTCGCGCAGTTCGACCCAGACCGGCGCATGGTCGCTGGCCTTTTCGCGGCCGCGATAGGCCTTGTCGACGCCGCTGGCGACCAGCCGGTCGGCCAACTCGGGCGAAAGCAATGCGTGGTCGATGCGGAAACCATGGTCGCGCTGCCATGCGCCTGCCTGGTAATCCCAGAACGTCCAGATGCCGCCGCGCGGATGGTGCAGGTCGATCGCGTCGGTCCAGCCGTCGCCGATCAGGCGAAAATACGCATCGCGCGATTCCGGCTGCATCAGCGCATCGCTGGCCATGGCCTTGGGGGACCAGACGTCCTTGTCTTCGGGAATCACATTGTAATCGCCGATCACGACAGTCGGGATCTCCGCCGCCCGCAGTTCCGCCATGCGGCTGCGCAAGCGCTTCATCCATGCCAGCTTGTAGTCGAACTTGGGGCCAGGAACCGGATTGCCGTTGGGCAGATAGATGCACACCACGCGCACGCCACTGAAATCGGCTTCCAGATAGCGTGAATGCGTATCCTCGTCGTCACCGGGCAGGCCGCGCAGCACCTCGGTCGCGGGCTGGTCGCCGCGCGACAGGATGGCGACGCCGTTGAACCCCTTCTGCCCGTGCCAGATCGGCGTATAGCCGGTGCCCTCGAACTCATGCGCCGGGAAAGTCTCGTCGCTGGATTTGATTTCCTGCAGGCAGGCGACGTCAGGCTGCGTTTCTTCCAGCCATTCCAGAAGGCGGGGCAGGCGCGCCTTCACCCCGTTGATGTTGAAGCTGGCAATCCGCATGCGCCGCTATCAAACGGCGAAGCTGGAGCCGCAGCCGCATCCCGCCGCGGCATTCGGATTTTCGACCTTGAATGCCGAACCGCCCAGCGATTCCACGTAATCGACAATGCTGCCGCGCACGAGATCGAGGCTGACCTCGTCCACCGCCAGCGTCACGCCATCGGTTTCGGCGGTGACGTCGTCGGCCTCGACCGCGTCGGTCAGGCCAAAGCGATATTGAAAGCCCGAACAGCCGCCCCCTTCGACGGCCAGGCGCAATATGGCAGGCTTGCCCTGCTTGCTGGCGATCAGGGCCACGCGTCTTGCGGCATCGGGGCTGAGGCGGATCGGCTGAATGTCCATGGCTGACAGATAGGGCTCGCCGCCCCCCGCGGCAAGCCATGCAGGTTTGGGCGTGGGGTCAGGCGCTGCGGATATAATTCCTCATCTCGCTCGCTTCCTGCTCGATCTGGTCGATATGGGCCTTCACGAGATCTCCGATCGAGACGAAATCGATCATCCGTCCGTCCTTCACCACGGGCAGGTGCCTGATGCGCCGCATCGTCATCAGGCCCAGTGCCTCAGGCTCGGACATATCGGGCGTGGCGGTCACGGCGGGCGACGTCATCGCATCGCTCACCGGGGCCGACAACGCATCCGCTCCCAACTCGTCAAGACAGCGAATGACGTCGCGTTCGGAAAAAATGCCCTGCACCGTACCCATCTCGTCAATCACCGGCATCGCGCCGATCCGATGCTCACGCAGCAGAGCGACCGCTTCCGATACGGAATGATCGGCGCGGCACGTCACGACGCCAGCGTCGCGGTGGGCGATGATATGAGCGATATTCATAGGCCTTCCTTCCCCGTTTCAAGCGAGGACCAGCCGGTCGCGCGGGATCTTACTTGCCCCGCTTGTAATGCGGCAGGCCGATCCGACGCCATATAATGCCACTTATCGCGTTCGCTTGCCAGTGTGCTCGGCAATCGCCATCTTGCAGGGCATGACTGGACGCTCCCCGCTCGACGATCCCCACAATGCCGCCTTTGCCTGGGGCCGGTACAAGCGGATGATGAAAGGCATGCTGGCCCTGACCCTGACGACCATCGGGATCGTGCTGGCATGGCTGACCTATGAGAACGGCATGCTCTCGATTCATTTCTACATCGCCTGGGGTCTGGGGATCGGCTTCATGATGATGCTGGTCGCGGCACTGATGGGCTTGGTGTTCCTGTCGAACGGAACCGGCCATGACGAATCGATCGACGACCGTCTGGGCGATGAAGCCAAGGAGACCTGGAACGACCGCTAGGTCGAGGGTCTTTCTGCCGGATAGAGCCGATAGTCCTCTACCGGAACGCCGCCTATCAGATGTTCCTGGATGATGCGTTCCAGCACGGGCGGCTTGCAGCCCCAGTACCACACGCTCTCAGGATAGACGACCGCGACCGGGCCCGCGACGCAGACCCGCAGGCAATTGGCCTTGGTGCGCATGATACCGCCATTGCGGTCCAGCCCAAGCTCGGCCAGCCGCGATTTCAGATAGTCCCAGCTTTCGATCCCGGTGCCGACGGGGCAGCATTTGGCCTTCGTCTGGTCGGCGCACAGGAAGATATGCCGCGTGAAAGGCGCGCCGCCGCCGATCGCGGCAAGGCCTGCCGATGCCTGCGGCAGGGCGACATGCGGACGGACGGGCAGCGACGGTTCGAAATCCTGCCTGTCTCCGTCGTCCGTTCGGTCAGAGGCGTCCGGTGATCCGGGCAATTTCCCGCTCTACGATCTTTTCGACCAGCCCCGGCATGTTGTCGTCCAGCCATTGCTTCAGCATGGGCCGGAGCATGTCGCGCACCATGTCCTCCAGCGGATTGGGCGCCGCCTTGCCGGACGACGCGCTTTCGCCATGTGCCGCCTGCTCAAGCGCCGAGAAGCGTGCGCGCAAGGCCTCTGCCGCTGCGCCAGCGATAAGGCCCTCAGACGCGCCTGCGTTAGGTGAATCGTTCGCATCATCCTGCGCTATCGGTTCGGGCTCCCCGGCCACATCAGTCTCGGCATCGGGCTGAACATCCTCGGCATGACGCGACAGCTCCTCGTCGCCGTCATGCGGATCCTGCTGAAGATCGTTGCCGGGCTGCTCAAAGCCGTGGTGCGGAGCCGCTTCCCGATAGTCGGCGGTATCGCCCGACTCCACGGCCGACCACTGCGGGTTGCCGGTTTCGGGATCGGGTGGAGGCAGGATGATCGGCTCCTCCTCGTCCGCATCGCCGCTCGAAGTCGCGTCTTCGGCAACGTGCCCTTCTTCCATGTCGTCGTCATCGACGAAGGCATCGCTGTCGAGACTGCGCAGATCGAACACGTCGCTGCGCGAATCGTCGAACGATCCCTCTTCTGCTGCCGGCTCGGGAGCGGCGCTTTCAGGCGCGCGTGCGCCGAAGGGCGAGTGACGCTGAAACGAATAGGGAGAAAAGCTGGCGGGCCGCTCGGGAACCGGCTCACCATTCTCGCGCGCGGCGTCGCGCGCGAATGTGTCAGGCGATCGGCGCGGCCCGTCTTCGCGCGATATCACTTGCTTGATCGACCGCAGAATATCCTCGACCGATGCCTCGCCGTCCTTCTGCGCCATGTCCTGATCCCTCGATTACTCGCCGGGGATTGTCGCGTCTTGTGCGGGCGTGTCAACGGTGCGTGTCGCCTCGGCCACAGGATCCGGTTCGAAACGGAAGTCGAAAATCGCATCGTCGACCGATTCGTAATAGACCGTCGGATCGTAAAGCGGTCTGCCAACGTCGAGATTGAGGTCCTCCGCCTCGGCCATGCCCATGGCGGCGAGCAGCGAGAAACCCGCCACATAGGCATTGCGCCGTGCGGTCACCAGCTGGACTTCCGCGCGCAGCAATTCCTGCTCGGCGTCGAGTATGTCGAGGATCGTGCGATTGCCGACCGAATTCTCGGCCCGCACGCCCTCAAGGCTCAATTGCGCGGCGGACACCGCCGAGGTTGTCGATTCGATCACCTCCAGCGAAGCCTGCCACGCGGTATAGGCGCTGCGGACCTGCGCGATCACGTCGCGTTCGATGGCGATCTCGGTCTCGAACGCCGAGGCGGCACGGGCCTGCGCCTGCCGTTCCTGCGCGGCGGGTAGGCCGCCCTGAAAGATCGGGATGCTGAAACGCGCACCGGCCTGCGCCGAGGTTTCGCGCTGCGCGAAATCCGCGCCGATGATGCCGTCGCCCAAGGTGCCGAGATAGTCGGTATAGTCGCCGGCGGTGAAAAGCGAAACGCGCGGCAGGCGGCCCGAACCGGCAACCTCGATCTCGTAACGCGCGGCCTGCACTCTTTCTCGTGCCGCCAGAAGGTCCGGATTGCTTTCGAGAGCGATGGCAACCGCCGTTTGAGGATCGTCAGGCAGACCGGGCAGCGGCGGGGGCGCTTCCAGCGCGGTGGGCGCTTCCCCGACGAGCTGAACATAGCGCTCGCGGCTGCCGATCAGATTGGCCTGCGCGGTGGTGAGGTCGCTGCGCGCGATCGCGAGGCGGGATTCGGACTGCGCCACGTCGGTCCGGGTCACGTCGCCGATTTCGAACCGGTCGCCGGTCGCTTCCAGGTTCACGCTAAGCGCGTCCACGTTCTGCAGGTTCAGGCCCACCACCGCCTCGTCACGGATCACGTCCATATAGGCGGCGACGACCTGGCTGAAGACGGATGCTTCGGTCGCGCGCAAATCGGCACGGCCGGCCTGCACACGCTGCTTGGCGGCAAGGATCGAATTCTTGACCGCGCCCCCCGAATAGATCGGGACGTTCAGTTCCACGTTGGTCCTGAAGATGCGGTCCGGCGCCGAAAACGAGTTCTCGCTCACCTTCAGCGTTTCCGCATACTGGCCCTGCGCGCCAATGTCGGGCAGCCCCGCCGATTTCTGGATCGGCACGTTTTCGTCGGTTGCGCGCAGATCCGCACGCGCGGCCAGCAGGGTGGGATTGGTGTTGTAGGCGTTGGCAAGGGCGCCGCGCAGCGTATCGGCCTGCGCGGGCGCAGCCACGACTGCGACTGCCGCACATGCAAGCAGAGCGCGCCTCATTCCTGTAACCCCACCCCTGAACGGCATCAGAAACTCCAGCCTTTCTCTTTCTTGAATTCGGCCAGCACGGGAATGCCCGTTTCCACCAGCGGCTGGAGCGCGATGGGCGCATTCGCCTCGGTCCCGGCCTTGCGGCCAATCGCAATGCGCGTCACCCCGCGATCGGTGACGCCCGTCACAAGGCGGCCGTCCGCGGCAAGCTGGGCCGCGATCGCTTTCGGCAAATGCTCTACGGCGCCGTCGATCACGATCAAATCGTAAGGCCCGTTCCTCTTGAACCCGTCAGTCAGCGCACCCTCATGCCAGTCGCCCGTCCTGCTTCCGGCAATGCCGGTCAGGCGGGCATCGGATTCGACGACATCCAGCGAGGCGACCATCGGGGCAAGCAGAGCCGCGAGATATCCGGTCGCGCCCCCGATCAGGAGTGCCTTGTCGGTATCCGCCGGACGTGCCGTCTGAAGCAACATCGCCTGCGCGAATGGAGCCGACAGGGCGCGCCCTTCGCCAAGCGAAACCGATCGGTCCATATAGGCGATCGCACGCTGGTCTGCGGCGACATATTGTTCGCGCGGGGTGCTGGCCATCGCGGCCAGAACGCGCGGGTCGTTGATCCCGCTGGGGCGCAACTGGCTGTCGATCATCGCCTTGCGCGCAGCGGCGAAATTCTCGCCGCTTGCGGGGGTAAGCTCGGGCTGGGGTGTCGCGGCACTGGCCATGGCAAAATCTCTCACGCGGATCGTGCCCGTATTGCGGGCCGGAAGGTTACGGAGTGCGGCGCAAAAAACGGTTTCACCCGGTACTGCCTGCGCCAACGGCGCTGCTCTAGTGCATTGCGGCATGAACGCCAAGAGCCCCGCTGCGAGCGCCGGATGACTTGGCAGGGACGTAGCTTGCCCTTACAGGGCGCACCATATCTACGGTTCTGGAACGGGAAGGCGCGCGCATGTCCGATATGGTGGTGATCGAGGAAGAGCATCTGGTCGAGAGCATCGCCGATGCGCTGCAATATATCAGCTTCTATCACCCAATGGACTACATCAAGGCGCTGGGTGAGGCCTATGAGGCCGAGATGAACCCCGCCGCCAAGGACGCCATCGCGCAGATCCTGACCAATTCCAAGATGTGCGCCGAGGGGCACCGCCCGATCTGCCAGGACACCGGCATCGTCAACGTGTTCCTGAAATGGGGCCAGAACTGCCGGCTCAATTCCGACAAGTCGTTGCAGGATGTCGTCGATGAAGGCGTGCGGCGCGGCTACAACAACCCCGAAAACAAGCTGCGCGCCTCGGTGCTGGCCGATCCGGCGTTCACCCGCCGCAATACCAAGGACAACACGCCCTGCGTGCTGGATGTCGAGATGGTGCCGGGCAATACGGTGTCGATCGACGTCGCGGCCAAGGGCGGCGGCAGCGAGGCGAAGTCCAAGTTCAAGATGATGAACCCCAGCGACAATATCGTCGACTGGGTGCTTGAGATGATCCCGCAGATGGGCGCGGGCTGGTGCCCGCCCGGCATGCTGGGCATCGGCATCGGCGGCACTGCCGAACATTGCGTCAAGCTGGCCAAGAAAAGCCTGATGGACCCGATCGACATGGGCCAGTTGAAGGCGCGCGGACCGCAGAACGATATCGAGAAGCTGCGGATCGAGATCTTCGACAAGGTCAATGCAATGGGCATGGGCGCGCAGGGGCTGGGCGGTCTGGCGACCGTGCTGGACGTCAAGATCCTCGACTGGCCGTGCCATGCGGCGAACAAGCCGATGGCGATGATCCCCAATTGTGCCGCGACGCGCCACGCGCATCTGACGCTGGACGGCAGCGGTCCGGCCTTCATCCCCGCGCCCGACCTGTCCGCATGGCCCGATGTGGGCTGGAAGCCGTCGAAGGAAGCCAGGCGCGTCGACCTCGACAATCTGACCCGCGAGGAAGTGCAGAGCTGGAAGAATGGCGACCGGCTGCTGCTGTCGGGTTCGATGCTGACGGGCCGCGACGCCGCGCACAAGCGCATCGCCGACATGCTGGACAAGGGCGAGGAACTGCCCGTCGAGTTCAAGAATCGCGCGATCTATTACGTCGGCCCGGTCGATCCGGTACTGGGCGAGGTCGTCGGCCCGGCTGGCCCGACCACCGCGACGCGCATGGACAAGTTCACCGACATGATGCTCGACCTTGGCCTGATCGCCATGATCGGCAAGGCCGAGCGCGGACAGGGCGCGACCGAGGTGATCGCGAAGCACAAGGTCGCCTATCTGATGGCAGTCGGCGGCGCGGCCTATCTGGTGTCGCGCGCGATCAAGGACGCGAAGGTCGTTGCCTTCGAGGATCTGGGCATGGAAGCGATTTACGAGTTCCGGGTGGAAGACATGCCCGTGACCGTGGCGGTCGATAGCGAGGGCAACAATGTCCATACGCTCGCTCCGCTGGTCTGGCGCGACAAGATCGCCAAGGAACATCTGCTGCCGGTGAAATAGGCAGCGGTGGGTGATTTCCTGTCCAAGGGGCGCAATTTTAGCCTCTTGGAACACCCATCTTCGACCAAGCGCCCATCGGGTTCGACCGGCGACTTGCGCCCTATGGCGCGGTTGAAACCGTCGTCCTATGGATCGGAGGATGGAGAACACCGAAGCCGATCGACTTGAAGAGGGCCAGCCGCGCGTTCCGCTTGTGAACGTGTTGCTGTCGATGGTTGCCTTCTGGGCATGCTATTTCGTTCTGGCGACGGCCCGCAGCTATCTGATCGGCTTCGAGTTCCAGGACGAGTTGCTGTTGCTGCGCCTTGTCGTGATCCTGGCCAGCCTTGCGGTGACCGTGCTGCTGTGGCTGCTGCTGCGCGGGTTCGACAATCGCCGCCTTGGCCTGCGCTTTGCCGTCGCCTTCGTCGCCGCGCTGCCGGCATCGCTGCTCCTTGCCGTAATCAATACCGAAGTGTTCCGTGAGGTCGAGGAACGCGCGATCTTTCGGTTGAGCCAGGAACAGGGCGTGACGGTCCGCCGCGATCAGACAGGCAACATTCTTGTCGATGTGCCGCAAATTCCCGACGATCTCGAAGAGTTGGATCCGGGCCTTCCCGGCGAGGTCCGCAAAGCCATGGAAAGCGCTGCCAGCGGTGAGGGCCAGGATGGCGAGCCCATCGTCATAGACAAGGAGACGCAGCGCAACCTGTTGTGGGTCCAGCTGACCGACATCGCGCTGGGCCGCTATTTCCTTCTGCTGGCATGGGCGGCTCTCTATTTCGCGATGACGCAGGCCGAACATGCCCGCGTCGCCGAGCGGCGTGAGGGCGAATACAAGCGCGCGGCCAAGGCGGCCGAACTCAAGTCGCTGCGATATCAGGTCAATCCGCATTTCCTGTTCAACACGCTCAATTCGCTGTCGGCATTGGTCATGGTCGGACGCAACGACCAGGCCGAATCGATGATCCAGATGATCAGCACCTTCTATCGCCGCTCGTTGACAGGCGATCCGGTGGGCGACGTGCCGCTGGCGGAGGAAATCGAATTGCAGCGGACCTATCTGCAGATTGAATCGGTCCGGTTTCCCGATCGGCTGCGCACGGTCATCGATGTGCCCGAAACACTGGAAAGCGCACGCGTACCCGGCATGATCCTGCAGCCGCTGATCGAGAATTCGGTCAAATATGCGGTCGCACCGGTCAACCGGCCGATCACCATCTTTATCTCGGCGATCGAGGAATATGGGCGGCTGGTCATCACCGTCGCCGACAACGGACCCGGATCGGGGGAAAAGAATGCGCCGCGCAAGGGCGATACGGCCGCCGCTCATGCATCCGGCGGCAGGAACGGCTTTGGCATAGGGCTGGCGAATGTACGCAACCGGCTGGAAACGCGTTTCGGCAAGGATGTGTCGGTTGTCAGCGGGGATACGGGTCACGGCTGGCGGACAGTCATCCGCATGCCGTTGGAGCGGAATGTTCGGGGGGAATAGACCATGACCGAAGCGGTCGGGAAAGAGCAGGTTTTATCGACGCTGATCGTCGACGACGAGCCACTGGCGGTCGAACGCATGCAGGTCATCTGCTCGCGGCTCGATTGCCTGCGCATCGTGGGCACGGCCGGCGATGGCGCCGCGGCCTTGCGCATGATCGATGCGCTGAGGCCTGAGCTGGTGCTGCTCGACATGACCATGCCCGAGGCCGACGGATTGTCGGTCGCGCGGCGCATCGCCGAGGTCGTGCCCGATGCGGCAGAACGCCCCGCCGTGGTCTTCGTCACCGCGCATGACAGCTTCGCGGTCGAGGCGTTCGATCTCGATGCGGTCGATTACGTCCTGAAGCCCGTGGCGCAGGACCGGCTTGAGCGTGCGATCGCGCGCGCCGTCGCGCGCCGAGGCAGTGGACCGGCTCAGGATGGCGAACGCAAGCAGGCATGGATTTCGGAATTCTGGGTCCCGCACCGCTCCGAACTGCTGCGCGTGGGTGCCGATGAAGTGCACCGCATCGATGCAGAGCGCGATTACGTGCGCCTGCACGTTCCGGGCGGAAGTCATCTGCTGCTGGAGACGATCACCTCGCTCGAGCAGAGACTGGATCCGGACAAGTTCATCCGCGTCCACCGCTCGACGATCCTGCGCCGGGACACGATCACGGGGCTTCGCCACGACGGGCTGGGCGTCTGGTCCGCCGAGCTTGGAGAAAAGGAACCGGTGCGGATCGGGCGCACTTTCCTCAAATCGGTAAAGGCGATGGCCGGCCGATAAAGCGCGTGAAGCGCGGCACATCGGCATCGGCAGCCAAAAAAATGGCCGGCGCAGCGGCCGGCCCAAGGGGAAAAATCGTATTATTGTCCGCCTGTGGGGCGGAGGGCATAGCCGGCCCGGGGGACTGAACCGGACCGGCTATTTACAGACGGCTCGGGATCAGCCGCCGTAACGGGCATCGCTGATGGCAGCGGCGAACTGCTGTTCGCTCTTCTTCAGCGCGACTTTCATGCAAGCGCTGCGGCGGTTGGCTTCTGCCGCGCCGCGAACGCGGTTGTCGGAACAGACGCTCTTGGCGGCTCGCTCGATGCGGTGCTTCAATTCTTTCTGACCGGCTTCGGTGGTCAGATCGAGTCCTGCGTAGGACGCGTGTGCGGTGTTCGATTCCTCGGCCATTGCAACCTGCGGGGCGGCCATGGCGAGAACCGGCAGTGCAGCCATGATCATCAGCTTTTTCATGGGTCTATCTCCTCCTTTACTGCGGCTTTCCGGTGCTCTCCGGTGCCTCGCCATTCTGGATAGCGGAGCTGCCGGTGTCGCGCCGCAACCGCTCGGCAAAGGTCTGCATCGGCTCTGCCAGCGGCATGACCCCTCCACCAACGACCGACCGGGTCCGGCGAACGACATGAAGTTTTACAGAACGATGACAGGGGACAAGAATCGGAAAGAGCTGTTCGGTGCCGCTTCCCAAGCGGTCGGGGTTCGCGTTAAGCATCGAAGGTGGCTCTGGTGCTTCTCTTTCTGCTCGGCGTGGGCAATTTCGTCATGCACAAGGCCGTGCTGGAAAGCGGCCATCCGCTATTGGGCCAGATGCCGTGGTTCGTGCACATGCTGGGGGGGCGTTTCGGGCTGGTGGTCGAGTTTCTGCTGCTGACGGCAGCGATGCTGGTAAACCAGAACACCGAAGGCAGCAGCGCGACGGGCGCGGCGCTTGCCTATCTGGGATATACCATCGCCAATGCGCTGGCCGCCTGGCTGATCATCACGCGGCGTGTGTAGTGCGGCAGGGACAATCACGGGAACCGGCCCGCGCTTCGCGGGATTACGGATAATGATGAAAAGCCAAGATATATGGTTGGTCAACAACCCGGCGAGCGGGAGCAATGATCAGGATGCGCTGGATGCGCTGACGGGCCAATGCGACGATGCCGGACTTTGTCTGACGCGCCGCATCGCGTTTCCCCATCAGGATCTGCCGGCGCCCGGCGAACTCGACGCGGCCGGTATCCGCACGGTGGCGGTCTTTGCGGGCGATGGAACGGTCAATGCGCTGGTGACTGCACTGCAAGGCTGGAGCGGCGCTATACTGGTGCTGCCAGGCGGCACGATGAACCTTCTTTCGAAGCGGCTGCACGGCCCGCGATCCAGCGACGAGATCGTGCAGTCGCTGATCCGCGGCGATGCGCGCCGAATTCGGCCCTCCATCGTCCATTGCGTGACGGGGAGCGATACGGAGGACGCGCCTACAGGGACAGCGCTTGCCGAAGTGCTGGCAGGTCCCGCCACGGCCTGGAGCGAAGCGCGCGAGGCGTTTCGCGACCGCGACATCGCCGCTGTGGTCGAGGATGCCATCGAGGCCGCCTCTCAGTCGATCGACGGCGTGCGCGTGCATTGCGCCGATCCCGCGAAGGGGCGCGGCGATGGCTATCCCCTGCTCATGGTCACGCCGCAGCGCGAGGAATTTTCGGTGAAGGCCTATCATGCCGACCGGTTCATGGAATATGCGCAGCAGGGCATGGCCATACTCGGTCACCGGTTCCGCGACGGGCCGCACGAAGAACTTGGGAAATTTTCGCAGATGATGGTCAAGAGCGCGGACGAAACCGCCATTCCCATGCTGATCGATGGCGAGCCGGTTCACGGTTCGGGATCGGTCCGCTTTCTGCTGGGCGAATGCGGTGTCGACCTGATCGCGACAGGCGAACGCTGATGCCCGGTCGTAGCAAGGCGCTCATCTTCCACCTGTCGGATATTCATTTCGGCCTGGTCGATCAATCCGCGATCGCGTGGGCCAAGGCAGAGATTGCGCGGCGGAAGCCCGATGCCGTGGCCATCACCGGCGATCTGACCATGCGCGCGCGCCACCGCGAGTTCGATGCGGCGACAACATGGATCAATTCTCTCGACGTGCCGGTCACGGTCGAGGTCGGCAACCACGACATGCCCTATTTCAACCTGTTTGAGCGTTTTACCGACCCTTACCGCCGTTTTCGCGGCATGAAGGACAAGGTCGAGGCGGAGATCGATCTGCCGGGCCTGGCCATCGTGTCGCTCAACACCGCACCGCGCGCCCAGTGGCGCTGGCCGTGGAGCTATGGCTATGTCACCGATCACCAGCTTGCAAAGGCGCTGAAGGCGATCGACGCCTTGCCGCCGGGTACGAAAATCGTCGTCGCATGCCACCACCCGCTGGTCGAAGCGGGCACGCGCGGCAAAGCACTGACCAAGGGCGGCGACCATGCCTTGGCGGAGTTTGCGAAACGCAATGTCGTCGCGGTGCTGTCGGGCCATGTGCATGACGCCTTCGACATGATCGCCAAGACACCGAATGGTCCGATCCGCATGATCGGGGCGGGAACATTGTCGCAGCGGGTGCGCTCAACGCCGCCCAGCTTCAATGAATTGCATTGGGACGGCAACGATTTTGAAGTCGTTGTTCGCAACCTGGAGGAAGTGCCGACGCCCGACATGCAGATCGACGACGTGCCCGAAGACGCGATGCCGCCGCGCAGGCCGGATGAGCCGGTGGCGCCTGTGGGACGCGTGCCCGCGGAAGATCCGCCGGTTCACTGATCACTGGCCAACTGACTAGGGCTCATTTGAGAGCCACAAATAAAAAGGGCGGCCCCGAAACGGGTGCCGCCCTTCCTTTTGCATAAGCCGGTGAGGCGTATCAGCGCTTGCTGAACTGGAAGCTGCGGCGTGCCTTCGCACGGCCGTACTTCTTGCGCTCCACCACGCGGCTGTCGCGGGTGAGGAAGCCCTCGGCCTTGATCGCACCGCGCAGCGCGGGTTCGAAGCGCGACAGCGCCTGCGAGATACCGTGCTTGACGGCGCCGGCCTGACCCGACAGACCGCCGCCCTTGACGGTGGCGATGATGTCGTACTGGCCGTTGCGATCGGTGACGTCGAACGGCTGGTTGATCACCAGGCGCAGCGTGGGACGTGCGAAATACACTTCCTGATCGCGGCCATTGACGGTGATCTTGCCCGTGCCGGGCTTGAGCCACACGCGGGCCACGGCATCCTTGCGCCGGCCGGTGGCATAGGCGCGGCCCTGCTTGTCCACTTCCTTGTCGCGCAGCGGCATGGTGGGAGCGGCAGGAGCCTGCTGTTCGGTTTCAGCCAGATCGGCGTTGTCAGTCAGATCCTTGAGGTCCGACAGGTCTTTCACTTCGTTCTCGGACATCACGCGCTAACCTTGTTCTTGCGATTGCGGGCGGCGATATCGAGCACTTCGGGCTGCTGCCCGTCATGCGGATGCTCGGTACCGGCATAGAGGTGCAGCGCCTTCATCTGCTGACGGCCCAGCGGACCGCGCGGGATCATGCGCTCGACAGCCTTTTCAAGGACGCGTTCCGGGAAACGGCCTTCCAGCACCTTGGCGGGGCTGGTTTCCTTGATGCCGCCGGCATAGCCGGTGTGCTTGTAGTAACGCTTGTCCTGCAGCTTGTTGCCGGTGAAGCGCACCTTGTCCGCATTGATGACGATCACGTGATCGCCGCAATCGACGTGCGGGGTGAAGCTCGGCTTGTGCTTGCCGCGCAGGATGTTGGCGATGATGGTGGCAACACGGCCGACCACCAGACCTTCGGCATCGATAATATGCCATTTTTTCTCGACCTCGGCCGGTTTGATCGACCGGGTCTGGGTGCTGAGCGCCTTCATGGCTTTCAGTTCCTTTGGTTGAATTGTCAGTGCACCGCGCAGGCCGAACCGATTCGGCGCTGCCGCGAAGTGGGCGCGCTTTTGCCTTTCGCGGCCCCGAAGTCAAGCGAAACAGGGGGATTGCCGAGAGGTAAAATGATACCTTTGGGCGATCAGGCGCTCAGTGACGCCCTCTTGGCGGACCGGCCAGTGCGTTATCCCGCCGCCACTCGCCATGGCAGATCGCCATGCACAGCACCCCGATCAGAACCAGCAGTCCATAGATGGCAAGCGGCTCCGTGCCGCCCTGCTTCAGCCTTTCGATGATGATGCCAAATGGAAACAGCCCCGCTGCAAACCAGGCGAGGTAACGCAGTGCACGCGCGTGCTCTTCAAACATGTAATCCGTGGTCCTGTCAGTGATACGATCCGTCTCGCTGGATAAGGGCGCGGTCTTCACAAATGCTGAACGCAGCGGCGAACCGCGCCCGATTTGCGATGAATTCAGATGCCCACCAGCCAGTCGCGCATCGAGGGGCCGGTTTCGTCGCAGTGCCATCCGCTGATGGCGGGCGTATCGTATGGGTGGATGGCTTCCAGCCTGGCGATGGCGGCGCCAAGCAGATCGCTCCGCGTTTTCATTAGCGCCGCGCATTCGCGGCCCTCGCCGCGCTCGCCGTTCCAGATATAGAGTGAACGGATCGGCATCAGATTGGCGCAGGCGATCAGCCCTTCGTCCAGCAGTTGGCTGGCAATGGCGGCGGCGCTGTCCTCATCGCCGAAGGGCGACCAGATCAGCGCAGCGCCCCGCTCGCTCATCGAAGGACGCTGCCCGGCATGCGGTCGCGAAAGCCCAGCGCGTGCGCCCCCCATACGGTCACGCAGACCAGCAGGGCACCGAAAAACTGATGCGCCACGGCCACCCACAGCGATACGCCGGTCCATACGGTCGCGATGCCCAGCAGGATCTGCAGACCGACAACCGAATGGATCGCGACCGATATCGGCCGCTTTGTCGCTCGCAGCTTGCGGGCGAGGACGATCAGGAATCCCAGCGCGACCCATGCCCACCAGCGATGGATGAAATGCACCATGAACGGGTCGGCGGTCAGCGTATGCCACAGGCCCTGAGAAACATCGACACCTTCGGGAAAAAGCGATCCCTGCATCAGCGGCCAGCTGTTCAGCAAGCCGCCGCCCGCCACATAGCCCGCGTTCAAACCCGCCATCCATGCACCGTACAGCAATTGCATGGCCAAGACGCACAGGACGACGATGGAAAAGCCGCGCAGACCGGCGCGCGGCTGGCCTTCCGCGAAATTGCCAAGATCCAGCGCTGTCCACACCAGACCACCCAATGTGAAGAACGCGGTCATCAGATGGATCGACAGCCAGTAATGGCTGACATCGGTGCGGCCCAGCTCCTGCGCCTCGGCCCCGACGCCCGAACTGACCATCAGCCAGCCGAAAACGCCTTGCAGTCCCCCCAGTGCCAGCAGCGCCAGCAGCCGCGGCTTGAACCCGATGGGAATGGCGTCGCGCATCCAGAAATAGATCAGCGGCACCACGAATGCGACGCCGATCAATCGTCCCAGCAGGCGGTGCGCCCATTCCCAGAAAAAGATGAACTTGTATTCCGCCAGCGTCATGCCGGCAGGCCCGTTCACCTGCGTATATTCCGGGATCTGACGATAGGCGTCGAACTCGGCCTGCCATGCCGCTTCGCTGAGCGGGGGAAGTGCACCGGTGATCGGCTTCCATTCGGTGATGGACAGGCCGGATTCGGTCAACCTTGTGATGCCGCCGACCAGCACCATAGCCACGACCAGTGCCGCCATGACATAGAGCCAGCGGGCGATCGCAATGGGGCGCGCGGGACCGTAGTTCGCCACCGCTTCCAGCGGAATTCCGTCGTTCTGGGTTCTCACGATGCGGCGCTTTTGCCAGAAATCGCGGAATTCGCAAGTGCCCGCAAGGGAGGCATTGCTTTTGGCTGATGTTACATTATATCATGCACTGCAATGAAGCCCTCCCCGCCCTTTTGCTCGCACGGCCCCGTCCGCGATGCGCGCTCCCGCCTCGACAGGTTGGGGATCGTGCTGTCGGGCGCGTGTGCGGTGCATTGCGTGGTCGGGCTGGCGCTGGTCGGCCTGCTGGGCCTGGGCGGGCCTTTGCTGCTGGCTCCGGAGATCCATGAATATGGCCTTGTCGCCGCGATTGTCGTCGGTGCCTTGACCATTGGCATCGGCGCGCTGCGCCATGGGCGGATGCGGCCGCTGGTGCTGGGAGGGATCGGGATCGCGCTGATGGCGATTGCCGTGGCCGGTCCGCACGGGCTGGCCGAAGCGGTGCTGACGATTGCCGGGGTCGCTGTGCTGGCCTTGGGACATGTCTTCAACATACGGGCCTGTTCGCTGCCGCGCTGAGTGGAGGCCGGGACCCTGTTCCACTTGAACTGCGGCCCGCCGGCGCTATGTCGCCTAGCATGGCTCCGAACACGAACATGATCGCGATCACGGTGAACGGGGAAACCCGCCGCGTGCCCGAAAACACCAGCATTGCGCATCTAGCCCGCATGCTGGAACTCGACCCGGCGAAAGTCGCGGTCGAGTGCAATCGCCACGTGATCCCGCGAACGACGCTGGAAACCGTGACCCTGCACGAAGGCGACGAGCTGGAAATCGTGCATTTCGTGGGAGGCGGCGATCATCAGGACGCGGTGAAGGCGGACGACAGCTGGACCGTGGCGGGGCGCACGTTCCGTTCGCGGCTGATCGTGGGCACGGGCAAGTACAAGGACTTTGCCCAGAACGCCGCCGCGCTGGACGCGAGCGGGGCGGAGATCGTGACCGTCGCGGTGCGCCGCGTGAACGTATCCGATCCCAAGGCGCCGATGCTGACCGATTTCATCGACCCGAAAAAGGTGACCTATCTGCCCAATACCGCGGGCTGCTTCACGGCGGATGATGCGATCCGCACGCTGCGGCTGGCGCGTGAGGCGGGCGGCTGGGACCTCGTCAAGCTGGAGGTGCTGGGCGAGGCGAAGACGCTGTATCCCGACATGCGCGAGACGCTGAAGGCGACCGAGGTGCTGGCCAAGGAAGGTTTCCTGCCGATGGTCTATTGCACCGACGATCCGATCGCGGCCAAGCAGCTGGAAGACGCGGGCGCGGTGGCGGTGATGCCGCTGGGCGCGCCGATCGGGTCGGGGCTGGGCATCCAGAACCGCGTGACGATCCGCCTGATCGTCGAGGGGGCCAGCGTGCCCGTGCTGGTCGATGCGGGCGTCGGCACCGCTTCGGATGCAGCCGTGGCGATGGAGCTGGGCTGTGACGGCGTGCTGATGAACACCGCCATTGCCGAGGCGAAGGACCCGATCCTGATGGCCCGCGCCATGAAACTGTCGGTCGAGGCGGGCCGCGCGTCCTATCTGGCGGGACGGATGGCCAAGCGCCGCTATGCCGATCCGTCGAGCCCGCTGGCGGGGCTGATCTAGCGATAGCCGAGCCGCGTTAAGCCCTTGCTTTAACCCGATGCTAACCCTCTGCCGCGAAACATGGCGGCATTGGGGCGGCCCCTGACGAATCGCGCAGGGGTTATGGCCGGGCAAGCAGGGGAATTACCGGATGGGCTATCTCGACACGGCGAACATGGCCATTGCCGAGATGCGCGAGTTCGCCGAATTCGATCCGGCGGAGCAGCGCTATATCAGGCGCAGTCTGGACGTGGGTCTTGCCCGTGCCGACGCGTTCGAGCGCTGGGCGCGGGACGAGCGGGACACGACCTCGATCCGGCGGCAATATCTGGCCTATCAGGAACTGAACGCGCTGCGCGGGGCGGTGCCCAGTTCGCGCAATGACACGCGGCTCGACAGCTATATCGGGCGGCTGGTGCGCGTGTCGGTGTTCGACCTTGGCGAGGGGTGCCTGTTCGGCTTTCCCGCCTATCGTTTTCTGTACGAGCGGCTGCTGGGCCCGGATTCGCGTCCGTGGCTGCCTGCCGCCTTCTGCGCCGCCGCCGCGTTGCCGCAGATCGCGCCCGACCGCCGCAAGCAATTGCTCCATTCGATCAGCGAAGCGGCCGCCTGCGCACCGGGCTGGTCGCGCCGCCAGCCGGGGTTCTATCCCGACTTCGTGCCCGCGGACGAGGAAATGGGCATGGGCGAGGGCTGAACGCCCGCCCTGGGTGGCCCCTTGGGATCCCCTCGAAAAGTGACAAAGGTGACACGTCCTACAGGGGCTGTAACCCTGCCCGGCCCCGCGGAAATTCACGGGTTTCGGTCCAAAAGCGACACATCGGGGGGTGCGGGGAATTTCGACGATGGCAAAGAGCGCTGGGCCTGATGGCTAGCGCCGGATCGGCGTGTAGGACAGTGTTAACAGGCCGCCGTCAATCCAGCAGCAGAGCGAGGCTGACCCGCGCGGTGCCTGTGCGCAGCAGGCCGATGCTGCGTGCCGCCGCAGAGGAAAGGTCGATCACCCGGTCGCCGTGGAACGGGCCGCGATCGTTGATGCGGACCACGACATCCTCGCCATTGCCGGAATTGGTCACGCGCACCCGGCTGCCCAGCGGAAGCGTGCGATGGGCCGCGGTCAGCCGCGCGGGATCGAAGATCTCGCCGCTGGCGGTGGGGTTGCCTGCCAGCTCACGCCCGTAATAGCTCGCCTCGCCGGTGCCGAAATGGCTTTCGTCGCTTGGGCTTTCGTCGCCAGCGGACACCGCATTGGTGGCTGCAAGGGCAACCGGCTGTGCTTCCACGCTGGCCATGCCGCCGCCCAGCCGGACGATGTCGGGCGAGTTGCTGGTCTGGATCAGGGCGAAGGACAGGATCGCGGCGACACCGGCGAGCGCCCCAGTCGACACCGCCAGCAATTGCCCCTGCGACTTGAGCCGTAGCAGCACGCGAAGCCGCTCGCGGCGGCTGGGTAGATGATGCGCCGGATCATGGCCGGACGAGTTGGCGCTTATGAAGGATTCACGACGGGCGGGAAGGGCGGTTTCGGTATGATGGTCCATACCGAACCAACGGGCGGTCCCCCCCCTTATGTTCCGAAATAACGGGCCGCCCGCCCTGAAGCGCTTGCCCTCGAGGGGACGCTCAGCGCATGTAGTTTACATAGATCCCGTGAACCAGCCCCGGCAGATAGAGGATAAGGGTAAGGACGAGATTGATCAGGAATGTCTTGCCCAGCCCATGCTTGAGCGCAACGCCCAGCGGCGGCAAGAGAATGGTAGCAATCAGTGTCAGCAAAGCCATCATCGGCATGTCTCCTTCCTGAAGAGAAGCCGTCGGTGGCCTCGTTGTTCCTGCGCAGCGAAATCGTGTCCGCGAGAATGCCCGAGAGAATGCCGGCCGGATGTCCGCCTTCGTGACCATGGGTTCCGCAAGGCGGTCGCCGCTTCCACAGCCCGCGCAGCCCTGCAACCCGACTTAGCGATACATCGCGTTCAGCCGTTCGCCATAGCGTTCGCGCAGCTTGTGGCGGCGGATTTTGATCGAGGGGGTCATTTCCTCGTTCTCGATGCTGAAGGGCTCGTCTGCGATCATGATGCGGCGGACCTTTTCGATGACGGACAGGTCGGCGTTCACCCGGTCGACCGCGGCGCGGATCGCGGCGCCGAACTCGGCGTCGTCGCGCCAATCGGTCCAATCGCCGGTGCGGCCGTTCTCCCTGGCCCATTCGGCGGCCCATTCGGTATCGGGGACGATCAGGCCGACGAGGTATGGCTTGCGGTCGCCCGATACCATCGCCTGCCCGATCTCGGGCTGAAGGGTCAGCATGCCCTCGACGCGCTGGGGCGCGACATTGTCGCCCTTGTCGTTGATGATCATGTCCTTCTTGCGGTCGGTGATGACGATCCGTCCGCGATTGTCGATATGGCCGATGTCGCCGGTGTGCAGCCAGCCGTCCTTCAATGTGCGGGCGGTTTCCTCGGCATTGCGCCAGTATCCGTGCATCACCAGCTCGCCGCGCACCAGGATCTCGCTGTCCTCGGCGATGCGGACCTCGACGCCTCTTAAGGGCGTGCCGACGGTGTCCATCTTGAGGCCGGTGCTGGGCCGGTTGACGCTGATGATGGGGCCTGCCTCGGTCTGGCCGTAACCCTGCAGCAGCGGCATGCCGAGGCCGGTGAAGAAATAGCCGATCTCGGGCGTGAGCGGCGCGCCGCCCGATACCAGCGCCTTGACCCGCCCGCCGAACTTGGCGCGGGCCTTGGGGCGCAGCACGCGTTCCAGCAGCATGTCCTCGGCGCTGTCGATCAGCGGGCGCGACTTGCCTTCGCCCTTGCGTTCGGACAGGCGGCTGGCGCGCTGAGCCATGGTCTCGGCAAGCTTGCCCTGTTTGGCGAGCTGTTTGAGGATGCGGGTGCGCAGAACCTCGAACAGGCGGGGGACGACGACCATGATCGTCGGGCGCACTTCCTCGATATTGCCGGCCAGCTTGTCGAGCCCTTCGGAATAGAAGATCTCGGCCCCGAGCGCGATCGGGAAGGCCTGCCCGCCGGTGTGTTCATAGGCGTGGCTGAGGGGGAGGAAGGAGAGAAAGCGCTCCTCGCTCCACCCGAAATCGTTGGCGATCACGTCGCCAGCGCCCGCCGCATTGTGCAGCAGCGCGCCATGGTGCTGGCGCACGCCGCGCGGGCTGCCTCCGGTGCCGCTGGTGTAGATGATGCAGGCGGGGTCCTCGCGCGTGATGCCTGCGATGCGCGCATTGACGGCGCGGCGGGCGGCGTCGGCGTCGCCCTGCATCAGCGCCGCCATGTCGTGATAATTGGTCGCTTGCGGCGGGCGGATCGGCTCCATCGCGATGATGTGGTCGGCGCGGTTGCTGGCGGCGACGGCGGGCATCAGGTTCTTGGCGAGTTTCGGCCCGGACAGGATGACGGCGCGCGCGCCCGAATTTTCCAGCACGTGCTGATGATCGTGGACCGTGTTGGTCGTATAGGCGGGCACGGTGATGAGGCCCGCGGCCATGATGGCAAGGTCGGCGATGCACCATTGCGGGCGGTTCTCGCTGACCAGCAGGACGCGGTCGCCCTTGTCGAGGCCAAGGCCGACCAGCGATTCCGCCAGCAGGCACACCTGCCGCGCCGCGTCCGCCCAGCTGATCGAGCGCCATTCGCCGTCGGTCTTGGCGTAGAGGAAGGGCCTGTCGCCCAGCACGTCCGCGCGCGACAGGAACAGCGCGACGAGGTTCTGCGCATTCTCGATATCGGCAAGGGTAAAGCCGTGCGGGCCGGGGCGGTCCGCTGTTCTGCCGGGATTAGCGTGCGCCATGGTTCGCCTGTCGACCTCTTCCTCTGCGTGTTCCGGTCCTGGCCCGCGCAAACCGGTGTCTGCGCAAGGTTGGCCCGTGTTGCTGCGGGAAACTAGGATGGGCCGCGCGTTCGGGCAAGGCGGGAACGGCGGAGCTGTGTGGATCGCGGGCGATCAGGGCGTGACCATGGCGCCTTCGCTGCGGGGATCGGCGGCGCCGATGGGCTGTCCGTCAACCCATTCGACCGCGTTCGCCTTCAGCCGGCCCGGCATGGTCCTCGCGTCCTCGTGCCCCAATGCACGAAAGGCGGGGAGCATGGCTTCGAGGTCGGTGCCTTCCTCGACGAGCAGGGTGTCGCCGGGGGAATAGAGGAAGGGCAGCGCGATCGCCTGCTGTGCGGTGAGGCCCCAGTCGACCACGCCGATGATCGCCTTGGCGACCTGCACGATGATCGTGGTGCCGCCCGCCGCACCCACGGCGAGCCGCGGCTTGCCGTCGGGGCCATAGACGATGGTCGGCGACATGGACGAACGGGGGCGCTTGCCCGCCTCGACCCGGTTGGCGACGGGCTGGCCGTTTTCGGAGGGCGCGCGCGAGAAATCGGTGAGTTCGTTGTTGAGGTAGAAGCCGTTCACGAACAGGCCCGATCCGAACGCCGCCTCGATCGTGGAGGTTTCGCTGACGATCATGCCGCCCTTGTCGGTGACGACGAAATGGCTGGTGCCGTGTTCGGGCTGCTCCGCCTGCGGCGCGAAGGCGAGCGAGACGCCCTCGGGCGTGCCCGCGCTGGCCGATGCCATGGTGCTGCCCATGTCGATGAGCGCGCTGCGGCGGGCGAGGTAGTCGGGGTCGGTCAGGCCCTTTACCGGGACCTGCACGTAATCGGGGTCGGCCAGATATTGCTCGCGGTCGGCATAGGCGAGGCGCTGGGATTCGGCGAACAGGTGCCAGCCGACGGGATCGCCCGGGCCATGCGCGGCCATGTCGAAGCGTTCGAGCTGCTTCAGGATCGCGAACACCGTCGTCGCGCCCGAGGAGGGCGGGCCCATCCCGCAGATGCGATAGACGCGGTAGGTGCCGCACACCGCATCGCGTTCGACCGGGCGATAGCTGGCGAGATCCTGAACGGTCAGATCGCCGGGATTGGCGGGCGCGTTCTGGACCGCACCCGAAATGTCGGCGGCGTTGTCGCCGGTGTAGAAGGCCTTTGGCCCGCCGGCGGCGATGCGTTCCAGCGTGGCGGCGAAGGCGGGGTTGCGGATGGTCGATCCGATGGGGGCGGCCTGACCGCCGGGATAGAACAGCGCGCGCGCCTCTGCCGACAGCGCGCCGGTGCGGTCGGCGGCGGCCAGCGTGTTATGCAGGCGCGGCGTGACGTCGAAACCGTCCCGCGCCAGTTCGATGGCGGGCTGGAAGATCTGCGCCCATGGCAGTTTGCCGTGCTTTTCATGCGCCATCGCCATCATCGCGACATTGCCGGGCACGCCGGTGCTGAGGCCGCCGACCCATGCCTCGACAAAGGACATCGGCTGGCCGTCCTTCATGAAGCGGTCGGGCGTGGCCGAGGCGGGCGCGGTTTCGCGGCCGTCATAGGTGACCGGCTGGCCGTTTCCCGGATCGAGCACGAGGAAACCGCCGCCGCCGATGCCGGAGCTTTGCGGTTCGACCACGTTGAGCGCGAGCAGCACGGCAAAGCCCGCGTCCACCGCATTGCCGCCTTCGCGCAGGATGCGCGCGCCTGCATCGGCGGCGCGGCGGTCGGCGGCGCTGACCATGCCGACTGCGTGGCCGCTCTGTTCTGCTGCGGGCGGTGGCGCGGGGGCGGGCGGGGCGGTCGCCAGATCGGAAGGCGCGGCGCATGCGGCCAGCAGGGCGGGAGCCAGCAGGGAGGCGACAAGGCGCAGTTTCATGATCATTCGGTTCCCACGGCGTCGGCGATGGTGGCAAAGCCGTCGCGCCGCATCAGCGGGGGCAGGCCGCGCACGATGCTGGAGGCGATCCCCGGCCCTTCATAGACCATCGCGCTGTAAAGCTGGACGAGGCTGGCGCCCGCGCGGATGCGTTCCCACGCGTCCTCTGCCGTGGCGATGCCGCCGATGCCGATCAGCGGGATGGAGCCCCCAGTGGCCTTGCGGAAGTCGCGCAGCCTTTCGAGCGCCATTTGCTTAAGCGGTGCGCCCGACAATCCTCCGCTCTCGCCCGCATGGGCCGAATGCAGCGGGGGGCGTTCGATGGTGGTGTTCGCGATCATCAGCGCGCCCAGACCCTTTTCGACCGCGATGCGCGCGATGGCGTCGATGTCGGCGGGCTGCAGATCGGGCGCGACTTTCAGGAACACGGGCACGTCGCAGCCGCGCGCCGCCATCACCACGTCGAGCAGACCGCCCAGTGCCTCAGGGTCTTGCAGCGCGCGCAGGCCGGGGGTGTTGGGGCTGGAGATATTGACCGCGAGGTATTGCGCATGCGGCGCCATGGTGCGCGCCATGATCGCATAGTCGCCGACGCGGTCGGTGCTGTCCTTGTTCGCGCCGATATTGATGCCGACGACGCCGTGGCCGTCGATGCGGCGCTTCACGCGCTGTTCGACGATGGCCGCGCCGTCATTGTTGAAACCCATGCGGTTGATGACCGCGCGGTCCTCGGCCAGGCGGAACAGGCGCGGTTTGGGATTGCCCTGCTGCGGGCGCGGGGTGACCGAACCCACCTCGGTAAAGCCAAAGCCGCAGCGCAGCAGCGCATCGGGCACTTCGCCGTTCTTGTCGAAGCCCGCCGCCATGCCGACCGGATTGCGAAAATGCAGCCCCGCGACCGTCATCTCAAGCGCCGGATCGTGTCTTGGCGGGCTGGCCAGCAGCGAGGAGGGCAGCGACTTCAGCGTCGAGAGCGCCAGCCCGTGCGCGGTCTCGGCGTCGAGGCGGAAGATCAGCGGGCGAAGCAGCGAATAGACCATAGGCCATATTGCGTATGCGAGAGCGGGCGCGCTGTCGAACGGTTTTCCGGCTGCATTTGCCTCTTTGCGCGCGATGCGGCAGTTAGGAAGAAATAGTTTCTTTTGCACCTAACGGAGGCATCCCCTTGATCCATTTTCCGCGCCTGACGGCCTGCCTGCTTGGCGGCAGCGCCGCGCTTGCCCTTTCCGCCTGCGCCGCCACCACCGACATGGCGGAAGCGCCCCCCGCGCCCGCCCCCGCCGCGCAGCCTGCGGCGACCAGCCCGGCGATCACCTCTGCCATTCCGGCGGCGCAGATGGCCGCGGTCGATGCGGCCATCGCGGCGAACGACATTAATGCGTTCTTCCAGGCCTATGAGGATGCGGGCCTTGCCTTCAGCCCCGAGACCAAGACCTATCGCGGCATTCGCGACGAGGATTACGGGAAGTGGGACGATCCCTCGCTGGAGGCCGACCTGCGCGAGGCGGCGATGGACCGCGCGTTTCTCGCCCGGATGGAGCAGGGTTTCGACCTGAACACGCTGGAGGGGCAGGATGCCTTGTCCTATCGCCTGTTCAAATCCGCGGTCGACCGCCAGCAAAGCCTCGTCCCGTTTCGCGAGAACGGCTATCTCTTCAACCAGATGTTCGGCGCGCAGAGCGGGATCCCCTCGTTCCTCGTCAACATGCACCGCGTCAGCGACAAGGCGGAGGCCGAGGCCTATATCGAGCGGATCGCCGGGATC
Organism: Croceicoccus sp.; assembly: GCF_983967925.1. NCBI lineage: Bacteria > Pseudomonadati > Pseudomonadota > Alphaproteobacteria > Sphingomonadales > Erythrobacteraceae > Croceicoccus > Croceicoccus sp. The sequence continues at coordinate 29,463 of NZ_CFETID010000012.1, read as the reverse complement.
GGTCCGCATCTCGACGCGCTGACCAAGCGCGCGGTGGAACGGGCCGAGGCGGGCGTGATGCCGCCGCGCTGGGTCTATCCCTATGTCATTTCCGACATCGACAATCTGATCACGCCCGCCGCGCCGATGCATGAGGGCAATGCGATCCTCGACGATTTCCGCGAGAAGGTCGCCGCGCTCGATCTGCCGCAGGCCGAGAAGGACACGCTGGTCGCCGATGCGGTCGCGGCATGGGAAGCGAGCGGGCTGCCGGCCTATCGCCTGCTGCGCGCGGTGATGGTGCAGCAGCAGGCAAAGGCCGGGACCGACGACGGCGTCTGGCGCCTGCCGCAGGGCGAGGCCTATTATGCGGCGCTGCTGAAGAACTATACCACCACCGAACTCAGCGCCGATCAGATCCACCAGATCGGCCTCTCCAACATCGAGCGTATTCACGGCGAGATGCGCGCGATCATGGAGCAGGTGGGCTTCGAAGGGACGCTGCAGGAATTCTTCGAATATACCCGCACCGATCCGCGTTTCTATGCCGACAGCCGCGAGGAATATCTGGGCAAGGTCGATGTCGCGCTGGACGCGATGGAAGCCGAACTGCCGAAATATTTCGAAGTCCTGCCGCAGGACGCGCTGCAGGTGAAGCCGGTCGAGGCGTTCCGCGAGAAATCGGCGGGCAAGGCGTTCTATTCGCGCCCCGCGCCCGACGGATCGCGTCCGGGCATCTATTACGTCAATCTCTACAAGCTCGATTCGATGAGCCTGAACGAGCTGGAGGCACTGGCCTTCCACGAAGGGCTGCCGGGGCATCATCTGCAGCTGTCGGTGCAGACCGGGCTGGGCGAACTGCCGCCGTTTCGCCGTTTCGGGGGCGTCACCGCCTATTCGGAAGGCTGGGGCCTGTATTCCGAGAAGCTGGCCAAGGACATGGGGTTCTATACCGATCCCTATTCGGATTTCGGCCGCTTGCAGATGGAATTGTGGCGCGCGGCGCGGCTGGTGGTCGACACCGGCATCCATTCCAAGCGCTGGAGCCGCGAGCAGGCGATCCAGTATCTGACCGATAATACGCCCAATCCCGCGGGCGACATCACCAAGGCGATCGAACGCTATATCGTCTATCCGGGGCAGGCGACCGCCTATATGATCGGAAAGCTGAAGATCGAGGAACTGCGCGACAAGGCGCAGGCCGCGCTTGGCGACGCGTTCGACATTCGCGCGTTCCACACCGTGATCCTTGAGAACGGGCCGGTGCCGCTGAACATCATGGAAGAGAATGTCGATGCGTGGATTGCCGAAGTAAGGGCATCCTAAGAACGACTCGCAAGAGTTAATCATCGCTTGCATCCGCGTGGGTGCGTCACTAGCTGCAATTCGGAACGATTTGGTCCGAATTAGCGAGTGACGCACCCATGCGCCTTTCCAATCTAGCCGATTATGCCGTGGTCGCCATGCGCGCCGCCGCCGGCCATTGCGGATCGCAGATGTGGAGCGCGGCGCAATTGGCCGACCAGACCGGCCTGCCCGCACCGACGGTGCAGAAGCTGGTCAGCCGGCTGAGCGCGGCGGGGCTCTTGCGGTCCACGCGCGGGGCGAATGGCGGGATCCGGCTGGCGCGGCCTGCCGCGGCGATCAATCTCGCCGATATTATCGAGGCGGTGGAAGGACCCATCGCCATGACCCAGTGCAGCGACGGCCCCAGCGGCTGCACCATCGAACACAGCTGCGGCGCACGGCCGCATTGGCCCCAGGTCAATCGCGCCATTCGCGGCGCGCTTGAGAATATCACGCTCGCCGATCTGGCGAAGGAGGATGTGGCGGCATGAACGACGCCCTTAAGAATGAAACGGTAGAGCAGGTTCGCGCTTCGCAGGAAGAGGCGATCGAGAAGGACCGCGCCGCGCGTGAAGCGGCCAAGTCGCTCGAGACTTATGAATTCGGCTTTCACTCGGACATCGAGCAGGAATTCGCCGACAAGGGCCTGTCGGAAGACACCGTCCGCTTCATCTCGGCCAAGAAGGAAGAGCCGGAGTGGATGCTGGAATGGCGTCTGAAGGCCTATCGCCACTGGCTGACGCTGACCCCGCCCGACTGGGCGAAGCTGAACATTCCGCCGATCGACTATCAGGACGCCTATTACTACGCGGCGCCCAAGAAGAAGCCCAAGCTGGAATCGCTCGACGAGCTCGATCCCGAGATCAAGTCGGTCTATGACAAGCTGGGCATTCCGATCGAGGAGCAGAAGGTGCTGGCGGGCGTCGAGGGCGCGCGCAAGGTGGCGGTGGACGCGGTGTTCGACAGCGTCTCGGTCGCCACGACCTTTCGCAAGGAGCTTGAGGAAGCGGGTGTCATCTTCCGCTCCATCAGCGAAGCGATCAAGGAATACCCCGACCTGGTGAAGAAGTGGCTGGGCAAGGTCGTGCCCATGCAGGACAATTTCTTTGCCACGCTGAACTGCGCGGTCTTTTCGGACGGCACCTTCGTCTACATTCCCAAGGGCGTGCGCTGCCCGATGGAGCTGTCGACCTATTTCCGCATCAATGCGGAGAACACCGGCCAGTTCGAGCGCACGCTGATCGTGGCCGAGGAGGGGAGCTATGTCTCCTACCTAGAGGGCTGCACCGCGCCGATGCGCGACGAGAACCAGCTGCATGCCGCGGTGGTGGAACTGGTCGCGCTGGACGATGCCGAGATCAAGTACTCGACCGTGCAAAACTGGTATCCCGGCGATGCCGAGGGTAAGGGGGGCATCTATAATTTCGTGACCAAGCGCGCGCTGTGCCAGGGCAGGAATTCCAAGGTTTCGTGGACGCAGGTGGAAACCGGCAGCGCGGTGACGTGGAAATACCCGTCCTGCGTGCTGAACGGCGAAAACTCGGTAGGCGAGTTCTACTCGGTCGCGGTGACCAACAATTTCCAGCAGGCCGATACCGGCACCAAGATGATCCACAACGGGAAGAACACCCGTTCGACGATCATTTCCAAGGGTATCAGCGCGGGCAAGTCCAACAACACCTATCGCGGGCTGCTCCGCGTGGGGGCGAATGCGGACAATGTGCGCAATTTCACCCAGTGCGATTCGCTGCTGCTGTCCGACACCAGCGGCGCGCATACCGTGCCCTATATCGAGGTGAAGAACCCCACCGCCCAGATCGAGCACGAGGCGACCACGTCGAAGATCAGCGACGACCAGCTGTTCTATGCGATGCAGCGCGGGCTGGGCGAGGAAGAGGCCGTGGCGCTGATCGTCAACGGCTTTGCCAAGGAGGTCCTCAAGGAACTCCCGATGGAATTCGCGGTCGAGGCGCAGAAGCTGCTCGCGATCTCGCTTGAGGGGAGCGTGGGGTGATGTTCGGCTATATTCTGGCCGCACTTTTCGCCTGTGTTGCGTGGTTGCAGCTGAGGTTAGCTTGGCGGGACTATCACAGTGGAATTTCGCGCGTTCGTATGATGCTGTTTGTGGATAGGAGTGGGCTCGCGATCTCGCGTTCTGATCGCCCGCGAATGTTTGCTTATGCTGTCGTTTGGAATGCCGTGATTGGCTTCGCGGCGGCTGCTGGAGCTATCTGGCTGCTGAATTTTGCTATTGCCTGGAATGCCTCATGACCGACCGTAAAACCCTCCAGATCAAGCCCGCGTCCGAGCAGGACGATGCCGCGCCCGTCATCAAGAAGAAGGGCCGCGGGTGGGAGATTTCGGAATCCCGCCTCGACACGCTGCACGATCGTGCGCGCGAGATGCGGCGTGAGCCTTCCGAGGCGCACAAGGCGCTCGCCGACAAGTTCGCAGAGGCGGACATGGGCAAATACAGCTTCAAGCGGTTTGCCGTGGTCGGATCGGCCATCGTCGATTTCAACTGCCACAACCTCGGCATGGCGATCATCATCGAAGACGATGTGAGCGGCGAAGGCGAGAACCCGGCTCTGCTCACCCGCCGCGACAAGAGCCTTGAGGCCGTGGGCATCAAGGTGATGCGCATCAAGGCGAGCGACATCCTTGGGGACATGGACGCGGTGCTCGACCGGATCACCGCCGGCATGCGCATCCGCATCGGCGAACGCCGCGAGGCGCGCACCAGGCACTTCGAACAGAAGCGCGGAACCGGGCAGGGCTACAAGCCCCGCAATTTCCGCGCCGGCCCGCGAGACTAAGGACCGAGAGACAACTGATGCTGAAAATCGAAAACCTCCACGCCGAAATAGACGGCAAGCAGATCCTCAACGGCCTGACGCTGGAAGTCGGCGCGGGCGAGGTGCATGCGATCATGGGCCCCAATGGCGCGGGCAAGTCGACGCTGGCCTATGTGCTGGGCGGCCGTCCGGGTTACGAGGTGACGCAAGGCAGCGTGACCTTCAACGGACAGGACATGCTGGAGCTTGAACCGCATGAGCGGGCCGCTGCCGGGCTGTTCCTGGGCTTTCAGTATCCGGTCGAGATTCCCGGCGTCTCCAACGTACAGTTCCTGCGCGAGGCGCTGAATTCGCAGCGCAAGGCACGCGGTGAGGAACCGCTGACCGGCGGCGAATTCCTGAAGCTCGCCAAGGAAAAGGCCGCGCTCTTGAAGCTCGACATGGAAATGCTGAAGCGCAACGTGAACGTCGGCTTTTCGGGCGGCGAGAAGAAGCGCGCCGAGATGGTGCAGATGGGCATTCTCGATCCCAAGCTGGCGGTGCTGGACGAGACCGACTCCGGTCTCGACATCGATGCGCTGCGCACGGTGGGCGAGGGGATCAATGCGATCATGCGCCAGCCCGACAAGGGCGTGCTGCTGATCACGCACTACCAGCGCCTGCTCGATTATGTGCAGCCCGACAAGGTGCATATTCTGGCCAAGGGCCGGATCGTGAAAACCGGCGGGCCCGAACTGGCGCTGGAGCTTGAGCGCGAGGGTTACGAGGCGGTCGCATGAGCGATGTAGCGACCCTTCCCACGACGCGCGACGAGGATTGGCGCTATGCCGATGCCGCCGCGCTGCGCGATCTGACGGCGGAGACGCTGGACGGCTGGCACGAGATTACGCTGACCGCCGGTGAGGCGCAGGTGCAGACCTATGTGCTGGACGACAGCGCGCCGGGCGTGACCCGCGTGCGGCTGGCGCTGGGCGAAGGCGCGCGGGCCGAGATCTATGCCATCGCCTCGGCCAGCGACTACACGCGGCTGGAGGTCGAGGTGACGCTGGCCAAGGGTGCGCATTTCGAATTCGGCGGCGTGACCATCGGCGGCGGCGAGGTGACCCGCGAATTCGTCACCCGCGTCCGCCATGCCGAGCCGGAAGCGACCAGCAACCAGACCATCCGTGCGGTTCACTGGAACCGTGCCACCGGCAATTTCCTGGGCCGGATCGAAGTGGTGAAGGACGCGCAGAAGACCGATGCTGCGCAGAATTTCCGCGCGATCCTGCTGGAAAAGGGTGCCAGCGCGAACACCAAGCCCGAGCTGGAAATCTTTGCCGACGATGTGAAATGCGCCCACGGCGCGGCCATCGGCGCATTGGACGACAGCGCGGGTTACTACATGGCGGCACGCGGAATCCCGCCGCATGTTGCCCGCCGCTTGCAGGTGCAGGCCTTCGTCGCCGATGCCTTCGTGGCGATGGAGGACGAGACGCTGGCGGAAAACATGCTGGCCAAGGTGCTCGACCGGCTGGAGGAGGCTGCGATATGACGACCGAGCTGCTTTCGCGCAAAGCCGATTTTCCCGGCATGGTCACCGCCGATGGAGCGCCGTGGCATTACCTCGACACGGCCGCGACCTCGCAGAAGCCGCAGGCCGTGGTCGATGCGATGAGCCGCGCGCTGGGCCGCGATTACGCGACCGTGCACCGCGGCGTCTATGGCCGCAGCGCCGAGATGACGCTGGGCTTTGAGGCCGCGCGCCGCCGCGTCGCTGGCTTCGTCGGCGGGCAGGAGGACGAGATCGTCTTCACCCGCGGCGCGACCGAGGCGATCAACCTTGTTGCTGCGACCTGGGGTGCAGCAAATCTGAAGGCGGGCGACCGCATCCTGCTGTCGGTGCTGGAGCATCATTCGAACATCGTGCCGTGGCAGATGCTGCGCGAGCGGACGGGGGTGGAGATTGATGTCTGCCCGCTGACCGAGGATGGCCGCATCGACATCGATGCTGCACGGCAGATCGTTGATAAACGGCACAAATTGCTGGCGCTGTCGCATGTGTCGAACGTGCTGGGATCGCGGCTGGATGTCGCTGCCGCGGCTGATCTTGCGCAGTCGGTGGGCGCCAAATTGCTGCTCGACGGGTGTCAGGCGGTGCCGCGGCTCAAGGTCGATGTTGCAGCATTGGGCTGCGATTTCTATGTGTTCTCGGCGCACAAGCTGTATGGCCCGACGGGCATCGGCGCGCTGTGGGCAAAGAGCGAATTGCTGCAGGCGATGCCGCCCTATCAGGGTGGCGGTTCGATGATCGACCGCGTCACCTTTGAGAAGACGACTTGGGCCGACGCTCCGCAGCGTTTCGAGGCCGGCACGCCCGCGATCACCGAAGCGATCGCCTTCGCCGCCGCCGTCGATTACGTCGAGGCGATCGGCATGGACGCCGCCGAACGGCATGAGATGGCGCTTACCGCCAAGGCGCGCGAGGCACTGGGCCGGATCAATTCGCTGCGTCTGTTCGGGCCGGAGGACAGCGCGGGGATCGTGAGCTTCACGATGGACGGGATCCATCCGCACGATTTGGGCACCATTCTCGACGAAGAGAATGTCGCGATCCGCGCGGGCCACCATTGCGCGCAGCCGTTGATGGACCATCTGGGCGTGCCCGCGACGGCGCGCGCCAGTTTCGGCATCTATTCGGATGAGGACGACATTGCCGCGCTGATCCGCGGCATCGAACGCACGATAAGGATTTTCGGCTGATGGATAGCCCAGAGAACCAGAACAACGACATCCGCGACGACGGCCGCGTGGTCGCCCCGTCGCCTTTCGACGAGATGCGGCCTGCTGCCGAAACGGTCGAGAGCGTCGAGCAGCCCCGGCGGGCGCGCGTGGACGATGCGGTCGATACCGATGCGGAAACCGCGGGCGAGAAGCTGGAGCGCAAGAAGGATTACCTCGAGGGTTTCCTCAAGGAGCGTCCGCAGAATGTCTCGGGCAACGAGCCGGGCGGCGAATTGTACGAAAGCGTGATCGCCGCGCTGAAGGAAATCTACGACCCCGAGATTCCGGTCAATATCTACGACCTTGGCCTGATCTATGGCGTCGAGATTTCGGACGACGGCCACGCCCATGTCAACATGACGCTGACCACCCCGCATTGCCCCGTGGCCGAATCCATGCCGGGCGAAGTCGAGCTGCGCGTCGGTTCGGTGCCGGGCATCGGCGATGCCGAGGTCAATCTCGTCTGGGACCCGCCATGGGACCCACAGAAGATGAGCGACGAGGCGAAACTAGAACTGGGAATGCTGTGATGAGCGATACCAAGACCAGACCCGCCCCCAAGGCCGCCGTGACGCTGACCCCCGGTGCGGAGCAGCGCGTGGCCGATCTGATGGCAAAAGCGCCCGAAGGTGCGATCGGCGTCAAGCTGTCGACTCCGCGGCGCGGTTGTTCGGGGCTTGCCTATTCGGTCGATTACGTGACCGAAGAGCAGAAGTTCGACGAGAAGATCGAGACCCCCGGCGGCGTGTTCTATATCGACAGCGCGTCGGTGCTTTATCTGATCGGCAGCGTGATGGACTGGCGCGAGGACGATTTCCAGGCGGGCTTCGTGTTCGAAAATCCCAACGCCACCGGCAGCTGCGGCTGCGGCGAGAGCTTTACGGTCTGATCTTTATCGTCTGATCAGGCCGCAGGCGGGTCGCCGCCTGCGAGGAAGTGCAGCAGGGCGCGGTCGTATTCGTCGATCTCGCCATTCGCCTCGACCTGCGCGTCGAGCCATGATTGTTCGCTGGCGGTGATATCCGCCTCGGCCGCGATCCGTGCGTCGAGGTCGGGCGTGTCCGCCTGCTTGCGCCCGAACACAATGCCCGCGCTATTCGGCACGGCCTTCACCATCCGCGCCATGAAACGGCCCACGCCGCTGTCGGTGTCGGTCATGAAACGGTCGAGTTCGGCGGCGCGGTCGCGGGTGATCTGCGCGTTCGGCGACGACCAGCCCTGAAGATAATTGCCCACGCCTTGCACGAACAGGCGTTTCCACCCGCGCGCATTGAGTGCGCCCAGCGTCGCGTCCTTGATGCGGAACAGCAATTCGGCTTCGCGCTGGCTGATCGCGGCGGGGCGGTCGCTGGCTTGTCCGAACAACACGCGGCGCAGCAGCGCGACTTCCGCCTCGCTGACATGGGTGTCGGACAATTCGCCGCCGTCCCGCGTCGGACCCGTTCCGGTCAGCACTTCGCGTTCGATCTGTTCGAGGACGAAGCTCTTGAGCGTTTCGGGCACGTTGCTCGCGCGCTCGATCATGCGGACCAGCAGTTCGAGTTCGGCCATCGAATCGATCCGCCCATCCCGCGTGACCTGTGCGATCAGCCAGTCGGCCTGATCCTCGGCCATATAGCCGCGCGGTTCCTGCCGGTTCAGCAGGAATTCGCCCAGCGCCTCGACGAAGAAGTCGGTCCAGGCCGCGCTTCGTTCACCAAGCGCATGATTGATCGCGAAAATCGATTCCGCCTCTTGCGGCGAGATCGTGCCGTCGCACCAGCCATTGCGCCGCAGATCGAGCAATTCGGCGTCGGTGATGATGCCGTCGCGCGCGGCCTGCGCGGCGATGTCCTGAAAGCTGATCGTCATGAATCCTGCCAAGGCCCCCGGTTGGTCTATGGGGTCCTGTATGGCTTGGCACGGTTAAGACGGGGTTAGCGGCGCTTTGTCGCCGCGACGCAGGCGGCGCGGTCGACGTCCTGCCCGTCGCTGCGCCGTGCCTCGATCCATGTCGCGGTTTCGGTCGCGCCCGGCCGCTGCGGATAGAGGAACACGTCGAGGATGCAACGCGTGCCCGCGAACTGCATCTTGCGCGCATCCGCCTCCCACACGTCGAGGCGGGGCGTGCCGAACTGGCGGATCAGCGCGTCGGCATCGGCGCCGATCACGCCCTCCAGGCCCGGGCCACTCATCACCCTTGCGCTGCGAAAGCTGGTCGCGGGCGTGGCGGGGGCCTGCTGCGGGGGAATGGGCTGCGTCGTCGCGGGGCGGGCGGGGCGCGCCTGCTTGACCGAGGGGGCGCAGGCGGCAAGCGCGGGCACGAGTGCCAGCGCGGCGATTAAATTACGTGGCATCATGGCCGTGTGCGGTTTTCCCGGCTCTGCGCGCGGCGGCGCGGTGGACAAGGTGGGTTGCGGCTGCCGCGCCGAGGAAAGGCGCCAGCAGGTTCGCGACCGGAATGGCGAGCAGCCCTACCACCGCCAGTCCCAGCAGGAAACGGGTGGATGCGCCCAATGGTGCAAGTCCTCCGCCCTTTTGATGGCGTGCCCAGACCATGTCCTGCAATTCGCGGCCCAGCAGGAAGGCGTTGACGGTGATGAACACGATGGCGGTGCCGACGCCGGTAACCGCCAGTGCCAGCGCGACCGGCAGCGCCAGCGCGTTGAACGCCAGCGCGCGCGCCGCGCCTTTCAGCGCCATGCCGATTTCTTCGCCCAGCGGGATGTCGCGCGGCCTGAAGGCGGGATAATGCCGTTCCTCGACCGCCGAAACGATCTCGTCCGCATAGAAATTGAGCACCGCCATCGCGACGATGCGCCACGCGAGCCATGCGCACAGCACCGCGGCGATCACCGCGATCAGCTGGCCCAATCCCGCGATCCACGCGTTTTGCGTGCCCGCCAGCCATTCGATCCCGGCGTCGAACGCGGCGAACCCGCCCCAGAACACCAGCGCCAGCAGCACTAGCGACACCAGCGCGCTTTTCACCAGCACGCGGATCACGCGCCGGTCCGCCATCTGCGCCGCGCCCAGCGCGAACGCGCCGGGAATCGACAGCGTTTGCAGCGCGTGGCCTGTCAAACGGGATTGGCTATCGGATGGAACCTGCATGGGCCGAAAGGGTAGATGGCCTGAAGGGCTTGCTGTCAACGACTTCCGCCGATAGCCAAGCCGCCATCCACGATCCCCGGTTGCCGCCGTCGCGCGCACCGCCTCTTCTCTAAGGACAAACATGACCCAGCCCCGCTTCGACGTACTCGCCATCGGCAATGCGATCGTGGACGTGATCGCCAGCTGCGATGACGGATTTCTTGCCGAACATGCCTTGGACAAGGGCGCGATGCGGCTGGTCGATACGGCGGAGGCCGAGGCGCTCTATGCGAACATGGGTCCGGGGCGCGAGGTTTCGGGCGGGTCGGCGGGCAATACCTGCGCGGGGCTTGCCGCACTGGGCAGCCGCTGCGCCTTCATCGGGCAGGTGGCGAACGACCAGCTGGGCAGTGTGTTCGCGCATGATATCCGCTCGGCCGGGATCTATTACGCCACCCCGCCGCGCGAGGGTGAGCCGCCGAGCGCGCGCTGCCTGGTGCTGGTGACGCCTGACGGGCAGCGCACGATGAACACCTTCCTCGGCGCGTCGCAATATCTGTCGGCGGCGGCGATCGATCCCGAACTGGTGGCCAATGCGGCGGTGCTCTACCTCGAAGGCTATCTATGGGATCCGGACGAGCCGCGCACCGCGATGCAGGGCGCGATCGAATGCGCGCGCGAAGCGGGGCGCGAGGTGGCGTTCACCCTGTCCGACGTGTTTCTGATGGACCGGCATGGCAGCGATTTCCGCGCGATGATCGAGAAGGGCGAGATCGACATATTGTTCGCCAACGAAGGCGAGGCGATGGCACTGACCGGCACGGACGATCTGGAGAAGGCGATCGATTGGCTGGCGCCCAAGGTGCCGGTGCTGGTCGTGACGCGCAGCGAAAAGGGCGCGCTGGCGATCCGCGGCGACGAGCGCATCGAAGTGCCTGCCGAGCCGGTCGACGAGGTCGTCGACACCACCGGCGCGGGCGACAGCTTTGCCGCGGGTTTCCTCCACGGCCATGTGCAGGGCAAGAGCCTGAAGGACTGCCTGACGCTGGGCGCGGTCGCGGCGGCCGAGATCATCAGCCACTATGGCGCGCGGCCCGAGGCGAATCTTTCGGAACTGGCGAAGAAGCGGGTGGGCTGAGGGGTCAGACCCCCTCTCAGCCCTTCGCCTCGCGCGCGATTTCGCGCCAGCCGATGTCGCGGCGGCAGAAGCCTGTGGGGAAGTCGATGGCGTCCACCGCGCGATAGGCAGCGGCCTGTGCCTGCGTCACGTTCGCGCCGGTGGCGGTGACGTTCAGCACGCGGCCCCCGTTTGCGACCAGCATTTCGCCGTCCATCTTCGTGCCGGCGTGAAAGACCTTTGCGCCGGTCGCTTCCGCCGCGTCCAGCCCGCGAATAGCGCCGCCCTTTTCGGGCGTGTCGGGATAGCCGCTCGCGGCCATCACCACGGTCAGCGCGGTTTCATGCGACAGGCGCGGCGGGCGCAGCGCGGACAGGCGATATTCCGCTGCCGCGAGCAGCAACTCGCCCAGATCGTCCTCCATCCGCATCATCAGCACCTGGCATTCGGGGTCACCGAAACGGCAGTTGTATTCGATCAGCTTGGGGCCTTCCTTCGTCAGCATCAGCCCCGCGTAGAGAACGCCGCAATAGGGAGTGCCGCGGTTCGCCATGCCGTTTACGGTGGGGGCGATGATCTTCTCGATCACCTCGCCTTCCAGCAGGCCGGTCAGCACCGGCGCGGGGCTGTAGGCGCCCATGCCGCCGGTGTTGGGGCCGCTGTCGCCTTCGCCCACGCGCTTGTGGTCCTGCGCCGATCCGAAGGGGACGATGGTGCTGCCGTCGGTCAGCGCGAAGAAGCTCGCTTCCTCGCCGGTCAGGAATTCCTCGATCACCACGCTGGCCCCGGCGCTGCCAAAGCGGCCGCCGAAGATGTCTTCCAGCGCCTCGCGCGCTTCATCCGTGCTTTCGGCGATGATCACGCCCTTGCCCGCGGCAAGGCCGTCGGCCTTGATGACGACGGGGATGGCAAAGCGGTCCAGCGCCGCCAGCGCATCGCCCAGGCTCTCGGCCTTGGCATAGGCGGCGGTGGGAATGTCCATCTCGTCGCACAGCGCCTTGGTGAAGGCCTTGGACCCTTCCAGTTGCGCTGCCGCTGCGCTGGGGCCGAACACCGCGATGCCGCTGCCGCGCAGATCGTCGGCAAGGCCCGCGACCAAGGGCGCTTCGGGGCCGACGACGACGAGGCCGATCTCGCGCTCTTCGCAAAAGCGCAGGACCTGTGCATGATCGGCGACATCCAGAGTGACGAGCGCGGCGCAATCGGCCATGCCGGGATTGCCCGGGGCGGCGAACAGATGGTCGCCGTTTTCCAGAAGCCGGGATTGCGCCAGCTTCCATGCCAGCGCATGTTCGCGCCCGCCCGAGCCGATCAAGAGGATATTCATTGCCGCGCAGTCCCTACGATAATTCCGCCGATAATTCGGGCCTTGGTGAAGAAGCGCCGCTCCTAGCGCGGCAGCGTCCGGGCGACAACGCCGAGCCGCTCACCGTGTCCGAAATCTCGAACGCGCTGAAGCGCACGGTCGAGGACCGGTTCGGCCATGTGCGGCTGCGCGGCGAATTGTCGGGGGTCAAGCGCGCGGCGAGCGGGCATATGTATGCCTGCCTCAAGGACGACAATGCCGTGATCGACGCGGTGATGTGGCGCGGCAATGCCCAGCGCCTGTCGTTCCGGCCCGAGGACGGGGTCGAGGTGGTCGCGACCGGCAAGATCACCACCTATCCGGGGCGCAGCAAGTACCAGATCGTCGTCGACTCGATGGAGATCGCGGGCGAGGGCGCGCTGCTGGCACTGCTTGAGAAGCTGAAGGCAAGGCTGGACGCCGAAGGACTGTTCGCGCCCGAACGCAAGCGGCGGCTGCCCTTCCTGCCGCAGGTGATCGGCGTGGTGACATCGCCCACCGGTTCGGTGATTCGCGACATCCTGCACCGACTGGCGGACCGTTTTCCCAGCCGGGTGCTGGTGTGGCCGGTGATGGTGCAGGGCAAGGGCGCGGCAGAGCAGGTGGCGGCGGCGGTGCGCGGATTCGGCGCGATTCCGGCGGATGGTCCGGTTCCGCGCCCCGACGTGCTGATTGTCGCGCGCGGCGGCGGCTCGATCGAGGATTTGTGGGCCTTCAACGAGGAAGTGGCGGTGCGCGCCATCGCCGACAGTCCGATCCCCGTGATCTCGGCCGTGGGGCATGAGACCGATACGACATTGGCCGATTACGCCGCCGATTTGCGCGCGCCGACGCCGACCGCCGCGGCGGAACTGGCGGTGCCGGTGCGTGCGGAGCTGCTTAACATGCTGATGGAGCTGGGCCTGCGCAAGCGGCGCGGGGTGCAGCGGCCCGTGCTGCTGGCGCGTGAAAGGCTGGAGAACTGGAGCCAACGCCTGCCCGATCCGCGCGCCATCGTGGCCGAACGCGGGCAACGCATCGACGATCTGGGCGAGCGGCTGCGGCGCGGCCTCGCCACACGGGCGGCGCGGGCGCAGGGGCGCTTGTCCGAAGCGGGCGGTTTCCTGCGGCCTGCCGTGCTGACCCGCATGGTCGCGCAGGAGCGGCGGCGGCTGGCCTCCGCGCCCGACATGGGCGTGCTGGTATCGCGCATCCAGACGCGCCGGGCCGAGCAATTGTCGGCCACCGCGCGGCTGCTCAGCCAGCTCGACCCCTATGCACCGCTGGAGCGCGGCTATGCGGTGGTGACGGGCGCGCAGGGCGAAACGATCACCAGCCGCGCCGCCGCTTCGGCGCAGCCTGCGCTGACGCTGCGATTCGCCGATGGGAGCATCGATACCGTGCCTGCGGATGGGGCGGGAACGCCGCCAGTCCCGCGCGATCCGCCGCGCCGCAAGCGGCAGGATGAGGCGAAGGATGGCTCCGGCGACGCCAAACCGCGCCAGCAATCGTTGTTTTGACCGGCGATGATCGCTAACTAGGGCGCATGCTGATGAATTCCTCGACCGGACCTGCCAAGCTTCTCTACGGACCGAACGGCTTTCGCCAGATGACGGCGGGCGACCATGTCGTCTGCGCGGTCACGGGTGCGCCGATCCCGCTCGACATGCTGCGTTACTGGAGCGTGGAGCGGCAGGAACCCTATGCCACTGCCGAGATCGCGACCCAGCGCCTGCTTGCTGGCGCATGAGATGGCTTGCCCCGGCATCGCTTGCGGTGCTCGCCTCGGCCTGCGCCGTCGTGCCGCCTTCGGGTGATCCGCAGGCCGAGCGTTCTCCGCAGCCTGCCAGCCAGCCCGCTGCGGCTGCTGCGCCGGCGCCCGTTGCAACTCCGGCTCCGAGCCCGACCCCTGCGGCCTTGCCGCCCGCGCGTTTCGTGTATTCGGGTGAGCTGACTCAAGGCGGCTGGGTCCGCGGAACCGCGCCAATCGGGACGACCGCGCTGACGCTGGATGGAGAGCCGGTTCAGATGGCTGCGGACGGATCGTTCCTGGCGGCGTTCGACCGCGATGCGGGGGGCACCGCGACACTGGCCGCGACGCGCAGCGACGGGACGACGGCGACGCAGCTGCTGACCATATCGCCGCGCGACTGGCAGATCGAGCATATCAATGCCGCGCGCCGCACCGGCGGGCCGAGCGAAAGCTTCATGCAGCGCCGCCGTCCCGAGCTTGAGCGGATCTATGGCGCGCGCGCGATGGAAACCGGCGCCGAGGGCTGGCGGCAGGATTTCATCTGGCCGGTCAGGGGCCGCATCTCGGGACGCTTTGGATCGCAGCGGATATATCGCGGCGAACCGGGGAGCTATCACACCGGGCTGGACATAGCACCGGGGGCGGGCACGCCTTATGTCGCGCCTGCCGACGGGGTGGTGGTGCTGGCGGCGGACGATTTCTCGCTCGAAGGTAATCTGCTGATCATCGACCATGGCAACGGCCTCAACAGCGCGTTCCTGCATTCGCAGCGGCTGGACGTGAAACAGGGCGACCGGGTGACGCAGGGGCAGCAACTGGGCCTGATCGGGTCGAGTGGGCGCGCGACGGGTCCGCATCTGCACTGGAGCCTGATGTGGGGCAAGGCGCGGCTGGACCCGCTGCTGTTCGTCGCGCCGGGAGATGGCTGAACGCGGGCGCGCGGTCCTGCGCCGGGGCATCCGGCTTGCGCTGGTGCTGATCCTTGCCGGGCTGACCTTTCTGATGACCTGGGTCCGCGATCCGGTGCCCGAGGATGACGATATTCCCCTTTCGGTGAGCGCGGTGCCCATCGCGATCGACGAGGCGACGCGCCGAGGGCTGATGCCTTTCGTGCCGGTGGCGGCGTGGACGTTGGAGGGCACGAGCCGCCAGTTTCGCGGGCTGTCCGACGTTGCGGCGTTGCCGGATGGCCGATTGCTGTTCGTGACCGACAGGGGGCGGCGCATCGCCATGCCGCCGCCCGGCCGGACGGGGCCCACCGCGATGCGCCCGATCCGCATCAGGGACCGTCCGCCGCACGGGCAGGTCGACAGCGAATCGCTGGCTTTCGATCCGGTGACGCGCGAAAGCTGGGTGGGGGCGGAGACGATCAACCGCATCGGCCATTACAGCGCGGGCGGCAATTACCGGGGATCGGTGGTGCCGCCCGAGATGGCGGGCTGGCGCAACAATACGGGGGCGGAGGCGATGGCTCTGCTGGACGATGGCCGCTTCGTGGTCATCGGCGAGGGGCGCAGCAAGGGCCGCGACCGAAGCTTTCCCGTGGTGGTCTTTCCGCGCTCGCCCGAAGAGGGCCTGCGGGGCAGCCTGTCGCATCTGGCGATGCCGGGCGATTACCGGCCCACGGGGATGACCCAATTGCCCGATGGGCGCGTGCTGATCGTGGGGCGTGCCGTCAGCCCGATCCTGCGCTTTCGCGCGATCATCGCCATCGCCGATCCGGCCGGACTGAAACCGGCGGGGCTGTGGCGCGCAAGGACGCTGGCCGGGATTTCCGGCGGTCCCTTGGCGGATAATTACGAGGGGATTGCCAGCGAGAAGGCACCCGGCGGGCGCCTGACGATCTGGCTGATATCCGACAATAACGAGGCCGAATGGCTTCAGTCGACCAAGCTTGTCAGGCTGGAGGTGGATCCCGCCGCGCTATAGCGACAGGCGGGATCCGCGTCTCCGGTCCGAAAGGCCTCAGGCGGCCTTGATCAGCTCGCGCTTGACCTTGCGGGCGCGGGTCGAGAGCTTTTCGTCGTTGGTCTTGAGCAGCCAGTTGTCGAGGCCGCCATTATGCTCGACCGAACGCAGGCCCTGCGTCGAAACGCGGAACTTGAAGCTGCGCTCCAGCTTCTCGCTCATCAGCGTGACGTTCTGCAGGTTGGGCAGAAAGACGCGCTTGGTCTTGTTGTTGGCGTGGCTCACATTGTGGCCGATCTGGCGACCCTTGCCGGTCAGTTCGCAGATGCGCGACATGGCTTACAACTCGCTTTCAAAGAATCCGGTGATACCGGCGCGCCCGCGAAACGGGCAATTTGCCGGGAAAGCGGCGCGCATAGCGGCCATCAGGCGAATCGTCAAGCAATCGCCCGATGACATTCCGCAAGGCCGCACGCTGATCGGCGCTTTCGCTGCTGCCATTGCCCGCTTGCGCCGATTCGGGCAAGTCCGCTGGCGATGAAGAGATGGCCGCTTCCCGAACCGATGGCGCTGGCGCTGAAGGCCGCGCGCGATGCGCGTGACGCGGGCGAGGTGCCCGTGGGCGCGGTGGTGGTGAAGGACGGCGAGGTTGTCGCGGCCGCGCATAACGCCCCGCGCGCGCTGCACGACCCGACCGCCCATGCCGAGATGCTGGCGATTCGCGAGGCCGCGAAGGCCTTGGGCGATGAACGACTGGCGGGCTGCGATCTCTATGTCACGCTGGAGCCTTGCCCGATGTGCGCGGGGGCGATCCAGCATGCGCGGATCGCGCGCGTCTATTACGGCGCCGCCGATCCCAAGGGCGGCGCGGTAGAGCACGGCCCGCGCCTGTTCGACCGGGCGGGCAGCCTGCACCGGCCCGAGGTCTATGGCGGCATCGGCGAAGCGGAAGCAGCGGAATTGCTGCGCGGGTTCTTTGCCGAGCGGCGTTGAGGCGGCGAATCAGGCCAGCTTGAAATCCAGCCCGATGTCGGCGGCGGGCGCGCTCTGCGTCAGGCGGCCGACCGAGATGTAGTCGACGCCGGTTTCCGCGATCGCGCCGATGGTCTCCAGCGTGACGCCGCCCGAAGCCTCGGCAGGCACGCGTTCCTTGATGATGCCGACCGCCTCGCGCAGCGTATCGGGGCCCATGTTGTCGAGCAGCAGATGGGTCGCGCCTGCCTCGAGTGCGGGTTCGATCTGGTCGATGCTGTCGACCTCGCAGATGATCTCGGCCACGCCGGCTTCCTTGGCGCGGGCGACCGCCTCGGCCACGCCGCCCGCGACGGCGACATGGTTGTCCTTGATCATCGCCGCATCCCACAGGCCCATGCGATGGTTGAGCGCGCCGCCCATGCGGGTCGCGTATTTTTCCAGATGGCGCAGGCCCGGCAGCGTCTTGCGCGTGTCGAGCAGCGTGCATTTGCCCCCGATCGCCGCGACATAGCGCGCGGTCAGCGTGGCGACGCCCGACAGGTGCTGCACGGTGTTAAGGGCGCTGCGTTCGGCGGTGAGAAGCGCGCGGGCATTGCCCGACAGGCGCATCAGGTCGGTCCCGGCCTCGACCGCGGTGCCTTCGGGCACCAGCACGGTAATCTCGACATCGGGATCGAGCGCGGTGAAGAAGGCAGCGGCAATGGGAAGCCCCGCGACGGTGATCGCATGGCGGCTGTCCATCACGCCCGAAAAGCGCGCATCCTCGGGGATGACGCTCTGGCTGGTGACATCGACCCCGCCCCCTTCGATCCCGGTGCCAAGGTCTTCGGCCAGAGTGGCCTGCACGAATGCGTCGAGATCGAAATTGGGAAGGATGAATTCAGTCATGAAAACCAGATGCGGCCTTTGAGGGAGGAGTTCAAGAAGGTGGTCCGATCAACGGGGTACTAAACAGCGGTTCGCGGCTGCTCGATCGGACACCCCGGGCCGCGAAGCGAGACCCGCCGCCGCTTATTGCGGCGGTATCGAAGCGAAGCGGAGACGGCCGTCAGGCCAAACCAAGCGGCCCGGATGCGCCCCGCCCGCCGTTTGAGGGCCTCAAACAAAAAACGGGCCGCGCAGCGAGACCCGCAAGGCCGACCGGCCGCCGCGCCTTATTGGCGCGGAATCGGAGCGAAGCGGAGATGGCCGTCAGGCCAAACCAAAGCGGGCGGATGCCCGCCGCCCGGCGTTTGAGGGGTCCGCCGCAAGGCGGACATCCGAGAATCAATGCACGAAGCGCGCCACCACGTCGCGGTAGCTGCGCGACACCTTCACCTCGGCGCCCGATCCCAGCACCAGGAAGCATTCACCGTTGGTGTGCGGCTTCACCTGCCGGACCTGATCGAGATTGACGATGGTCGAGCGGTGCACGCGCTGGAAATGGCGCGGGTCGAGGCGGCGTTCGAGATCCTTCATCGTTTCGCGCAGGATCAGCGAATTGTCGCCGGTGTAGATGCACATATAGTCGCCCGCGGCCTCGATATGCTCAATCGTATCGACGTCGACACGGAAAATCTGGCCGCGGTCCTTGACGTTGAGCATCTTTTCGAACCGGCCGGTCGCGGTTTCCTCGCCCTCGGGCATAGCGTCCATCGCGTCGGGGGCGACTTCGGCCAGCACGTTCTTGAGCTTCTCGACTTCCTCGGTGTTCTTCTTTTCCGCGATGCGGGTGCGTGCGCGCGATACCGCGTCGGCAAGACGGTCTTCCTCGACCGGCTTCATCAGATAGTCGACGGCATTGGCCTCGAACGCTTTCAGCGCGTGTTCGGAATAGGCGGTAACGAAGATGAACAGCGGCGGGTCGATGCCCATCACGCCCTTCACCACCGAGAACCCGTCGAAACCGGGCATCTGGATGTCGAGGAAGACGAGATCGGGCTTTTCGGTCTTGATCGCGCGGATCGCCTCGCGCCCGTTGGCGCAGGTGGCGATGATCTCGATATCGGGGAATTGCTGCAGCCGAAGCTGAAGGCCCTGAATGGCCAGCTTCTCGTCATCGACGATGATCGTGCGGATGCTCATGGATCTGCGGTTCCTGTAAAAGAGGAGTTCAGGTGTAACGAGCGAGCTAGGACATGGTTTCTGGCTGGGACATGACTGGCCCTGACGAAGCGTGCGCAGGTTTCGGCGGATTGACGGCTTCGGGCGTTTCGAAGGGCAGTTCGATGATCACCGCGAAGCCCTCGTGCGGGCGCGAGCGAATCTCGAAGCGCTGGGATTCGCCATAGGCCTGCGCCAGACGCTCGCGGATATTGGCAAGGCCGACGCCGGTGGACTGGCGGGTGTCGACCGTGGTGCCTTGGTGAGCGACGCCGATCACGCCATCGGGGTCGACGCCATAGGGCAGGCCGGGGCCGGTGTCGGCCACGGTGATGCGCAGCCGGTCCCCCTTGCGCTGCGCGGATACTGAGATTTCCGCGCCACTTTCCTGCGGGCTGACGGCATATTTGATCGCGTTCTCGACCAAAGGCTGCAGCAGCAGCGAGGGCAGCACCGCCTCACGCGTGTCGGGATCGATTTCGAAGCGGGTGCGCAGCCGTTCCTCGAACCGCATGCGTTCGATATCGAGATAGAGCTTCAGCGTGTCGATTTCCTGCGCGACGGTCACGCGGCCCGTCGGCGGATTGACCAGCGTATAGCGCAGGAAGCTGGACAGGCGCGACAGCATCGCATTGGCAGGCTCGGTCTGTTTGAGCAGCACCAGCGTGCTGATCGAATTGAGCGTATTGAACAGGAAATGCGGATTGAGCTGATAGCGCAGCATCGCCAGCTGCGCGCTGGTGGCCTGATTTTCCAGGCTGAGCAGCCGGTCATTCTGTTCTTCCACCTGCAGGAAGAAATTGATCGCGTAATAGAGCGCCGACCATGCGCCCAGCAGCGTGAGGTCGAGGTAGAACACGCCGAGGAACAGCGATGCGAAACCGGCGTCGCTGGACGGGCGGTAGAGCGAGATCACCCACGAATCGACGAAGGCGTAAAGGCTGACCGCCACGGCCAGCACCAGCGCGGTCGCGCCCCATGTCACCAGCGGCTTGCGCCCGATCAGCGTGCGGAAGATGACCGACAGGATCAGGCTGATCGAAAAGCCGGTGAAGGTGGCGACCAGCACGATGATCAGCGAGGACAAAGGCTGCGCATTGGCCAAGCTGGACATCGCGCGCAGCACCATCGCGCCGCCCCAGCCAGCCGCCTGCAGCCGCCAGAAGGCGCTGTTCTTGTCGGCGAAGAACGGGACGGGACGAACGGGCAAGACGGCCATGGTGGCGACTCGATAACCGAAATTAACGGGGCGCGACAGGCGGGAAACCCTGCCGGGGGATGACCGATGCCACCTGTCCGGCGCGATTATCGACCGCGCTGCCGTAAACCGGGGCGTTTCAAATCAGGGTTTGGCCGTCTCGCGGCTCATCGGGAAGCGTCCCGACCAGTCGTAACCGCCCGGTCCGGTGCCCTGCGCCGATTGCGCGGCGATCAGCGCGCGTTCCTGCTCGATTCCTTCGATGCGTTCGTCCCATGCATCATGGGTGGGGGCCAGAAAGCCCCAGTCGCGGTGGCGCATCCAGTCACGCTGGAACCGCACTGCGCCTTCGGTGTCGAAACCGGCATTGGCCAGCAACCAGACCGAGAGGCGGTCGGCCTCGCGCTCGTTATGGCGGATCTTGCCCCAGCCGGTGCCTTCTTCGGTGCGTTTTTGCGGATGGCGCAGCAGGTTGTGCGACAGCTCATGCGCGATGGCGGCGGCGAGTTCGTCATCGTCCGGCACCGCATCGACAAGGCTGCGCGTCACCAGCACGCGCGCGCCCTCCGCGCGTGCCGATTCGCCGGCGGTCAGCAATTCGAAGCGGCTGGCGCAGGCGGGCTGTCCGGCAATGGTGAGTGCGCGCGGCCCGTCCGCCGCTGCGACGGTAATCGAAACCGCGCCGTGCTGACGCAGCGAATTGTCTATCCGGTCGTGCAGGCCGGTCAGACGGACATAATCGCCGGGTTCGGTGGTGGGAAAATCACCGGCGGCAAGCCCTGCCAGTTCGAGCACGGGCTGGTTCGCCTGCAATCCCGCCTGTTCGGCAGGCGATCCCGCGGCGACTGCGCCGACGGCGATATCGGCGGTCAGGCCCAGCGCCGCGCGCATCGCGGCGGGATCGGTCCAGCTATGGCTGTCCTGTAGCAGCAGGCCGATGGCGGGGAGCGTGGCGGTGCAGAACGGCGCATTGGCGTGCACCAGTCGCCAGCCGATCGACTGGATCCGCGCGTCGAGCGCCAGCAATTGCCGGTAGTCGTTCGTTTCCGCCGTTTCCGCTGTTTCCTGCGTGGCAGCGGCGGCGGGCGCGATGCACGCGAGGCCCAGCGGGAGCGCTGCGATGGCGCAGGCGGGACGCCGCGCGATCACCGGTCTTCGGGATAGAGCGCCACGCGCAGGGCCGATTGCCCGATGGCGCCCTGCATCACTTCCTCTCCGGCGACCCATGCGGGCGTGCCCTCGATCTGCAATTGCCGGGCGAAGTTGCGATTGGCCTCGATCTCGGCGGCGACCCTTTCGCTTGCCGCGAAGGCGCGGGCCTTCGCCATGTCGAGACCTGCCGCCTTGCCCGCCCGTTCGATGGCGTCGCCGGTGGGGCGCCCCTCGGCATACATCGCATCGTGGAAGGCGGGGAAACGGCCCTGATCGGCGGCGGCCAGCGCCATCTTCGCCGCCTCGACCGATCCTTCGCTGAGGATCGGGAGTTCGCGGACCACGACCTTGAGGTCGGGATCGGCGGCGACCAGCGCCTTCACATCCTCGACCGACTGGCGGCAATAGCCGCAGGCGTAATCGCTGAATTCGACCAGCACCTTGTCGCCGTCAGGATTGCCCAGCACCGCGCCGGGGAAGGGCTGGGTCAGATCGTCGCCCGCGGCGGCCAGCTGCTCGCTGGTCTGGCGGCGCTGCAGTTCGGCGATGGCCTCGGGCAGGATCTCGGGGTGTTCGAGGATATATTGCCGCACCATCAGCCCGATGGCTTCCTTCTGCTCGGCGGAAAATCCGGCGGCGGCGATGGCGGCTGCGGCGTCGGGGTCGGCGGCTTCGCCGTCGCTGCCGTTGGCGCGCAGGGCCCAGAATGCGCCCAGCACGATCACGGCGGCAAGCGCGGCGATCAGCACGATCCGAAGCGAGGTGAGGCGAAGTGTCATGGCGGCGGGAGACCTATCCTGAACAAGAATCAGCGGCGCTTCGACCGTTCTTCGATCTGGGCGCGTGCCTCCATGGCAATATCGTTCGCGCGAAGCCAGTCCGGCGTCGATTCGGGCAGCGAGGCGCTGGCGGCCTGCGCGTTCTGCAGCGCCGCGCCGGGATCGCCGGTCATGATCTGCTTTTCCGCGCTGGCAAGGCGCGCGCGCGGCATGTCGCCCTGCGAATCGTAGATGCGGCCCAGTAGATACCAGCCGGTGGGGTTGTAGCGGTCGCGCGCCACCGCGGCGCGCAGCACGCGTTCGGCCTCTTCGTAATGGTCCTTGTCCTCGGTCGCGATCAGCGCATGGCCCAGCATGGTCGCGATCAGCGGCTGGAAGCGCGTGATCTCGACCGCCTTGCGCAAAGACGCCAGCGATTCGTCGGGGCGGCCAGCCTCAAGCAGAACCTGCCCGCGCAGTTCGAGGAAATAGGGATCGTCCGGCTCGGCCGCGATCAGCGCGTCGACTTCCTTCAGCGCCGCGTCGACGCGCGCTTCCTTGTGATAGGCATAGGCGCGCGCATAGCGGGCCGGGATGCTGGTATCCGTGGGCGGATAATGCGTCAGCGTGTCCTTGGGATCGGCGAGATAGCCGTAGAGCTTGGCCTTCACGCGGCGAAAGCGCGCCTCGATATCCGCATCATTGGGCCGGTTCCATGCGGGATCCTGCATATAGACGTGCTGCAGGGTCTGGATACGGTCGCGGGACAGCGGGTGGGTGCGGTAGAACGTGTCCTCGGACCGCGCGAAATAACCTGCCCGGTGCTCAAGCTGTTGGAGTTTCTGGAAGAATTCCACGCTGCCGCGGCCCGACATGCCAGCGGACGACAAATATTGCGCGCCGGCAAGATCGGCCGCCGATTCCTGTCCGCGGGTGAAGGCGAGAAACTTGCCCATCGCGGCCTGCTGGCCCGCCGCCATCACGCCCATCGCCGCCTCGCCCCCGCCAGCCGCTGCCGCCGCGACGCCCAGCAGCAGCGAGAGGATCGAGATATTGGTCGCCGCCTGCGCGCCTTGTCCGATGCCGATGACATGGCCGCCGGTGATATGGCCGATTTCATGCGCGATCACGCCCTGCACCTGCAGCGCGGTATCGGCCTCTCCGATCAGGCCCGCGTGGATATAGACGGCCTGTCCGCCCGCGACGAAGGCGTTGACCGACGGATCGCCCACCAGCACGACATCGACATTCTCGGGCTCTAGCCCTGCCGCCTCGACCAGCGGGGCGGACATATCCTTGAACAGTTCCTCCGTCTCGGCATCGCGCAGGATCGATTGCGCCATCGCCGGACGCGCCGCGAACAGGGCCAGCGCGATGAAGGCGGCCAGCCACACGCCGATCCGCGTCAGGCGGCGCATCGGGCCACTGGCATGGCTGGCATGGAAGGGGCTGGCGGGAACGGGGCGGGCGATCGGGTGCATGATGTCAACTCGGCTGGGTGGTCCCCACGCTGTGAACGACGGCTTAAGCGTCTGAGGTTCTAGAGGTCTGCGGGCCCCCTGTGAAGCATGGGCGTTTTCAGGCAGAGGCTGCGCTGGCGCTGCCCGCGCCGCCCGCGCCGCCATCGTTCGTTTCGCGCACGGTTTCGACGATGCGTTCGGCTTCGTGATCGTGGCCGAGGCCGATCGATTCGAGGAATTCCTGCCCCACGTCATATTCCGATCCCAGCCATAGCGGCACCCCCGCGCGGACGATGTCGGCCTTGGCCTCTGTCTCCTCGGGCGAATGCGCCTCGCCCGCCTTGCGGATGAAGATGGCCGCGATCCGTTCGGGGCGGCGCATCACGATCCGTGCGAATGCGACGAGGTCGGCCTGCGTATCGTCGCCGATCAGCGCGAAACGCATGTCGGGATAGAAATCGAGCAGCCGCTGCATCGACGCGACCTTGTGCGCGCCGTGGCTGGCCGATCCCAGCGTCTCGCGGTTCAGGCCCCAGTCGCGCAGTTCGAGCGGGCCGAGCGGCAGCTTGCGGCTGCGCATGAAGGTGGTGAGATAGGGGAACAGGTTCCACGGGCTGGACGAGATGTAGAAGAACGGATGGCGCGTCGCGGGCAGGTGCTTGCCCGCCGCGGGTACGCTGCCGCCCGACAAGGCGCCGTAGAACCGGTCGGCGCCGGGCACCTGCATGCGTTCGGCAGGCATCTGCGCCAGGATCCGCTTCCAGTTGCGCAGCACCGAACGAAAGCCGCCGGTGATGCCGGTTTCGATGATGGTGTCGTCGATGTCGGAAATGACGGCAAGATCGGCATCGGTGCCGGGGGTCAGTATATAGGCCTCTGCCGTGCGTGCACCGTCGCCGTCGTTCCACGCGAAGCAGGCGGTTTCCCATTCGGTGTGCTGCGGCAGGGCCCATCCGTCCGCATCCCCGGCGTCCAGGGCGATGTCGAAATGGATATAGCCTTCGTCATCGGTGAACCCGCCGTGGCGCGAGACCGCGCCCGAGGGCGAGCGCAGTTCGAGCTGCACCGGCAGGCCGGCATATTCTCGCGAGGCGAAATGCGAGACGAGCGCGCGCATCTTGGCAAAGCGCGAATCGTGATCCCAGCGCGGATGCTGGCTTCGGAGCGCGCGCGCGCCGATGCGCAGGCGGGTGGCGCTGCGATGGCCCAGAAAGGGGAAGATGACGGGCGGCGTTCTGAAAAGCGGCATTGGCACGCATGGTGCTATGCGTGGGCGGCGCGGTCAAACGGCAATTGGGGCGGGGTAGGGTCTGCGGGGAGGGAAGGACGGGCGGTCCGCGGTCAGAGCCGGGCCGCGGCGCGCTCGATCTCGGCCCGGTCGAAGGGCAGTTCGCCCAGCAGCACGACATTGCCCGACCGCAGCCGGCGCGCCATCAGCAGCGCGAATTCGGGGCCGTCGGCGGCCAGATCGTCAAAACCGGCGGGCGTCATCGCGCGCAGGCGTTCGGCGACGGGCGGGTCGATCTCATCGCCCCAGGGCGTTTCGTCCTGCGCCTCGGCCCCTGCGGCCAGTTCGACCGAAGCGGGCAGGGCATCGACCGCGTCACCGTCGGCCAGTTCCTTCCAGTTGAGCACGCCATAGACATGGTCGATGACGATCCCGTCGGATGAAAACGGCAGCAGGATGCCGCGATAGATCGCGTGCCGGTCGGGGCCGGAGGCGAACTCCGCCTCGAACCCAATGGGGGCGCGGTTCGACAGCAATTCGCCGTAGTGATCGGTGATTCGCGTCAGCAGGCTATTGCCGGGAACGTCGGAAAGGCAGGCCGATGCCTTGCCCAGTTCGCAGCCGCACGCCTGTGCCAGCGCGCCGCCGAGGTGGACGATGCGCGGATCGTTCTGATCCTGCGAAAGGTCGAGCAGGACCGAGAACGGACCGAAATCGGGATGGCCGTCAGGGTCTAGCCGGTAGATCTCGGGGAACTCCTCTTCCCCCAGAAGCCCGGCCCAGAAATTATAGGCCCGCACCTGCATGCGGCGTTCGTCCTGCCCGATGGCGGGTGGCGGCGCGTGGCAGGCATTGGCCTCGGCCTCCGCCTCGGCGAAATATTCGAAACCGCCAAGGTCGAGCGGGTCTTCGGGCCAGAAAGTGTCAGCCGAAGCATCGCCGGGGAAGCGCAGCGTATCCATGCGATGTCTGGCCCCCTTTGAATTCGCCCGTCCCGTGGCCCCGCATGGCGCGAGTCCCCTAAGGTCGGCAGATTCGCAAAAACAGGTAAAGAAGCCGTTAACCTGCGGCCGCTTCGGCGCGTTTCAGCGCGCGGCGATGGCCTCGGCGCGGGCGATCAAGGCGCGTGCCTCGTCGCGGTGGAGTTCCTCGGCCATCTGGCCGTTGACGGTGACGACCGCCTTCCCCGCATTGGCAGGATCGTCGAACGCCGCGACGATGGCGCGCGCTTCGGCGAGTTCGTCTTCGCCGGGGGCGAACGCCTCGTTCGCGGCCTCGATCTGCGAGGGATGGATCAGCATCTTGCCGTCGAAGCCGAACTGGCGGCCCTGACGGCATTCGGCGCGCAGGCGCTCGTCCTCTCCGATCGCGTTCAGCACGCTGTCGATGGCGAGCAGCCCGTGCGCCCGCGCCGCCATCACGCATTGCGACAGCACGGGGACCAGCGCCTCGCGCCCCGGCGTGCGGATCATGCCGGTGTCCTTGGACAGATCGTTCGCGCCCAGTACCAGCGCGCCCAGCGGCGTGATCCGCGCCATGCGGGCAATACGCTCCAGCGCGAGGACCGAGGCCGCGGTTTCGACCATCACCCACAGCGACACGTGCGAGGCGAAGCCCGCGGTGGCCATGGCGCCCGAAATGGCTTTGACATCCTCTGCCGAAACGACCTTGGGGACGAGGATTGCGTCGAGCGGGCTGCGCGACAGCGCGCGCAGATCGTCGGTGCCCCATGCGCCGTCCAGCGGGTTGATCCGCACGACGCGGTGGCGCGGTTCAAGCCCGCCTTGCGCCAGGGTCTGCGCGACCATCTGGCGCGCTTCGGCCTTGCTTTCGGCGGCGACGGCATCCTCAAGGTCGAAGATCACGCAGTCGCAGGCGAGGCCGCGCGCCTTTTCCAGCGCACGGGCATTGGACCCCGGCATGGACAGCGCGGAGCGGACGATCGGCATATCGGCGGAAACGGGCATGATGTCGGCGGGTGGGTGGCCCCTCCCTAGATGATATAGCGCATGCGGATCGACTGGTTCACGCCCTTGGCATCGACGTCGAAGGCGGCGTCCTTGAAGCTGGGCGGACCCATCCGTAGCGGCGCGTCGCGTGAAAAGCCAAAGCCCTCGCGCGGGATCATCAGCGCCTTGTCGATCTTTCCATTGCCGTTTTCGTCATGCAGCAGCGCAATGGCATATCGGCCATTGGGCACGTCGGGAAAGCTGAACTCGACACGCTCTGCCGCGGGAAGCGTCAGCGTGCGGCCGCGGCCCGCGCTGCAATCGGGAAAGCTGTCGCGGCCCGGCGCGAGGCAGGCATGCACCTCGCCCTTGGTGGAACGCAGGTCGGTGACGGTCACATGGATCGTCCCGGCGCGCGCCGCGGTCGCGGCGGTCGGCAAGGCGCCCGAACTGGCCAAACCCGAGGTGGTGAGGCCGGAGCTGGTCGCGAGGGCTGCCAGTGATGCAAGCATCAAACGCAATTTCATCGAACGTCCCATCCTTCTGCCGCGAGGCCCCGGTCGGTGCCGCAAAGGCGGTCCCAGAACCGGAAATAGAGCCCGTAGTTGCAGCTGTATCTGTCATGGTGAAGCTGGTGGTGGCTGGCGGTGATCAGCGCGCCGCCTGCGCGCGAGCGGACAAGCGCGCGGGGAAACAATTCCCACCCCATATGGTTGGTGACCCCCATCAAGGTCATGATCGCCAGAACGGCGCCCAGCACCCCGATATGGATCGGGACCAGGAAGACGAGAGCGGGGATGACGATCGCGCCGGTCACCGCCTCGACCGGGTGGAACGCCATCGCGGCCCAGGCCGTGGGCGGGCGGCTGGCGTGATGGACGGCATGCGCGATCCGGAACAGGCGCGGCTGATGCATGGCGCGGTGGGTCCAGTAGAACCAGCTGTCATGCGCGAACAGATAGACGAACAGCGATACCGGCATCCACCACAGCGGAAAGGCCTGTGGATCGGTGTAGATCCGGGTCCAGCCATGCGCCTGCCAGCCCCATGCGACGATGCCCGCCGGAATGCCGTAGATCGCCGCGGAGGCGAGCGACCAGCCGATCTCTCGCCTGATCTGGGGGTTGAGGCCCGCATAGAGGCCCGGGCGCACCGAACGGGTGGCCAGCGCAAAGGCGCCGCTGGTCGCCAGATAGCGCAGGGCGACGATCGCGACCATGACCAGCACCGACAGCAGCGCGGCCAGTGTTCCAGCCTCTGTAGGAAGATGCGGAGCCATGGCTGCGTGCATAGCGTGCACTGCAGCACAAGCCTAGTGGCGACGCAGAAGTCGGGAAATCAACGAGAAAACTGTGTCCGGCCCGTCACGGCGTTTCGCGTCAGGCCAGTTCGCTGTTGCCCCATTGGGCGCAGGCGCTGTCGATCTCTACCTGCCGGCGGCGCATCGCAGCGCGGGCGAGCCGTTCGACCTGTGCCTTGCGCCGCGCGGGCGCAAGCTTGAGCAGCGGGGCGGGGCGGCAAATCTCGGCGTCGTAGCCGTCGGCGACGATCACGCCGCAGCGTTCGGGCAGAAAATTCCCGCCCTCAAGACAAAGGCGGTCGAGCGTGGGCGGCAGGCCCCAGAAGAAACGGTCGCAGAATTCGAGATAATCGGGCCATTTCGCATCGCCCATCAGATCGCCGCGCGCGACCTTTATCTCGACAATGACGATATGGCCCTTGGCATCGACGCCCATCAGATCGGCGCGGCGGCCGCCGGGCAGCATCATTTCGGGAATGCACCAGATATCGTTGCGCGCGAACAGCCGGCAGATGCCCCGCGCGACGTCGCATGCGGTATGCGGCTGGGAAAGCGGGACGGCGGCAAGCGGCGAATCGTGCATGCCCGCAGTCTAGTGAACAGAAAGGGAACGGGCAAGCGCCGTCAGCGCGTGTGGCCGACCAGTCGTCCCCGCTCGCGCTCAAACCGTTTGAGCAGGGCGCGGGCCGCGATCTTGCCGTCGGCGCCATGCTCGCGCGCCTGCAGCACGGCGTAGAGCCCGGTTTCCAGCATCGAGCACAAATCGCCAAGCACCGCCTCGATCGACTGATCGCGCGAGGCAGGAATGGCAACGGGATAGAGGCTGGCATGCCGCTCGGTTCCCGGCACGCTGGATCCGGTGAGCGCGGCAAGCGCGCCGGCTGCGCGGTGCAGCGCGGCCCAGCGTGGGGCCAGCGGATCCTCTGCGCCGCCTGAACGGGCGTCCTGTGAACCTCGTGCGCGGGCAGGTGCCGAGGCGCTGGCGACATGATCGACGCGGTCGAAGTCGTCGGAGAAATCGGGCATTGCGTTCATGACCGATTCTCATGCCCGCCGACCGGTTTATTTCCTCTTAATTTGGCCCCCTTCGGCGTGGGTTGTCCCGGAACGGGCCAGTTCCCCGAAGCGGCTTTGGCACGCGAAGCGCAAGAGCCGCTCGACTGCCGAAAGGGGATCGCGCCGAAAGGGACTGGCGCGGCTCAAAGCCTGCTGCTAAGCGCCTGCCCACCGGCAAACAGAGCGCACCCATAGCTCAGCTGGATAGAGCGCTGCCCTCCGAAGGCAGGTGTCAAGGCTTGATGAA
>NZ_CFETID010000011.1:0-102021 GCF_983967925.1 Croceicoccus sp. | reverse complement strand
CTTCCCAGCCCCATTGCTGCGACTGCCAGTCTTCTTCCAGATTGGCAAGGGCGAACAAAGCGTCGGCATCCTGTCCCTCATCCAGCGCGGCAAGGCCCGCGATCAGCGACGCGCCAAGGCTGGCGAGGTTCTGAAGGGCGGCCAGTGTAAAGCTGTCCATCTCCTCCAGCTCCTCGACGATCCGCGCGCGCGTGGAGGGGGGATGGGGCGTATAGCTGATGCCCGCCACGCGCGAGAAATCGACGCCCAGCGTCCTTTCGGCAGCGGCGACGAGCGGTTCCCATGCTTCCTCCTGCCGATCGCGCAGCGCCTCGCCGTCATCGGCGCGATAGCAGAGCGTATCGGTCTCGGCGAAAGGCATGATCGCCGCGATGGCGGAAGCCGGATCGGGCGCGACCCGGTCGATGGCGTAATCGGTGAGGTCGCGCAGCAGCAGGCTCTTCGGGTCAATAAGATCGCCCTGCGCGTCCCATTCCGCCGCCAGCGCGTCCGCCAGCGCGCGGGTCGGGACGATCTGCGGCGTGCCGCCCTGCGTCTTCAAGCCGCGCCCGTCCAGCGCCACCTGCCAGCCGTGATCCTGCTCGCTGACGGTTACCTCGCGGTAGAAACGCTTCATGGATGCCCGTCATCCTTCCTGTTGATCGCGTCCGCCGCCGCGCCGCGCCGCGCCATGCCCTCGCTGCTCCAGGCGCGCGCCATCATGCGCGGGACAACCAGCGCATCGGCCAGACCGATCGCGAACAGCACGAACCCCAGCCAGCGCGGCAGCGCATCGGGCCAGGACACATCGGCCGTCGCCGCCAGCAGGCCATAGACCGCGACGCCCATGCCAAGGATGCGGACCGCCTGCATCGCGAAATAACGCCCTGCCGCCGGATCAGCCACTGGTCACCTCCAGCATGCCGGCCAGTTCCTCGACCGTTTCGGCGACGCGTTCGGCGCCGGTTGCCAGCAATTCCTCGGCATGGTGATAGCCCCAGTCGACCCCGATGGCCCGCACGCCCGCCGCACTGGCCATCAGCATATCGAAACTGGTGTCACCGATCATCACCGCGTCCTTGGCGTCGATACCGGTTTCCCACAGCACGGCGGCGATCATCGCGGGATCGGGTTTCGACGGATGGTCGTCGGCGGTCTGCAGACTGCTGAACAGGTCGGACACGCCATGGGTGGCGAGGCAATGGCGCAGCCCGCGCCGCGACTTGCCGGTGGCGACCGCCAGCTGCCATCCCTCGGCGTGAAGCTGGCGCAGCAGCGGCGCTATGCCGTCGAACAGGGGTTCGTCCACCTGTCCCAGTCGGCGATGCTCGCGAAAGGCCAGGCGGTAGCTTTCGGCCAGCATTTCCTGTTCGGCAGGCGTGCTCCCCGGCAACAGCATCGCCATGGCCTGCGGCAGCGACAGGCCGACCGCGCGGCGGATCAGCGCGCGCGACGGCGCTTCCAGCGAAGCGGCGGCAAAGGCTTCCTCCATCGCAAGGCAGACATTGGCCTGCCCGTCGACCAGCGTGCCGTCGCAATCGAAGATCGCGATCCGGCTCATTTGCTACCGGGCTTTCGGGGCGCGGGTTTCCCTGCCGGCCGGGGACTGCCCTTGCCCTTCTTCACGCCGCCCTTCTTGGGCGCGGGGGCGGCGGAGCGCTTGGTCGTGGGCTTGCCCGCCTTGGGCGAACCCATCGTGCGCTGGCGCCGCTCGCCCCGGCGTTCCTTGCGCACATCCTTGGCATGGCGGCGCGCGGCGATCTTCTTTTCCTCGCGCGAAGGGGGCGGAGGGCCTTCCTCGGGCAAGGCATCGCTGGCGCTCTCGTCGAAACCGAGCTGCTCCATGCTGGCCGCGAAATGGTCGGGCAGCGGGGCCGTGACATCCAGCGGCACGCCGTCGGGATGATCGATGATCAGGCGGCGGGCATGCAGGTGCATCTTGCGGCTGATGCTGCCGGTCAGGAACGCGGCCTGCCCGCCATATTTGCCGTCGCCCACGATGGGATGGCCGATCGCGGCCAGATGCACGCGCAGCTGGTGGGTGCGGCCCGTCAGTGGCTCCAGCTCGACCCAGGCGGCCTTGTTGCCCGCGCGGTCGACCACGCGATATTTGGTGCGTGCGGGCTGGCCTTCGGGATCGGGCATCATCTTTTCGCCCCCGGTGCCGGGCTGTTTCGCCAGCGCGAGGTCGATGGTGCCGGCCGAGATATCGGGCACGCCCGTCACCAACGCCCAATAGATCTTCTTGGCGCTGCGGCCCGAAAAGCGCTTGGAAAAGAATGCCGCGCTGCCCGGCGTGGCGGCGGTCAGCAGCACGCCCGAGGTATCCTTGTCGAGCCGGTGGACGAGGCGCGGGCGGGGCACCTTGCTGTCTTCCTCCGGCACGAAAGCCTCAAGCAGGCGGTCGACGTGGTGCTTGGTGCCGGTACCGCCCTGCGTGGCAAGGCCGGGCGGCTTGTTCAGCACGATGGCGGCGCGGTCGCGGTGGAGCACCATGGCATCCGCCTCGGCCAGCTCGTCCTCGGTCAGCTGGATACGCTGGCGCTGCGGGCCCTTGGACAGGCTTTCGCCGCCGGGGGGCACGCGGATTTCCTGCCCGGCCTCGACGCGGTCTTCGGGCTTGGCCCGCTTGCCGTCGACGCGGATCTGGCCGGTGCGCGCCCAGCGCGAGATGGTGTTGAAGCCGATCTGCGGCAGATGCCGTTTGAACCAGCGGTCGAGGCGCGCGCCATCGTCGTCATGGCTGACGGTGAAGCGGCGGATGGTATCTTCCGGAGCGGGCATTAGAGGGTCCCTCGTGCAAGTGTCAGTCCCGCGACGAGTCCCGCAAGACCAAGCACCAGCGAAGCGACGATATAGGTAAGTGCCAGTCCCGCTTCGCCGCGCTGCCACAGCAGCACGGTTTCCATCGAGAAGCTGGAGAATGTGGTGAAACCGCCCAGCAGGCCGACGCCGAGCAGCAGGCGCCATTGCTCTCCGCCGCCTGCCCCCGCGGCGTCGTGACGGGCGAGCCATGCGATCAGCACGCCCATCGCCGCGCTGCCCAGCGCATTGGCCGCCAGCGTCGCCCACGGAAAGCTCAGCGCCTGACCCGGTGCCAGATGCGACACCAGCCGTCCCAGCTGATAACGCAGCACCGCCCCCGTCCCGCCGCCAAGGGCGACGATCAGCGAAGCGGCCAGTTGTGAAATCGGCGTTGGCATTGAGCCCCTGGGTGTGACTTGGGTGTAGGGTGTAACTTGGGTTAAGTCGCCGCGAAAGACCTTGCGCAGCGAGTCCGCATTGCTGTGGATTTGCGCCCGATGCCCCTTTTGTGGTAGTAAGACAACAGTTGGTGGACGCATCGGGCCGATTCCCTTGTTAAGCGCGCTTGCTTTACAAGGTGGGTGCTGGTAGCGGCTCCGCCGGTTCAGGCCGGTCCCGTCGGGATTCGGCCCCTACAGTATTTTAATCAGTTCAATAGGTACTCGCGGGCGATTCGCTGCCGGCAGGTGCCATGACAGAAACCGAGGTAGCAGCGTTTTATGCAAATCATCGTTCGCGATAACAATGTCGACCAGGCTCTCCGGGCTCTCAAGAAGAAGCTGCAGCGTGAGGGCGTTTATCGCGAAATGAAGCTGCGTCGTCACTTCGAAAAGCCTAGCGAGAAGCGCGCCCGCGAAAAGGCCGCTGCCGTTCGCCGCGCCCGCAAGCTGGAGCGCAAGCGGATGGAACGCGACGGCGTTCGCTAAGAACACCGGTTCGCGCGGTGATGCGATGATGTCGCTAGCCGCTTGAACCTTGTCGCCGCATACGCCAAAGGGGCGCGGGAACATCCTTCCCGCGCCCTTTTTGCATCCATTGACGAAAGCGCATCGAAACATGACGGAAATTACCCGCGTCCCGCTCCAGCCGATTGGCAAGGGTATCCTCTCCAAGCTCTGGATCGGTATCGCCATCGCGGTTCTGCTGGCCGCGGGCGCCGCATGGGCAACCCGCTATCAGGGGCTGGAAGTCACCACCCTGTCCGAAGGCACCGGCGGATCGCCCACGATGGAAGACGTCGTGAACGTCAATTACGAAGGCAGGCTGGCCGATGGCACCGTCTTCGATTCGGCAGAGGGTGCGATCTTCCCCGTGTCGGGCGTGGTCCCCGGCTTCGGCCAGGCGCTGCAGCAGATGAAGCGCGGCGGCCGTTACGAGGTCTTTATCCCGTCGGATCAGGCCTATGGCGCGCAGGGCGCGGGCGACCGCATTCCCCCCAATGCCGACCTGACCTTCACCGTCGAGCTGATCGATTTCCGTTCCGAGGCAGAGCTGCGTGCGATCCAGCAGCAGATGCAGCAGATGGGCCTTGGCGGCATGGCGCCGCCGCAGGGTGCCGTTCCCGCCGGAGAATAACGCCGCAACCCTGCAAGACATGCTTGGCATGGGCGCGATGGCAAGCTAATCGCGCTGCCATGTCTGTCGATAAAGCAACGGTCGAAAAGATCGCCTCGCTGGCCCGCATCGCCCTGCGCGACGGGGAAGCCGAGGCGTTCGTTCCCGAACTCAACCAGATCCTCGACTGGGTCGAACAGCTTGGCGAGGTCGATGTGACCGGCGTCGAGCCGATGACCGCGGTCATTCCCAACACGCTGCGCCTGCGCGACGACGTGGTCGATGCCGACCCGCTGACCGGCGGCAACCGGCGCGATGACGTGCTGGCCAACGCGCCCGCCGCCGAGCACGGTTTCTTTGGCGTGCCCAAGGTGATCGAATAATGACCAATCTGACCGAACTGGGTGTCGCGGCGATCCGCGACGGTGTCGCGGGCGGCGAATTCACCGCAGTCGAGGTGGCCGAAGCGTTCAACGCGAATGTCGCGGCGGCCAGCAGCCTCAACGCCTTTATCGTGGCGACCCCCGAAGTGGCGGTCGATGCGGCCAAGGCGGTCGATGCCAAGCGCGCCAAGGGCGAGCCGCTGGGCAAGATGGGCGGCGTGCCGATCGGCATGAAGGACCTGTTCGCCACCAAGGGCGTGCAGACCACCGCGGCCAGCCACATTCTGGAGGGGTTCACCCCGCAATACGAATCGACCGTGTCGCAGAAATTGTGGGACGCGGGCGCGGGCATGCTGGGCAAGCTGAACCTGGATCAGTTCGCGATGGGATCGTCGAACGAGACGAGCTATTTCGGCAATGTGATCAGCCCGTGGCGGCGCAAGGATGGCGGCAATGCTGCCTTGGCCCCCGGCGGTTCGTCGGGCGGTTCGTCAGCGGCGGTGGCGGCGCGGCTGGCCCCTGCGGCGACCGGCACCGATACCGGCGGTTCGATCCGCCAGCCCGCGGCCTTTACCGGCATCACCGGGATCAAGCCGACCTATGGCCGCTGCTCGCGCTGGGGCGTGGTGGCGTTCGCGTCCAGCCTTGACCAGGCGGGGCCGATGGCGCGCGACACGCGCGACTGTGCGATCATGCTTGAGGCGATGGCGGGATTCGATCCCAAGGATGCGACCTCGCTCGACATGCCGGTGCCCGAATGGGAAGCGGGACTGAACCCCGACATGAAGGGCAAGCGCATCGGCATCCCGCGCGAATACCGCATGGACGGGATGGACGAGGATGTCGCGAAAAGCTGGGACGACGGCATTGCGTGGATGAAGGACGCAGGCGCCGAGATCGTCGATATCTCGCTGCCGCATACCAAATATGCGCTGCCCGCCTATTACATCATCGCGCCGGCCGAGGCGTCCTCGAACCTCGCGCGCTATGACGGCGTGCGTTACGGCTTGCGCGACCTGCCCGATGGCGCCGGTCTGCAGGACATGTATGCCGCGACCCGCGCCGACGGCTTCGGGCCCGAGGTCAAGCGCCGTATCATGATCGGCACCTATGTGCTGAGCGCGGGCTTCTACGACGCCTATTACAACCAGGCGCAGAAGATCCGCACGCTGATCGCGCAGGACTTCGCCAAGGCTTTCGAGCAGTGCGACGTGATTCTGGCCCCGACCTGCCCCACCGCGGCCTTCGCGCTGGGCGAGAAGACGAGCGATCCGCTGGCGATGTATCTGAACGACGTGTTCGCGGTGCCCGCGTCGCTGGCCGGGCTGCCGGCGATGAGCGTTCCGGCCGGCATGAACCGCGAGGGTCTGCCGCTGGGCCTGCAGATCATCGGCAGGGCCTTCGACGAGCAGGGCGTGCTGAACGCAGGTCTGGCGATCGAGAAGGCGGCTGGTTTCGTGGCGACGCCGGATCGGTGGTGGTGAACGTCTCGCCGGAATATACTCTGGCGATGGCATCGCTGAACGCCTCGCTGCAGTCGATCCGGATGATCGCGAGCACGGGCCTCGTCTCGCCGCGCGACGTCGATGTGTCGCTGGAGGGCGTGGCCCGGACTCTGGAGCATCTGCCGGACGAACTCTCGTCGCGGATCATGCCGATCCTCGACAAGCAATTCGCCGCGATCAAGCGCGCTGCCGAACTGAACTGGGACGAAGAATGAGCGAATATCGTATTCACGGCGCAACGGGCGAGTGGGAGGTCGTGATCGGCCTTGAGGTCCACGCGCAGGTCACTTCGCAGGCCAAGCTGTTTTCCGGCGCCGCGACCGCGTTCGGGGCGGAGCCCAATACGCAGGTCAGCCTTGTCGATGCCGCGATGCCGGGCATGCTGCCCGTGCCGAACCGCGAATGCATCCGGCAGGCGGTGCGCACCGGCATGGCGATCGACGCGCAGATCAACAAGTGGAGCCGGTTCGACCGCAAGAACTATTTCTACGCCGACCTGCCGCAGGGCTACCAGATCAGCCAGCTCTATCACCCGCTGGTGGGCGAGGGGCACCTGGACATCGCGCTGGACGACAAGAATCCCGAGAACACCAAGCGCATCGGGGTCGAGCGCATCCATGTCGAGCAGGACGCGGGCAAGCTGATGCACGACCAGCATCCGACCATGTCCTATGTCGACCTCAACCGCAGCGGCGTCGCGCTGATGGAGATCGTGTCGAAGCCAGAAATGCGCTCTCCGGCAGAGGCCGGGGCCTATGTGCGCAAGCTGCGCTCGATCCTGCGTTACGTTGGTTCGTGCGACGGGAACATGGAGGAAGGCTCGATGCGGGCCGACGTCAATGTGTCCGTCCGCAAGCCGGGCGAGGAATTCGGCACGCGGACCGAGACGAAGAACGTCAATTCCGTCCGCTTCGTGATGCAGGTCATCGAGTATGAGGCGAACCGGCAGGTCGACGTGCTGGAATCGGGCGGCAAGGTCGATCAGGAAACACGCCTGTTCGATCCCGACACCGGCACCACGCGCACCATGCGGTCGAAGGAAGACGCGCATGACTATCGCTATTTCCCCGATCCGGACCTGCTGCCGCTGGAGCTGGACGATGCGTTCCTGCACGATTGCCGCGAATCGCTGCCCGAACTGCCCGACGCCAAGCGCCACCGTTACGAAAGCGAGCTGGGGCTGACCGCCTATAACGCGAACCAGCTGACCGCCGACGTCGATGTCTACAAACGGTTCGAGGATGTGCTGGCGGCAACCGCCGACAGGACCGGCAAGCCTGAAAAGGATGTCGCGACGCAGGTGGCCAACTGGGTGCTGTCGGTCGCGCCGGGCGTGAAGAACGCCACCGAAGGCGCGGTCGAGGCGAACGATACCACCGCGGCCAATGCGGGCATCCTGGCGCTGGCGGCGGCCAATGTCGTGTCGGGCGGGCAGGCGAAGGAGATCTACGAGATCGTCCTGAAGACCGGCCGCGAACCGGACGAGATTGCCGAGACCGAGGGGCTGAAGCAGAACAGCGACACCGGCGCGATCGAGGCGGTGATCGACGAGGTGCTGGCCGCGAACGAGGACAAGGTCGCCGAATATCGCGGCGGCAAGGACAAGCTGTTCGGCTTCTTCGTCGGACAGACGATGAAGGCCATGAAGGGCAAGGGCAATCCCGCCGTGGTGAACGAGGTGCTGAAGACCAAGCTGGGCTGATTTTCGCGCCACGACGCTGCCAATCGAAAAGGGGCGCCGGTCATGTCCGACCGGCGCCCCTTTTGTTTATGCCGCCGGGGCGAGGGGGGTTATTCCTCCTCGCTTCCCACCGTCGCGGTTTCCACAGTCAGCCCAAGCTGGTCGAGCTGCGGCCGAACGGTGGCGGCATCGCCCACCACGACCCAGACGAGCCCGTCCGACAGCTTCTGCTCCCGCGCCACTTGGTCGAGCAAGGGCGGCGTCAGCGCGTCATATTTCGCGGGCAGCAGCTCATAGTAATTATCGGGCCGGTCCAGCTCGATGATGTTGACGAGGCCGGCCAGCACGCCCGCGCTCGTCTCGAACGTGCCGGGCAGGCCGCGCACTTCGCTGTTCACCGTGCGGATTAGTTCGTCCTGCTTCACCCCGTCACTGGTCAGGAAGCTGTTCACCCCGTCGCGCAGCGCCGCGATGGAATCGCCCGTGCGGTCCGCCTGAACAGGCGCATAGAGCGCAAAGGCAACCTGCTCTTCCGGCCTCAACAGGATGCTGCTCACGCCATAGGACCAGCCCTTGGTCTCGCGCAGGTCCGAATTGAGCCGCGACAGGAAGCTGCCGCCCAGCACATTGTTCGCCGCATCCAGCGCGACGAGATCGTCGGTGCCCTTCTTGTCGATCACCTTGCCCGCGAAGATCATAGACTGCGGAGAGGCCGGACGGTCGACCAAGATCACGCGCGGCTGCGGCTGGGGAATGGCCACTTCGAACGACTTGGTCGGAGCGGGCGCCGCCGGACGCGCCCAATTGCCGAAGGCCTGATTGGCGAGCGTCGTCACTTCCGCCATGGACACATCGCCCACGACATAGAGCCGCGCCTTGTCCGGACGCAGCCAGGTCGCGTGGAATGCACGCAGGTCCTGCGCGGTCAGTCCCGCCACGATATCGGCCTCGCCAAGTCCGCTCGGCGGGACGCCATAGGGATGCGCCGGGCCGTAGATCGCGGGCATCAGTACCTTTTGCGCGATCGACAGCGGCTGCGTGTTCTCCGCATTGATGCGGTTCAGCTGCTGGCTGCGCACGCGCTCAAGCTCGCTGGCGTCGAACGCGGGATTGCGCACGTAATCGGCCAGCAGCGAGAAGCTGGGACCGAGGTTGGGTTCGAGCGCCGAGAGCGTAAAGATCGTGTTGTCGCGATTGGCGCTGGCGCTGATCGATGCGCCCAGACGTTCCTGCGCGATCGCCAGTTCGGTGGCGTCGAGCGAGGTGGTGCCCGCCTCCATCGTCTGCAGCATCAGCGACTGGGTGCCCAGCGCATCCTTGGGATCGGCGGCAATACCCGCATCGAAGCTGAGCTGCGCGGTGACAACGGGAACGCCTTCGCGCTGCGCCAGATAGATCTGCATCCCATTGTCCAGCACGGCGCGCTGGATATCGGGGAAGTCGAGCGGCGCCAGATCGTCCATCGCCGGCATCGACGACCGGTCGGGCTCGGCGCTGGGCGCGGCGACGACCGGGCCCGTCAGGCTGCCGGGCTGCCAGTAATATTCGGGCGCGCGCATCGGCGGGGCCTTGCCGGTGAGATAGCCGCCCCGGTTCTCGCCGCCTTCCTTGCGCGTGCCGGGCATGACCGTCAGGCGGAAAACCGGCCGGTCGAGCCAGCGCTGCGCCGCGTCCTGCACTTCTGCGGGCGTAACCGAGGCGATGCGGGCAAGCCGCTTCTTGTAGAATTCCGGGTCGTCCGAATAGAGCAGGCCCTGCGCCAGCGTCGGCGCCTTGCCGTTGAAACCGCCCAGCGATTCCAGCCCGCGGATCTCGACGGCGGCGAATTGCGTCGCCGCGCGCTGCAACTCGTCGGCCGTCGGCCCTTCGAGTACGAGTTTGGCGATCTCGGCATCCAGAGCGGCCTCAAGATCGGCAAGTTCGACGCCGGGTTTCAGATCGGCATAGACCTCGAACTGACCGGCCTGCGCGAAATTGCTGGCCTGCGCGACGACGCTGACGGCCAGCTGCTTGCCGCGCACCAGCTCGTTATCGAGGCGCGAAGATGCCAGCCCGCCCAGCACGCGCGCCGCCATTTCCAGCGGGACGGTGTCCTTGTCGTTAAGGCCGGGAATCGCCCACATGCGATAGACGCGCGGGGTGGACACCTGGTCGTAGATCACCTTCGACACCGGTGCGTCCAGCGTTGGCACCGGGGCCTCGACATCTTCGATCGCCGGTCCTGCAGGGATCGCGCCGAACCATGTGTTCACCTTCTGCTTGGCGGTGGCGGTATCGATGTCGCCCGCCAGCACAAGCACGGCATTGTTGGGGCCGTAATGGCCGGTGAACCAGCTCTTCACATCGTCCAGCGTCGCGCTCGACAGGTCTTCCATCGAGCCGATGGTCGAATGGTGATACGGATGGCCCGAGGGATAAAGCGTCTCAAGCTGCTCATATTCGACGAGGCCGAAGGGCTGGTTGTCGCCCTGCCGCTTCTCGTTCTGGACCACGCCGATCTGGTTATCGAGGTTTTCCTGCGTCACCGCGCCCAGCAGATGGCCCATGCGGTCGCTTTCTAGGAACAGCGCGCGGTCGAGCGCGCCGGTCGGCACGGTTTCGAAATAGTTGGTGCGGTCGAACCAGGTCGTGCCGTTGTAATCGGTGGCGCCGACCTGCTCCAGCGGTTCGAAGAAATCGCCCGGCGCGTTTTCGGATCCGTTGAACATCAGATGCTCGAACAGATGCGCGAAACCGGTCTTGCCCTCTGGCTCGTGCTTGGACCCGACGCCGTACCAGACCGACACCGCCACCACCGGGGTCGAGCGATCCTCGTGCACCAGGACGGTCAGCCCGTTCGCCAGCTTGAACATGTCATAGGGAATATCGACGCCCGCGATCAGTTCGGACAGGGGCGCGGGCTGGACCTCGCTTTGCGGGGCTGCGGCGGGCGCGGCCTGTTTCGCAATGGCGGCGCCCGGTACGGCCATGGATGACGCGGCCATCATTGACAGGGCAGAGGCGGCGACAAGCAGCCTGTTGGTAAGACGCATGGTTTCTCCAGTCCAATGTCACGCGCACGCATGGTTTCGCAAAGACGCCGGTCGCGGATCGGCCGGAGATGTGCGCTGTGCGATTAGTATCTACTGTTATCAAAAGAACCGGCGGATTCCAGCCAATAGCGGTCGCCCGTCGAACGGAATCGGCGTTTTGTCGATCCGCTCTCTGCAATCGGCTCTTGAAATCGAAGGCGATCCGCCAAAATCTGCCAAGGGGTCTGGATGCGCCGACAAAATTCCACCGGCCGGCCCTTGTGTTGCAAATTGGCAACACTA
Organism: Croceicoccus sp.; assembly: GCF_983967925.1. Taxonomy (NCBI): domain Bacteria; kingdom Pseudomonadati; phylum Pseudomonadota; class Alphaproteobacteria; order Sphingomonadales; family Erythrobacteraceae; genus Croceicoccus; species Croceicoccus sp. The sequence goes on along the minus strand of NZ_CFETID010000011.1, from coordinate 90,800 downwards.
TCTAGCTGCTTGCCGAAGGTGCCGCTTGATGGGCCTTTGGCGGCAATTGGCCATAAGGGCAGTGAGGGGCAAAACCCATGAATCTCGAAAAGTTTACCGACCGCGCAAAGGGCTTCCTGCAGGCCGCGCAGACCGTCGCGATCCGCATGAACCATCAGCGGATCAGCCCGACCCATATTCTGAAAGCCTTGCTGGAAGACGGCGAAGGCATGGCATCGAGCCTGATCCAGCGCGCGGGCGGCAATCCCGGCTTCGCGCAGGCAGAGGTCGATGTCGCGCTGGGCAAGATCCCGGCGGTGTCGGGCGGCGGGGCGCAGCAGACGCCCGGCCTCGATAACGACGCCGTGCGCGTGCTGGACCAGGCCGAGCAGCTGGCGACCAAATCGGGCGACAGCTATGTCACGGTCGAACGGCTGCTGCTGGCGCTGACGCTGGCGACGACGACCCCGGCGGGGCAGGCGCTGAAGGCTGCGAACCTCACGCCGCAGGCGCTGGAGGCCGCGATTACCGAGCTGCGCGGCGGGCGCAAGGCCGATACCGCCAGCGCCGAGGAAAGCTATGACGCGCTGGAAAAATACGCCCGCGACCTGACCGAGGCCGCGCGCGAGGGCAAGCTGGATCCCGTGATCGGGCGCGACGAGGAAATCCGCCGCACGGTGCAGATCCTGGCCCGCCGCACCAAGAACAATCCCGCACTGATCGGCGAACCCGGCGTCGGCAAGACGGCCATTGCCGAGGGGCTGGCGCTGCGTATCGCCAATGGCGACGTGCCCGATTCGCTGAAGGATCGCCGCCTGATGGCGCTCGACATGGGCAGCCTGATCGCGGGCGCGAAATATCGCGGCGAGTTCGAGGAACGGCTGAAGAGCGTGCTGGACGAGGTGAAGGGCGCCGAGGGCGAGATCATCCTGTTCATCGACGAGATGCACACGCTGATCGGCGCGGGCAAATCCGAAGGCGCGATGGATGCGGGCAATCTGCTGAAGCCTGCGCTGGCCCGCGGAGAGCTGCATTGCATCGGCGCGACCACGCTGGATGAATACCAGAAATATGTCGAGAAGGACCCTGCGCTGCAGCGCCGTTTCCAGCCCGTGTTCGTAGGCGAGCCGACCGTGGAAGACACGGTCTCGATCCTGCGAGGGCTGAAGGAGAAATACGAGCTTCACCACGGCGTGCGCATCACCGATGGCGCGATCGTCGCGGCCGCGACCCTGTCGAACCGCTATATCTCGGACCGATTCCTGCCCGACAAGGCGATCGACCTGATGGATGAGGCCGCCAGCCGCATCCGCATGGAGGTGGAGTCCAAGCCCGAGGAGATTGAGAACCTCGACCGCCGGATCATCCAGCTGAAGATCGAGGAATCGGCGCTGTCGAAGGAGACCGATTCCGCGTCGCAGGACCGGCTGGCCGCGCTGCGCGAGGAGCTGGCGAACCTTGAGCAGCAGTCGAGCGAGCTGACCACCCGCTGGCAGAACGAGCGCGACAAGATCGCGGCCGAAGGCAAGATTAAGGAAGAGCTGGACCAGGCCCGCATCGAGCTGGAGCAGGCGCAGCGCGCGGGCGATCTCGCCAAGGCGGGCGAGCTGTCATACGGCAAGATCCCGGCTCTGGAGAAACGGCTGTCCGAAGCCAGCGCGCAGAGCGAGAACGCGCTGCTGCGCGAGGAAGTGACCGAGGATGACATCGCCGGCGTCGTCAGCCGCTGGACCGGCGTACCGGTCGACCGGATGATGGAGGGCGAGCGCGAGAAGCTCCTCAAGATGGAGGAGGTGATCGGCACCCGCGTCATCGGGCAGGAGCAGGCCGTGCAGGCGGTATCCAAGGCGGTGCGCCGTGCGCGTGCGGGTCTGCAGGATCCGAACCGGCCGCTGGGCAGCTTCCTGTTCCTGGGCCCCACGGGCGTCGGCAAGACCGAGCTGACCAAGGCGCTGGCCGAATTCCTGTTCGACGACGACAGCGCCATGGTCCGCATCGACATGTCGGAGTTCATGGAGAAGCATGCGGTCGCCCGTCTGATCGGCGCGCCCCCGGGCTATGTCGGCTACGAGGAAGGCGGCGTCTTGACCGAGGCGGTGCGGCGCAGGCCGTACCAGGTGGTGCTGTTCGACGAGGTTGAGAAGGCGCACAGCGACGTTTTCAACGTGCTGCTGCAGGTGCTGGACGACGGACGCCTGACCGACGGGCAGGGCCGCGTGGTCGATTTCTCGAACACGTTGATCATCCTGACCTCGAACCTGGGCAGCCAGTACCTTGCCAATATGGACGACGGGCAAAAGGTTGCCGATGTCGAGCCGCAGGTGATGGACGTGGTGCGCGGGCATTTCCGCCCCGAGTTCCTCAACCGGCTGGACGAGATCATCCTGTTCCACCGACTTGCCGCCGAGCACATGGCGCCGATCGTCGAGATCCAGGTCAAGCGCGTGCAGAAGCTGCTGAAGGACCGCAAGATCGTACTGGACCTGACCGATGCGGCGAAGCGCTGGCTGGGGCGGGTCGGGTACGATCCGGTCTATGGCGCGCGTCCGCTCAAGCGTGCGGTCCAGCGTTACCTGCAGGATCCGCTGGCCGATATGCTGCTGGGCGGACAGATCCCCGACGGATCGACGGTGAAGATCGACGAGGGGGACGGAGCGCTCAACATCGTCGTGGCCTGACGTTCAGCGCCGGAAAAGAGAAGGGCGGCAAATTGCATTGCCGCCCTTCTTGTGAATTTACTGATTGGAGAACTGAGGGCCGATCAGGTGCCCGTGCATTCGCCGCCGGTGCATACGCCATTGCCGATAATCGCGGCGCCCTTGTTCTGGTGCGCCTCGTCATACAGTTCCCATTCGTGGGCCGTCATGCACATTTTCTCGCGCTTTACGCGCGATCCGGTGACCCGGTGCGTGCGGCAGATCTTCTCGTTGCTGGCCAGCTTCTCACCCTGCTCAGTTTTTTCCTGGGCAGGTGGCGTGGCAGGTGCGGGCGCAGGCTGCGCGGCGCTTTGAAGTAGTGCTGCTGCGAAAAGTGATACAATCATAACGACCCCGTTAAGTGATTTCAGTTCGTCTGCAAGTTACCTGAAGAATGCGCAAAAAAAAAGAGGGCAGCGTTTCCGCTGCCCTCTCCGGTTCTACTGACTTCGATCAGAAGGTCAGCTTGGCGGTGATGCCATAACGGCGGCCAAGCGGATCGTAGGTCGAAGGATAGGTGTTACCGCTGTTGTAGGCGGTGGAACCGATCGTGCTGCCGACGATCTTCGGCTTGTTGTCCAGAATGTTCTGGACGGTCGCGATCAGCGTCAGGTTGTCGGTCGCCTGGAAGCGAGTGCTGAGATCGAAGTAGTGCTCTGCACCGATCTCATCGAAGCCCTCAAGAAACGGACGGCAAAGCCCGTCTTCATAGAGATTTCCGCTATCGCATTCACCGGTCTCCAGCGGCTCTTCGGCCGGATTGGCAAGCGGCTCAACATCTACGCCGTCAACGAAGCGCCAAAGCAGCGACACGTCGATGTTGCCAAAGCCCAGCGTGGTGCGCTGGTTGAACGAGAACTCCGGCTGAATCGACGAGCAGTTGATGCTGTAATAGCCAACGCACTCGCGGTTCAGACCTTCCGGATCGTCCTGGTTGGCCTTGAACTCGCTGTTCATCGTCCAGTTGCCCTGGAAGTTGAAGCCGAGGTCGATGCCCGAGAACGATGTCTGGTAGTTCATGACCAGATCGATACCATCGGTGAAGATCCGGCCCTGGTTGGTCGAAACCAGCGGGAGGCCCGCAGTCGTCGCGACCGAGCCGAACAGGTTGCCGGTGGCCGGGTTACGACGGATCGCGGTACAGGCCGGATCGCTTGCGTCGCCAGCACCGCCGTTCTGGTCGAAACAGGCCCCGAACACGTCGCCGATGTTCGGCTCGGTGATCGCGTCCTTAACGGTGATGTTGTAGTAGTCGACCGTTGCGCTGAAGCCCGGCAGGAAGTCGGGCTGCAGAACGAGACCGACGGTCCAGGTCTTGGCCGTTTCGGCGTCGAGGTTCGGGTTACCACCGGTGGTTACGTTAACCTGACCGGCCGGATCGACGATGATGTTGCCGATCGAGTTGGCCGGAGCGCCCTGTGCAAGACAGGTGGCGCGCAGGGTCGCGTTGTTCAACGGAGCAGCGCCCGAGCAGGGATCGGTATCGAAGTTGTCGAGACCGGTAACCTGCGGGTTGAACAGCTCGCCGATGTTCGGAGCGCGCGTCACGCTCTGATAACCGCCACGCAGCTGGAAGCCGAAGACGGGGGTATAGGTACCGCCGGCCTTCCAGGTGAATTCGCCGCCCGTCGACGAGTAGTCCGAATAACGGGCACCGAGGTCGAGCGTGAGCTCTTCGGCGAACGCCATGTCGGTGAGCAGCGGAACGACGAGTTCGCCGAACACTTCCTTGACGTCGTATTCGCCCTGCGCGTCGGGGTTGGCCGCACCGTTACCAAGGACTTCGCCCGGGGTCTGCGTCAGCAGGTCCGAACGGGTCTCGGCGGTGTACTTGCGGTATTCAACACCGGCCGCGATGCCGATCGGATCGGCTGCGGACGGAAGGCCGAAGCCGAGGTCGCCGCTGATGAACGCCTGCGCCTGGGTCAGCGAGGTGCTTTCCGAACCGCTGTTGCCGACGTCGAGGAAGCGCTGCACTTCCGGGGTCAGGCTGCCGAGCGGACCGAACAGGTCGATCGGAACGCAGTCGTTGGTGGTGTCGAGGCAGGTGTCGGGGTTCGTCGAGAGAACCGACTGCTGCAGACGCGAAAGCGTACCGTTACCCGACTGGCGCGAGCTGTTCTTGCTCTCGCCATAGGCACCGAGGATTTCCCAGTCCAGCGACGAGGTCAGGGCACCGCGAGCGCCGCCCTTCATCTGGAAGAGCTGGGTCTGGTATTCGTTGTCGCGGGTGCCGAACTCGACGAAACGGCGACCATAGTCGATGTCGACCGTCTGGTAGTTCGGATCGTTGGGGTCGGTGGCCACGGCTGCCGCGTCGCACTGGGCCTGGGTGAGCAGGCGCTGCACGCCGAGCGTGGTCGGATCTTCCTCGTCGTCGGCGACGGTGTCGAGACCGCAAATCTGGTTGCGGATGCCCGCATTCAGGAACGGGTTCGACAGCGGCGTGGTCAGCACGTTGCGGAAGGTGCCCGAGGGCGCGATCTTGGTCGTGACCGTGCTCTGGACGAACAGGCCTTCGCCGTAGAGTTCGATGTTGTCGGCTACTTCGTACCGGGCCGCACCATACATGCGGTACTGCTCAAGCGGCAGCTGGTAGAGGTTGAACGGGTTGAAGTTGAACGGCGAATAGAACGGCTGCAGCGAGTTGCCGTCAGGCGAAACCTGCAGCGTGCCGCTGGTGGTGCCGGGAACGGTGATGACCGAGGGAACGGTCGTCGACGAACCGCCGGGGTTGCCGGTGGCCGAGCTGATGTTCTGTGCACCGAAGGCGCGGTCGCCCTGGAACACTTCGTCGCGGCTGGTGTAGCCGAGGCTGAGGACCGCGTTGCCGCGGCCGTCGTCGAAGTTCGCGCCAAGCGTTCCGTCGATGCGGAAGATCTTGCCGTCGCCTTCTTCGGTCAGCTGCTGGGTGGCCGAGATTTCGGCGCCCGAGAAATCGGTCTTGGTGATGAAGTTCACCACGCCCGAAACCGCGTCCGCACCATAGGTGGCGCCGGCGCCGCCGGTCAGGACGTCGGTACGCTCAAGCAGGGCGACCGGAATGACGTCGACGTTGGTGAGGCCTTCGAGGTTGGCCGGAACGATACGCACGCCGTTGAGCAGCGTCAGGTTACGCTGTTCGCCGATGCCGCGAAGGTTCAGATAGGTGTTGCCGCCGTTGCCGTTGTTGACCTGCGCGCCAACGCTGGGGACGACGCCCGGGATCTGGCGAAGCACGTCTTCGACGACGGTCGCCTGGCGCAGTTCCAGTTCCTCTTCGGAAACGACCGCGACAGGGCTGGCCTGTTCAAGGTTGGGGTTGCTGATGCGCGAACCGGTGACGACGATGGTCTCGACCGGTGCGGCGGCGGCTTCTGCCTCGGCTTCGGCTTGCGGCTCGACCTGTGCGAATGCGGTGGTGGAGCCGAGAAGCGCCACGACCCCGAGGGCCGTGCCGGCGCGAAGCGCGGGCTTCCGGATGTGAGTGAGTTTCATAAAAGCAGTCCCTATAAGATGGCCCCGGGGCTTCGGCTGCTGTCGGCCCCAGTATTCCAACTCCAACCCGCCCGTGTGCGACCTGAAGTTACGCGTTGATTGACCATTCGCTTTGTGATTGCAAAAGCGATGGTATCAGGAGTAACGTTTTTGAAATACAGCGTTGCACATTCGCAACATCGGGTGTGGCAGGCGGATTTTGGGACCCGCCAGCCTTTTTGTTCGAAGGCCGGACAATAGCCGCGTGGCCATTGACGGTGGGCTGATGAGCATTGAGGACGCGGCGGGCAAGCGGGAATGGGGTCTTGATGACGATGACGGGTCAGAGACGTGACGATTTGTCTAGGGGCGGCTTTGCCCCGAACCTGCCGGGCAGGCGGGAGCCGCTTTATGGCAGGTGAGAAATCGCGTCTTGCGGCCTTTCTGCCCTATCGGCTCTCGATCACTTCGAATGCGGTAAGCCAGCGTATTGCGGTCGAATATCGTGCCCATTTCGATCTCAAGCAGACCGAATGGCGCGTCATGGCGGTGCTCGGCGATGTCGGCCCGCTGACCCAGCGGCAGCTGGTCGGGGCGACGTTCATGGACAAGGTGGCGGTCAACCGCGCGTGCAAGGTGCTGGTCGATGGCGGCCTGATCATGCGCAATCGCAACACCGACGACGGGCGCTCCCATCTGCTGGAGCTGACCGAGAAGGGCGAAGAGGTTCACGCGCGGGTCATGCCGCTTGCGCTGCAGATGGAATCCGAGATCCTCAGCTGCCTTTCCGTAAAGGAGCGCAAGGAATTCAGCAGAACGCTCGACAAGCTGTTTGCGCAGGTGCGGGACATGGACGCCGAATCGTGCCCTGAAGGTTGAAGCATGCGATGCCGTGCGGGCAATCGTCCCGTTCGGTATGCGCAAAGGAAAAGGGCGGCCCCGGAAATCCGGCGCCGCCCTTTCTTGTGTCGGTCCTTCGCCTGCTAAAGCAGCGCGTCCGAGATCGAGCAGGCCGCAGGGCCCAGGATCACGATGAACAGCACCGGCAGGATGAACAGGATCAGCGGAACGGTCATGATGGCGGGCAGGCGCGCGGCCTTTTCCTCGGCGCGCATCATACGCTCGTTGCGGAACTCGGCCGACAGCACGCGCAGCGCCGAGGCGAGCGGGGTGCCGTAGCGTTCGGTCTGCACCATGGTCGTGGTGACGCCCTTCATCGCTTCCAGATCGACGCGATAGGTCAGGTTCTCGAACGCCATGCGGCGCTCGGTCAGGAAGGACAGCTCGATCGAGGTGAGCGCGAATTCATCGGCCAGTTCGGGATAGGCGCGGCCCAGTTCCTTGGCGACGCGGCCAAAGGCGGCATCGACGGTCAGGCCCGCCTCGGCGCATATGACCAGCAGGTCGAGCGCGTCGGGAAGTCCCTTGCGGATCGCGTCGGTGCGCTTGCCGACCTTGTTCTTCAGATAGGTGCCCGGACCGTAATAGCCCGCGGCAAGGCTGCCCGCGAATACCGCGAGGCGCTTCATCGGGCCCCACTCGGGATAGGTGTCGGTCCAGTAAACCAGCACCGCGGCGATAAAGCCGAACAAGATCGGCAGCACCACGCGCGCCGCGACCACCACATAGGCCAGTTCCTTGCGGCGGATGCCCGCCTGCATCAGCTTCTGCTCGATCTCCTTGATCTGGCTGTCCTGCAGCATCGAGAACTTGGACAGATAGTCGCGGACCTTGTCAGTCAGATCGGTCTTGCGGCGCAGGGTGCGGCGCTTGACCTGCGCCTCGGTCATCAGGCCAAGTTTCAGCTCTTCGCGCCGGGCGTTCAGCGACTTGACGCGCTTGGCCATCGGATCGCGCACGGTCAGCGCGGCATAGATCGCCATCAGCGTGGCAAGCGCCGCGATCCCGGCAAGGATCGATCCGACGAGAATGACGTCAACGCCAAGAAGGGTGGGGCCGGTTGTCTGCATGATAGTTCTCGTGCCTTTCCCCGATCAGATCTCGAAGCTGACCATTTTGTACATGACGAAGGCGCCGATGCTCATCCAGCACATGCCGAACAGGCCGGCCACGATCAGGCGGTCGTCGGTGAAGAAGCCGCCGAGGTATGCGGGGTTCAGGATGTAGACGATGGTGAACACCAGGAAGGGCAGGGCGCCGACGATATAGGCCGATGCCTTGGCTTCCGAGCTCATCGCGCGGATCTTCAGCTTCATCTGGATGCGCTTGCGCAGCACTTCGGCAAGGTTCGCCAGCGTTTCGGCAAGGTTGCCGCCCGTCTCGCGCTGGATGGCAAGCGAGATGCAGAAGAACTTGAATTCCGGAATGTCGAGCCGATCGGCGGTTTCCTGCAGCGAATCGTCGAGCGACTTGCCGACCTTGACGCGGTCGGTGATCGCCTTGAATTCCTCGCCCACCGGGCCGGGGATCTCGGTCGAGACGACCGCCAAGGTCTCGGTCACGGGAAGACCGGAGCGCAGACCGCGCACCAGCAGCTCGATCCCGTCGGGAAAGCGGGCGTTGAACATCGCAAGCCGCTTCTTGATCTGGCGGCCCACGATGAAATGCGGCAGGCCCAGCCCGACGACCGCGCCGCCGGCCAGCGCGAAAAGCGGCGCGCCGGTCTTCAGCAGCACCAGCACCGCGATGCCCAGCGCCAGCCCGCCCGACACGTAGAAATAATTGGCGACCGTCCAGCCCTTGCCCGTGCGGTGCAGGCGCAGCGCGAGCGCGGCGATCTTGGAATCGGAGCCCGCCGCATGGCGCGCACGCGGCTTGCGCGCCGAAATCGCCTTTTTCAGCTGCGCCTCGACCCGCGCCTCGGCGCTTTGCGAGTGGCGATAGCGGATCTGCTGCAGCCGCTTGGCCTGATGCCGCGACGCGGTCGAGCCGTAGAGGGCGAAAAAGGCGATGCCCAACACCAGCATCATGCCGATCACGACAATGAAAATCTGCGCAAACTGCATCGCCTGAACCTCCGGTACCCTAATCAATCCGATGGCATGTCCCCGCCCTCATCGGGGCAGGGAGGTTGCACATCAGGCCTTTTGCCTGGTCTTGGCCTTCATCCCGCCAAGCCCGAACTTTTCCATCAGCGACCCGCCGCCCGCTGCATTCGCGGCGGCCGGCGCCTTTTCGTCGCCATTGGTCGACATGATGCTGCGGGCCAGATCGCGCAGCACGGCGGATGCCTTGCTGGCGCGGTTCGCCTCGACGAACACCTGGCCGACCTTGGCCGCCTGCGTCGCGGTCTTGACGTCCATCGGCATCAGGAAGTCGATCTTGCGCTCGATAGAGGCTTCGAAATCCGCCTTGCTGATTTCGCCCGTTCCGCTGGTCACGCGATTGGCGACGACGATGGGCCGCATGTGCGAGGCATTGGTCGCCACCCACGAAAGAATGCGGATCGCATCGCGCGCACCCGCCAGCGACAGCTCGGTCGCCAGCACGAACACGTCGGCGTCGGCCAGCACATGCGGGAAATTGATCAGCATGTTGCGCGGCAGGTCGACGACGGTCATGTCGAAGGCCTGGCGGAATTCTTCCTCGAGCTGCACGAAGGCGCTGCCGTCGGTCATCAGCGGCGAATGGATCGGCGCTTCGGACGAGAGGACCGACAGATTGTCGTTCGCCCGCACCATCGCGCGTTCGATGAACAGCCCGTCGATGCGCGAGGGGTTCTCGATCGCGTCGGAAAGCCCGCGGCCCGGTTCGAGATCCATGGTCAGCGCGCCCGTGCCGAAATGCACGTCGAGGTCGAGCAGCGCGGTCGGCAGCTTGTGCTCGCCGCTGAACAGCCATGCGAGCGAGGTCGCGATGGTCGAGGCGCCGACGCCGCCGCGCGTGCCAACGACGGCGGTGATGACATGGTTGCGCGCGGCCGCCGCATCGGGATTGTGACGCGGCGCGCTCAGCACGCTTTGCGCCTGCAGCAGCGAATCGCGCAGCGCTTCCTCGCTCAGCGGCTTGAGCAGATAATCCTGCAGCCCGCTGGCGGTGAGGTCGCGATACAGGCGCACGTCGTTGATCTGGCCGACCGCGATCACCACCGTGCCGGGTTCGCACACCTCGGCCAGCGCGTTGATGTCGGACAGCGGATCGCCGCATTCAGACAGGTCGACCAGCAGGATCTGCGGGCTGGCCGACACCGACAGCGTCTGCACCGCGTTGCGAAGCCCGCCCATGTTGCATTTTTCATGCGGCATGTTGAGGTTCGAGACGGTGGTGCGCACGACTTCCATCGTGGCCTCGTCGCTGACGAAGGCGGCGAACGAGTCGCGTTCGCCCATTCCGGATGACATCTGGTTCATCAAAGCATCTCCTTCGCGGATCCGTTAGTTGCTGCCGCCGCCGCCGCCGCCCTGCTGGGTCGAGACGGTCGGCAAGCCGCCTTCGCCCGTGGGCGCCTGCTGGCGATAGCTGTCGATGGCCTTGGTCGAGCTCATCACGACGGTCTCGCCCGTGCCCTTCTGGCCGGTCAGCAGATCCTCGGGATTGGCGACCATCGCGGCCCAGTTGGCGTTCACCGCGCAGCCAAAGCCGTCGCTGGTGGCATTGTTCGGGTTGAAATCGGTCTTGTCGGTCCAGCGCGGGCAATCCTCGACCGCGGCGGTGCTGCGGGTGACGACGACGCGTGCCACGCCGGGGCCTGCGGCGCCTTCAGTGACGGGGGCCGTCTCGGCCAGGATGATGCCCTGCCGGTCGGCCAGCGCCATCAGATCGGCGCGGGCCGCGGGGCCGATATTGGCGGTATCCACCGAAACGCGGTCGCCATAGGAAATGTCCATGGCGTCCCACCATCCGGCCAGACGGCTCTGTTCGCCGATCGGGATGCCGGACGAGCTGGTCATCACGTCGAACACGTAATTGGTGCGCGACACGACCGGCTGATGCACCGAATTGAGCGTGCGATTGTCGGAAACCCCGCCAACGCAGCCCGAAAGGCCCGCCGCTGCGCCGAGCAGAAGCGCGGCGGTGGCAGCCCTGTGCCCGGTCAGGCGGGCAGTGATGGTCTTGATCATCTTGGTCACCTTGCTGCTCCCGATCAGAAGTTGAAGCCGGGCTTCGCGTCGCCGGCATCGGCGCTGCGAACCGGGGCGGATTGTTGCGGAACCTCGTTCATGCCGACGACGGGGCCGGTCGGGGCCGCCTCGCTGGCGCGCGGCATGGGACGGCGCGCGCCGCCCGTTTCGCCGTCCGACTGCATGCCCAGCAGCTGGCCCATGATGGTCGGGTTCTTGTATCCGTCGGTGGGGAGAGCGATCTGGTTCGCGTCCACCGGCTTCACCAGATAGGGCGTCACCACGATCACCAGCTCGGTCTCGCCGCGGCGGAAGCTGGTGGAGCGGAACAGATTGCCCAGGATCGGCAGGTCGCCGACGCCCGGCGTCTTTTCGATGGTCTGGTTCGAAAAGTTCGACAGCAGCCCGCCGATCATGAAGCTCTGGCCCGAACCCAGCTCCACCGTCGTTTCCGCGCGGCGGGTGGTGAGGGCGGGAACCTCGAAGCCTTCGATCGTGACCGCCCCTGCGCTCGACAGTTCCGACACTTCGGGACGAACGCGGATCGAGATGCGGCCGTTTGCCAGTACGGTCGGCGTATAGGCCAGGCTGACGCCGTATTTCTTGTATTCGATGGCGACGGTGCCCAGACCCTGGCTCATCGGGATCGGGAATTCGCCGCCCGCGAGGAACTCGGCCGTTTCGCCCGACAGCGCGGTCAGGTTCGGCTGCGCCAGCGTGGTGACGAGGCCGTCCTGCTCACCCAGATCCAGCGCGCCTGCAAGGTCGAGGCCGAGGAACTTGCCGAAACCGGCGATGGTGCTGCCCGTGCCCGCGCCCGTCACAAGGCTGGATCCGCCCGATGCCGTGGTGCCGCCGGTAAAGACGTTGCCGCCGATGCTCCACTGCGGAAGGAAGCCTTCGCGGCCCTGCGTTACACCGAACTTGAACCCGCTGGTGCCGTCGAAGGTGGCGAGGTTCACGCCGATGGCGCGGACCAGCGTGCGGCTGACTTCGGCAAAGCGGACCTGCAGATTGACCTGCAGCGGCGTCGCCAGCTTCAGACGGCTGATCACGTTCACCCCGTCGCCAACGAAGGCCGAGACAAGGCGCTCCGCCTCTGCCGCATCCTCGGGCGCCGCGACCGTGCCGGTCAGCAGCACGGTGTTGTTCATCGTCGCGGTCGAAATCTTGGCCTCGGGCATGGCGAGGCCCAGCATCTGGTCGATGCTGTCGATATTGGTGCCGACGCGGACATTGGCCGACCAGATGATCGCACCCGCCGAATCGCTGGCATAGACCGTGGTTTCGCCGCCGGCCTTGCCGAACAGATAAATCTGATTGGTCGACTTCACCTGCACGTCGGCGATGCTTTCGTCGGCGATGAAGATGTCGGCCATCCGGCCGCCCACATTGACCAGCTGGCCCCGGCCGATCGACAGCACGATCTGGTCTGAAGGCGCGGGCAGGGTCTGGGCGACGGCGGTCGTCGCGGTTCCCATAGTGCCGATCGGCGCCAGGGCGGTAGCAGCGAGCACGAGGCCCGAAAGCAGACGGCGGTTCATCTTATGTCCCCCCTTGGACACTATGTGGCAATTCTTGATCACGGCTGGCTTGCTCCCGTCCCTTTCGGTCACTTGCCGGCCGGCACTATGACGGTGTTGTTGCCCCGGCTGACGCGCACGGTCGGTCCGGTGGGCCGGGCGGCGGCAGGCGCGGCGCCGACGCTGGGTGCCGGATCGTTGCTCTTGGGCGAAGGCATGAAGCGCGACTGGAAGCGCGACACGTCGCCGCCGGTCTGGAAGGTGGTGCGGCCTTCCTGCGGGCGGTTCATCGCCAGCTGCAGGATTTCCTCTTCCTCTTCGGGCGAAGCGCCTTCGGGCACGACCAGCTCGCCCGAGGCGATGGCGCGGTCGAGTTCGGCGCGGTTGTCGGCGATCGAGCGCAGGGCCAGCGACAGCGTGCCGACTTCCTGTGCGACATAGATCTTCTCGGCGATGCGCGGCGTGGCTTCCAGCGTGACGGTGCGGAACTTCTTCACCACGGTCTTGCCTTCGACCTGCGTCGTTTCGGTCGACTGGTCGGTGGCCAGCACGCGCAGGTTGCGCAGCACGGTTTCGGTGGCGTTGAAGCCGGGCTCGTCGCGGCCGCCGCCGATGGCCTGCGTCAGCAGCAGGTCGACGCGGTCACCCGGAAAGACAAAGCCCGCAACGCCGGTCTTTTCCGACACGGTGACGGTCACGGCGCGCATGCCGGGCCCAAGCGCGGCGGCCAGGAAGCCCCGGTCGCCCGGCTGCACCAGCGTGCCCTTGGTCAGCGGCTGGCCCGCGGTCACGGGAAAGCGTGCGACGGTGCCGAGCAGCTTTTGCATATCGGCCTCGCCCTCGACGAAATAGACGTCCTGCACCATCTCCTTGGGCCACATCTTGAACTGCAGCGCATCGGCGGTGATGATGGTGCCGACCGGCAGCGCACGCTGGGCGACCAGCACGCGCGGACCTTCGGGTTCGGCCACGGCGGCCTCTGCCTGGGGAGCGGTGCTCCCCGCGAACATGCTGCGCGCCATCAGTGCGGTCCCCACCGCGACGACCAGCGCGACTGCCAGCAGGATCAGCTTCTTCTTGTCCATGGCTCCAAAGCCCCTTCGTCAATCGGATCGGGGATTCTCGCCCCCATTCGTGCTGCCAGACTCACCGGCAATGGTTAAAATCAGGTCAAGGCGACCCGCTCATCACGCAAAATTCAGCGAATTTGTGGAAAATGCCGTCTGGACCGCAGGCCCGTAGCGAACGGCGAACATCACCAGCATCACCAGCGCGGCGGACACGCCATAGGGCGTCGAGCGCGCCTCGACATGGCGGCCTTCGCGCCAGGCCCGGCGGACGCCGCGCCAGACGATCAGGGTCGCAAAGCCGTTGACGATCATCGTCAGCAGCACGACCATCATGAACAGCGAGGGTTCGAGCCACAGCGCCAGCGCGGTGAACAGCTTGACGTCGCCGCCGCCCATCTGGCCGATCTTGAACAGCAAGGCGCCGAACACGAACCAGCCGACGGCGAGGCCGATCTGGATGGCGACGCCCGGCCAGATCGAAAGCCCGCTGGCCCACCAGAACATCGGCGCGGCAATCGCGATCGCGCCGGTCAGCCGGTTGGTGATCTTGCGATGCCGAAGATCGGTGATCCCTGCATAGAGCACCGCGATTGCCAATGCGGCGAGCAATCCGTAAGCGATGAGATGCGTGTTCATGTCCAACCGGTTCCCCCTGATTGGGGCCGGTCTAAAGGGCAGGACTTACCAAACAGTAACCATGCCCGCGAAGATGCCGTTACCCAAAGTGAACTCGCTTTCTTGACCGACCTGCACCCTGCCATTCCCGGCGCGATGTCCGCCGATCCGGCCGCTGCCCGCCGCGCCATTCCGGCCCACGCCCGCGAATCGGCGTGGCACGCCCCCGACGGGCACGCGATCCGCCGGATCGACTGGCCCAGACCCGCGCAATCGCGCGGTTCGCTGCTGTTTCTGGGCGGGCGCGGCGATGCGTATGAGAAATATCTCGAGACGCTGGAATACTGGTTCGGCCAGGGCTGGGCGGTCACCGCGATCGACTGGCGCGGGCAGGGCGGATCGGGCCGGCTGGGCGATGACGATGCCACCGGCCATATCGGCGATTTCGCGCACTGGATCGACGATCTGCGCGGGTTCTGGAGCGACTGGAAAGCCGAATCGGGCGCGAATCGCCCGGCCCAAGAAAAGCACGTTCTGATCGGTCATTCGATGGGCGGTCAGCTTGCCCTGCGCGGCGTGGCGGAAGGCGCGGCCGATCCCGATGCGCTGGTGCTGGTCGCGCCGATGCTGGGCTTTGCGGGGCCGCCGCTCAGCCCGTGGATGTGGCACGGCGCGGCGCGTGTCATGGCGGCGCTGGGCCCGGTCAGCCGGCCCGCGTGGAAGATGGGCGAGAAGCCGGGGCAGCCCGCCGGCGCGCGGCAGGGCATTTTGACGCATGACGTCAGTCGCTATGAGGACGAGCTGTACTGGCGCGAAAAACGCCCGCAATTGCGGCTGGGCGCGCCAAGCTGGGGCTGGGTCGAACGCGCCGCCGAATCGATGCGCCGCACGGCAAGAGCGGATGTGTTGGCAAAGGTGAAGCTCCCCGTGCTGGTGCTGTCCACCAGCGCCGACCGGCTGGTCAGCGCGCGCGCGATCCGCCGCGCCGTGCGCCTGCTACCCGATGCGCGGCTGATGGAATTCGGCTCCGAATCGGCGCATGAAATCCTGCGTGAGAGCGATGAGGTGCGTGGCCGTGCCCTCTCGGCAATCGACGATTTTCTTGCGCAACGCCTGCCTGCGGACGGAGCGCAATGACCGGGGCGGTCTCGGAAAACTGCGACATCGCCATCGTCGGCGCGGGCATGGCGGGGGCAAGCCTTGCCGCCAGCCTTGCGGGCGAGGCATCGGTCATCATGCTCGAGGCCGAGGATGTCGCGGGCTATCACGCCACCGGCCGCTCCGCCGCGTTCTGGGAGGAAACCTATGGCGGGCCGCAGGTCTTTCCGCTGACCGTCGCCAGCGGACCCTATCTGCGCGAGGGTGGATTTCTGACGCCGCGCGGCGCGCTTCACATCGGCAGGGCAGGCGATGTCGAGGCAATCGAAGCCTATGTCGCGCGGTTCGCGGCACTGGGCGCGAATATGGAGCGGCTGGACCAAGCAAAGATGGCGCGGCTGGTGCCGGGGCTGAAGCCCGAGTGGGTCGACGGGACATGGAGCGAAAGCTGCTGCGACATCGACGTGGGCGCGCTGCACGCGCATTTCCTGTCGCGGGCACAGGCGGGGGGCGCCTTGCTGCGAACGCGGGCAAAGCTGGCGGCGGCGGAACGCGGCGCGCAGGGCTGGGCGCTGCGGCTGGCGGACGGCAGCACCGTAACGGCGCGCATATTGGTCAACGCGGCGGGCGCATGGGCGGACGAGGTGGCGCGGATTGCGGGCGCGCAGCCCATCGGCATCGCGCCGCTACGCCGCACGGTGCTGCAATTGCGCTGCAGCCCCGAAGCGCCCGCCGACCTGCCGCTGGTGCTGGACATCAACGAGACATTCTATTTCAAGCCCGAAAGCGGCCGCCTCTGGCTCAGCCCGCATGACGAGACGCCGTCGCCCGCCTGCGACGCCGCGCCCGACGAGCTGGACGTGGCGCTCGCGATCGACCGGCTGGAACAGGCCGTCGACTGGCGGGTGGACGCGGTCGAGCGCAAATGGGCAGGACTGCGCAGTTTTGCGCCCGATCGTGCGCCCATCTATGGCTTTGATGCGCATTTGCCGGGCTTTTTCTGGTGCGCGGGGCAGGGCGGTTTCGGCATCCAGACCTCGCCCGCCGCCGCCGACATGGCCGTCGCTCTGCTGCTGGGCCGGGACGCTGTGGGACCGGCCAAGGGCATCGATCCCGCGCCTTACCGCGCCGACCGCTTCTGATCCGCACCGCGACCGGGGTTGCACCCGAAGGCCAGGCTGTTATCCATGGCAGTACAGATTTCCTGACGGCCAGAAACGGGGGCAACGCCATGGCACATCGCTTTGAAATCCGGCAGAACAAGAAGGGCGAGTATGTCGCCTATTTCTGCTATAATTCGGAAACCATGTTCTGGACCGAAGGCTATAGTTCGAAGGCCAGCGCCCAGAACGCGATCGATTCGATCCTCAAGAACGGTCCGGGCGCCGAAGTGGTCGACACCACGGTCTGACCGCCACCCCTATACCCGCGCCGCCAGCGCCGCATCGCTGGCAAGCTGGTCGGCGCGCTCGTTCTCTGGATGGCCGTCGTGGCCCTTGACCCAGTGCCAGTCGATCGTGTGCGGGCGCGCCGCATCCAGCAGTTCGCGCCACAGATCCTCGTTCAACACAGGCTTTTTCGCGGCGGTCTTCCAGCCTTTCTTCTGCCAGCCGAAGACCCATTTGGTGATACCGTCGATCACATATTTGCTGTCGGTATAAAGCGCGACCTTGCAAGGGCGCTTCAGCGCCTGCAGCGCGCGGATCGCGGCGGTCAGTTCCATACGGTTGTTGGTCGTCGCGCCTTCCGATCCGGACATCTCCTTCTCGGTCGCTTCCCCGTCCTTCTTCATCGCCCGCAGGATCGCGCCCCAGCCGCCCGGACCGGGATTGCCCTTGCACGCGCCGTCGGTGAAAATCTCGACATCCATTAAGACAGGACCCCGAACGCCACCGCGCCCCGTTCATCATAGAACGCATGGCGGCGCAGGAAGGCCAGCGGATCCTTCTTGGTCACCATCGCATCGGCAGGGGTGTTCAGCCAGTCATAGGCGCGGGTCAGCAGGAAGCGCAGACAGCCCGCCTTGGCCAGATCGGGCAGGGCCGCGATCTCGGCGGCATCGGGCTCGCGCACCGAACGGTAACCGGTCAGCAGCGCATCGCCGATGGCGGGATCGAAGTGGCGGCCATCGGGCGTAAAGCTCCAAGCCGCATGGGTCACGGCGATGTCATAGGCCATCGGACCTGTGCATGCGAAATAGAAGTCGATCATGCCCGACACCTCGTCGCCCACCAGCAGCACATTGTCGGGAAACAGATCGGCATGGATCGTCGACACCGGCAGGTCCGCAGGCCAGCGCTTTATCGCGTCGTCCACCAGCGCGGGTACGGCATCCAGCACCGGGTCGATCTCGGACCAGCGGCCCGCGCAGGACCGTACGAAACCGCGCCACGCCTCAGGCCCCATTCCGTCCCTGCGAAAGTCGCCAAAGCTCTGTCCCGCAAGATGCACCTGCGCCAGTGCCGCGCCCACCGCCTCGGCCTGCGCCGGAGTCGGATCGTCGGCGCTGACACCCGGCAGGAACTCGATCAGCGCCAGCATCTTCTCGCCCTGCGGCGTGTCGATGGTGCGCCATGCCGAGCCGCTGGAATCGTGGATTGTCCGCGGAACCGGACAGCCCGCCGCGGCCAGATGGTCGAGCAGATTCAGAAAGAACGGCAGATCGCGCGTATCTGTGCGCTCTTCATAGACGGTCAGGATGAAACGCCCCGCGTCAGGGGTACCACGCGTTTCCAGCAGCCAGTTGCTGTTCGACACGCCCTCGGCGATGCCCTTGGCGGACACCAGCTCGCCCACGCCGAACTGCGTAACCAGCGCGGCCATGTCCTCGCTGTTGATGCGGGTATAGACAGCCATGATGCGCGGATCAGTCGGTCAGCTGGCGAGGCAGCTTGAAGACCATGTTTTCCTCGGTCGTGGTGATGACCCGTTCCTCCACCGCGCGGAAGCGGGAGAGATGGTCGATCACCTCGCGCACCAGCACCTCGGGCGCGCTGGCCCCGGCGGTGAGGCCGATGGTGCCGATGCCGTCCAGCATTTCCGCATCGATGTCGTCGCCGCGCTGGATCAGCCGCGCATCGGTGCCTATGCGTTCGGCCACCTCGACAAGGCGCAGCGAGTTCGACGAATTGGCCCCGCCGATCACCAGCAGCATGTCGACCTGCGGAGCGAGGACCTTGACCGCCGCCTGCCGGTTCGACGTGGCATAGCAGATATCCTCGCCGCGCGGCCCGGCGATGTCGGGAAAACGCTGCTTCAGCGCCTCGATCATGGCATGGGTATCGTCGACCGACAGCGTCGTCTGGGTCAGGAACGCCAGCGGCGTGCCGGGTTCGAATTTCAGCTTCGCCACGTCCTCGACCGTTTCGACCAGCGTCATGTCGCCTTGCGGCACCTGTCCGAACGTGCCGATGACCTCCGGGTGGCCGGCGTGGCCGATGAAGATGATGTGCCGCCCCGCCTCGACCTGGCGTTCGGCCTGGCGGTGCACCTTGCTGACCAGCGGGCATGTCGCGTCGAGGTAGTCGAGGCCGCGTTCCTCCGCATGGGCGGGCACCGATTTCGGCACGCCATGCGCGGAAAAGACCACCGGCACGCCGTCGGGCACCTCGTCCAGTTCCTCGACAAAGATGGCGCCCTTGGCCTTCAGGCTGTCGACCACATAGCGGTTATGCACGATTTCGTGCCGCACATAGACGGGCGCGCCATATTTCTGCAGCGAACGCTCGACGATCTCGATCGCGCGGTCGACGCCGGCGCAAAAGCCACGCGGCGCGGCCAGCAGGACCAGCAGATGGGGAAGCGTGTCCCCGGCTTCGCGGGTTTCGCTGGCGGCGGCGGGCATGGTGGGGGTGTTCATGCCCTGCCTTTAGCGTCAGCAGGGGGCAGGCGTAAAGCGGCGGTAAAGGTTCGGATGGACATGACGGAACCGCGTTCGTCCTTTCGCGCGCCGTTGCCCTTGCGAAAGGCTGCGGCTAGGGCAGGCAGCATCCCGTTGAAAGCGGCCATCCGTCTTGGCCGCCGCATATGACTGGCAGAAGGTTCCGCCGCCCATGAAGATGAAATTCCGCCCCGCCGCAGGTTTCGCATTGCTGATGTCCGGCGTGGCCCTGCTCGCCGGCTGCTCGCGCGAGGGTGAGCTCGTGCTTCAGGAAGGCGTCGGCGTCACCTCCGTCCGCTCGCGCTGCCCGGCGGTGGGCATCCCCGCCTATACCGGCGACATCACGACCTTCAGCCAGCCGAACGACAAGTCGCTGGCCTCGATGGACGTCACCGCCACCATGACGAACCTGCGCGCCGCGTGCGACGACACCGGCGCAAAGATTTATTCCGAGGCGACGTTCGACGTCCTCGCCACCCGGCGCGACACCGGCGCGGCACGCAGCGTGGAGCTGCCTTTCTTCGTCACCGTGCTGCAGGGCGGCAATTCGGTTCAGTCGAAGCGGATCGGCAGCGTGACGGTGAATTTCGCGGCGGGACAGGACCGCGCGCAGGCAAGCGGACGGGCAGGTGCTTTCATCGATGCAGCCGCCGCCACCCTGCCCGAGGATGTTCGCGAACAGATCACGCGCCGCCGCAAGCCCGGGGACCCCGATGCCGCGCTCGACCCGCTGGCCGACCCTGAGGTCAGGGCCGCGGTCGCGCGCGCTTCGTTCGAGGTGCTGGTGGGTTTCCAGCTGAGCGAGGACCAACTGGCCTATAACGCCACGCGTTGATTCGGGTAGCGATCGGGCGCGGGTAAAGGCGGTCTGACGCGTCAGGCCACTTCCCACTCGCGTCATTCCCCGCTAGTCGCGCGGCCATGACCGAGCAGACCACGGAAAAGCCCCTCACCATCCACGCCGCCATTTCGGCCGCGGTGGACAAGGCCCTCGACGCGATGGAGACGGCGGGCACGCTGCCCGGCGGGCTCGACCGCGCGAATGTCACGGTAGAGCCGCCGCGCGATCCCGCGCATGGCGATCTGGCCACCAATGCCGCCATGGTGCTGGCCAAGCCCGCAAAGACCAATCCGCGCGCATTGGCAGAGGCACTGGCGGCAGAGCTTTCGAAGGAAGCCGATATCGCCGCGGCCGAGATCGCGGGGCCGGGCTTCATCAATCTGCGGATCGCGCCCAGCGCATGGGAAGCCGAGCTCGACGCGATTGCCGCGCTGGGCGACGCCTATGGGCGCTCCGCCATGGGCGCGGGGCAAACGGTCAATATCGAATATGTGTCGGCCAATCCGACGGGCCCGATGCACATGGGCCATTGCCGCGGCGCGGTTGTCGGCGATTCGCTGGCGGGGCTGCTGGAATATGCGGGCTTTGCGGTGATCCGCGAATATTACGTCAATGACGCGGGCGCGCAGGTGCAGACGCTCGCCCGGTCGGTGCATCTGCGGTACCGCGAGGCGCTGGGCGAGGATATCGGCGCGATTCCCGAGGGGTTCTATCCCGGCGACTATCTGGTCCCCATCGGCAGGGCCTTGGCCGAGGAATTCGGCGACGGGTACAAGGACGCGCCCGAAAGCGAATGGCTCGACCTGTTCCGGATGCGCGCGGTCGACGCGATGATGGACATGATCCGCAGCGATCTGGCCATGCTGGGCATCCACCACGATTTGTTTTCTTCCGAAGCCAAGCTGCAGGCCGAGGGCAAGCCCGAGATGGCCGAGACCTTCCTGCGCCAGAAGGGCCTTGTCTATGACGGCCTGCTGGAAGCGCCCAAGGGCAAGACGCCTGACGACTGGGAGCCGGTGGAGCTGCCGCTGTTCCGCTCGACCCAGTTCGGTGACGATCAGGACCGGCCGATCCGGAAATCCGACGGCAGCTGGACCTATTTCGGCGCGGACATGGCCTATCACTTCCAGAAGGCCCAAGGTGCTGATGCCTTGATCGACATCTGGGGCGCGGATCATGCGGGCACGGTCAAGCGGATCAAGGCCGCCGTCGCCGCGCTGACCGGCGCGGAGCATGCCGAATCCAAGCCTTTCGACGTCAAGCTGGTGCAGATGGTCCAGCTGCTGCGCGACGGCGAACCGGTGAAGATGTCCAAGCGTTCGGGCAATTTCATCACCATCGCCGACATGGTCGAGGAAGTGGGCAAGGACGTGGTGCGCTTCACCATGCTGACCCGCAAGCCCGAGGCGCAGATGGATTTCGACTTCGCCAAGGTGGTCGAGGCGTCGAAGGACAATCCCGTCTTCTATGTCCAATACGCCCACGCCCGCATCGCATCGGTGCTGCGCAAGGCGGCCGAAGCCGGGCTTTCCGACAAGGCCGAGGCGGCGCGCGCCCAAAGCTGGGGCGATGACGGCATCCTCCACACCGACGAGCAGGTGCTGATGAAACAGGCCGCCCAGTTCCCGCGCGTGGTCGAACAAGCCGCCCGCGCGCGCGAACCGCACCGGATCGCCTTCTTCCTGATGGATCTGGCGGCCGCGTTCCATGCGCTGTGGAATCAGGGCAATGACGACCCGGCCCGCCGCTTTATCGTGGAAGACGACATGGTAAACACGGGTGTCCGGCTATATCTTGCGAAACAGATCGGGCAGGTTATCCGCAACGGCCTCTCGATTCTGGGTGTCGAGGCAGCGGAGCGACTCTAGGCGATGATTCCACAGGTCAGCCAAGGCGGTGACGGCGAAGCGCAACTGGCGCTGGACGAAGCCGACCTGCGGCTGCCGTGGCTGGAACCGGCTGACGAGGATGACGACGAGGGGCTGGACTGGCCCCGCATGGGCAAGTTCCTGGGCATTGCCGCCGGGCTGATCGTGCTTGCCGTGCTGGCGATCTGGCTGCTGCGCGACTGGCAGCTTGCCCCGCCCGAGGGCGACGGTTCGGTCATCGCCGCGCCAGATGCGCCCTACAAGGTCCGTCCCGAAAATCCGGGCGGCAAGACCTTCGCGGGGACCGGCGACACCAGCTACAAGGTGGGCGAGGGGATCGAGCGCGAGGCGCGGATCGCCCAGAAAAAGCCCGATCCCGAACCCGTCGCACCCGCGCCAAAGCAGGACGCCGATCCGGCCCCTGCGCCTGCGCCCGCTCCGGCGCCGCAGGTGTCCGGCGTCGGCGTACAGGTCGGTGCCTATTCGACCGAGGCGGCGGCGCAGAAAGGCTGGCAGACGCTGACCCAGCGCTATCAGCGGCTGGGCGATTTCGACCGCCGCATCATCGAGGGGCGCGCTGATATCGGCACCGTGTTCCGCCTGCAGGCGGTGACGGGCAGCACGGCTTCGGCCAATGCGCTGTGCAGCGAATTGAAGGCGAACGGCATAGAATGTCAGGTAAAGCGCTGATTTGGGGATAAGGGCGCGCTGTCCGCCACCCGAACTTGCGCATTTCCGCGATTCCGTGCGAATCTTCGCGTCTTATGACCCCCGCGATATTCGGCCTTTCCGGCACCGAGCTGACCGACGACGAACGCGCCTTCTTTCGTGAGGCCGATCCGGCGGGCTATATCCTGTTCGGGCGCAATTGCGAAAGTCCGGCGCAGATGCGCGCGCTCACCGATGAATTGCGCACGGTCGCGGGGCGGGACGATCTGCTGATCACCATCGACCAGGAAGGCGGGCGCGTCGCGCGCATGAAGCCCCCGGTCTGGCCGCAATATCCGCCGCAGGGCATCTTCGACCGGTTATACGACATCGCCCCGATCTCCGCGATAGAGGCGGCGCGGGTCAATGCCGAGGCGATCGGGCTGGACCTTGCCGAAGCCGGCCTCAATTGCGACGCGCTCCCGCTGCTCGACGTCAGGTGCGAGGGCGCGCATGACGTGATCGGCGACCGCGCGCTGGGCCACGACCCGATGCGCGTCGCCGCGTTGGGGCGCGCCGTGCTGGACGGGCTAGAACAAGCGGGCGTCGCGGGCATCATCAAGCATATCCCCGGCCACGGCCGCGCCTGCGCCGACAGCCACAAGGAAATGCCCGTGGTCACCGCGAGCGAGGCGGAGCTTGAGCAGGACATCGCCCCGTTCCACGCGCTGCGCGGCGCAGCCATCGGGATGAGCGCGCATGTCACCTATACCGCATGGGACGCGGACCATCCCGCCACCCAATCCGCCAGGGTGATCGGCGACATCATCCGCGGTCGCATCGGTTTTGGCGGATTGTTGATGAGCGACGACATCGACATGGAAGCCCTGTCCGGCTCCATCGCAGAGCGTTCGGTGAAGGCGCTGGAGGCGGGCTGCGACCTCGTGCTCAATTGCTGGGCGAAAATGCCCGACATGGTTGCGACCGTCGAAGCCTGCGGCGATATCACGCCCGATGCCCGCCGCCGCCTCGACGCGGCGATGCAGGGCAAGGCGGTGGCGGTGTTCGAAAGTGCCGAACGGCGGGCCGAATGCATCGCCAAGCGTGACGCGTTGCTGGCGGCGGCAGGGGTGGCGGCGTGATAATCGACGGCTCCGAACCCGGCACGTTGTGGGGGGAAGGGGCCGGCGGCTGGACCGACGATGCACCCGCGCCAGCCGACGACAGCGAGCGTCTCTATGTCGAACTCGCGACATGGGAAGGGCCGCTCGACGTGCTGCTCGACCTGGCGCGGCGGCAAAAGGTCGATCTGCGGCGCATCTCGATCCTGGAACTGACCGACCAGTATCTCGCCTTCATCGACCGCGCGGGCGAAATGCGGCTGGAACTTGCCGCGGATTACCTTGTGATGGCGGCGTGGCTGGCATTCCTGAAATCCGCGATGCTGCTGCCCAAGGAAGAGCAGGAAGACCCCAGCCCCGAGGAACTGGCGCTGCGCCTGCAACTCAGGCTCGAACGGCTGGCGGCGATGCGCAATGTCGCGGCGCGGCTGATGGCGCGCGACCGGCTGGGCCGCGACGTGTTCGCGCGCGGCGCGCCAGAGGGGCTGCGCGTGTTGAAGAAGCGGGCATGGCAATGCGAATGGTTCGATCTGGTGCAGGCCTATGGACAGGTGAAGGCGCGCACCGCACCCGTCGTCCACATGGTGCGCGACCGCGCGGTTATGACGCTGGAAAGCGCGCTGTCGCGCGTGTCGTCCATGCTGGGCGTATCGCTGGACTGGATGGAACTGCGCCAGTTCCTGCCTCCCCATGCCGACCCGAAATTGCGCAAGTCGGCGCTCGCCAGCAGCTTCGTCGCTGCGCTGGAACTGGCGAAGCAGGGCCGGGCGGAAATCGCGCAGGAGGACGTGTTCGGGCCGCTACGCTTGCGCGCGCTTGGCGGGGCGCGGTCCCGCGAATGACGCAGGACGCTGGCCCCGACGATCTGGTCCGCGCGGTCGAAGCCGTGCTGTTCGCGGCGGAGGAGCCGATGACCGCGGCCGAGATCGGCGAGCACCTGGGCGGGGCGGATGTGCGCGAGGCGCTGTCGGAACTGGCCGCCCGTTACGAAGGACGCGGCATCGAACTGGTGAGGCGCGGGCAGCGCTGGCACCTGCAGACCGCACCCGATCTTGCCCATCTGCTACGCCGAGAGCGCGAGGAGCCCAAGCGGCTGTCGCGTGCGGCGACCGAATGCCTTGCGATCATCGCCTATCACGAACCGGTCAGCCGCGCCGAAATCGAATCGATTCGCGGCGTGCAGACGGCGAAAGGCACGCTTGACGTGTTGATGGAGGCCGGATGGGTTCGCGCCGCGGGCCGCCGCGAGGTTCCGGGCAGGCCCGTGATCTATGCGACCACGCCCGAATTCCTCACCCATTTCGGCCTTGCCACCCGCCGCGACCTGCCGGGCTTGGCCGAATTGCGCGCCGCGGGCCTGCTGGAACCAGTGGAAGAGGCGCTGGAAAGAGAAAGCTCGGATATTCACAAGAACGCAAAAGAAATGCGTCAGGAGGCAGGCGACACCGAAGCCTCTCTGGATATGGGCGACGAAACCGCCTAAACGGGAAGCGTACTCTCGTATAAGTGAGAATTTGAAATGAATGTTGGACCCTGGCAATTGCTGATCGTCGCGATCGTGATCCTCGTGCTCTTCGGACGCGGACGGATCTCGGAAATGATGGGCGACTTCGGCAAGGGCATCAAAAGCTTCAAGCAGGGCATGAACGAGGAATCGCGTTCGCCGGAACGGATCGACCATCAGGCGCCCGCCCCAACGACGACCGAAAAGACGGCCGCACCGACCGCTGCGCCCGCCGCGACGAGCGATAGCGAAAAGAGCAGCTGAGCCGCGTTGGCGGGGCTGCGTTAGGACGCTTCTTTCATGTTCGACATCGGCGCGATCGAGCTGCTGATCATCGTGATCGTCGCGGTGGTCGTCATCGGCCCGAAGGATATGCCGCTGGCCATGCGCACGGCGGGACGCTGGATCGGCAAGATCCGGCGCGTTTCGGCACATTTCCGGTCAGGCATCGACGCCATGGTGCGCGAGGCCGAGCTGGAAGAGATGCAGGCCGAATGGAACAAGCGCAACGCCGAGATCATGGCCAAGCATCCCGAGGCCGTAAGGCCCGCCCATGACGGCCAGCGCGCCGCGCTGCCCGAACCGGATGCGCCGAAGGTCGAACCGTCTGCGACCGGCAGCGCGAAAGCGCCTGATACGGATGGCACCAAACCGGTCGATCCGCAAATGGAGCCTGAGCCCCTGGCTGCACCCCGGGCTGAACCCGATGCTGAACCTTCGCCCGAGCTACCGCTCGAGCCTGCGCCTGAGCGGCAGCAGGCGGATCGGTAGGACGCCATGTTTCGCATATCCGATCTCGACGAAACCGAATCGCCGCTGCTCGACCATCTGATCGAGCTCAGGAACCGGCTGATGCGCTGCCTGCTGACGCTGGTGGTGGCCTTTGCGATCTGTTTTCCGTTTTCGGACGAGATCTTCGGCTTTCTGGTGAGGCCGCTGACACAGGCCTTTCCCGATGGGCAAGGACGGCTGATCTATACCAAGCTGTATGAGGCGTTTTTCGTCGAACTGAAGGTCGCGGTGTTCGCCGCGTTCTTTCTGTCGTTCCCGATCATCGCCAACCAGCTGTGGCAATTCGTCGCGCCCGGTCTTTATGCGAAAGAGAAAAAGGCGTTCCTGCCGTTCCTGTTCGCGACCCCCATCCTGTTTACCGCCGGGGCGGCGCTCGCCTATTTCGTGGTGATGCCCAATGCGTTTCGCTGGTTCATCGGGTTCCAGGGCGATGCCGGCGGCCTGCAGATAGAGGCGCTGCCCGGAACCGGCGATTATCTGGCGCTGGTGATGCAGTTCATCCTGGCGTTCGGGATCAGCTTCCTGCTGCCGGTCTTGCTCATGCTGCTCAACCGGGCGGGGATCGTCAGTCGGGAATCGCTCAAGAAAGCGCGCCGCTATGTGATCGTCGCGATCGTGGCGCTGGCCGCGATCATCACCCCGCCGGACCCCGGCTCGCAGCTTGTGTTGGCGGTCCCGCTCTATCTGTTGTTCGAAGGCTCGCTGTTCCTGATGTGGCTGACCGATCGCCGCAAGAAGAGCGAACCGGAAGAGGACGAGGCCGTCGAAGAAGACAAGCGCGAGAGCATTACCGGCGAGGGCACCGGGGCCTGATCCGCAGCGGAGCCGCCGCGACATCCATGCCATGCCGATAATGGCCGCGCATCGGCCTGTGCGCTACGTCCGCCACCACACCGCCCGCCAACAAGCCGAACGCGCATAAGAAAAGGGCGGAGCCATCGGCCCCGCCCTTTCTGAACTCGGAATCCGAGAAACGATCAGACGCTGATCGGATCGTCGTCGTCGCCGTCGACGGCAATGTAGATGCCGACGCCGATGAGAACGGCAGCGAGAACGGCGAGAATCGGCGAACCGCCGCCCATCTCGCTGGTCTTGGCAGCAGGCGCAGCAGCGCGCTGGTCGCCTTCGGCTGCAATGGCGGCGACAGGCGCCGAAACGAGTGCCAGCGCAGTAGCGGCAGTGGCCATCTTGCGGAGGATCATTAGTTTATCTCCTTGTTCGCTCAATTCTTTTCGAATTCGAGCGGGATAACCCTGCCCCGAACCGAACCTCAGTCACTTGTCCGTAGCTATGTCCCCCAAGCTGCGGATTCATGACACCGGCCAAGCGACGCAACGCGCCAACCCGGATTTGCAGCACGAAAATACGTTTTCATCGTCTTGTGTCAACGCCGTTAATGCCTTCAAACACATGGCAGACATCATTTTTTTGCCTTGCAGCAAGGGATTGCCGCATTTGCGCAACAGCTTTTTATAATTCCTGACTAATCGCGCTGATAGACGCGAACGCCTGCGATCCAGGTCTGTTCCACCCGCAGGTCACGAATTTCAGAATCCGGGATTTCCAGCGGGTCCGCGCTGACGAACAGGAAATCGGCCCATTCACCTTCGGCCAGACTGCCGAATCGGCCCTCGGCCTTGCCGGCATAGGCGCCCGCCGCGGTAAATCCCGCAAACGCCTGCTGGCGGCTGATACGCTCTTGCGGCATCCAGCCGCCCGCGGGCTGCCCATCGGCGCCCTGCCGCGTCACCGCCGCGGCGATCCCCGACCAGACATCGACCGGCTCGACCGGCGAGTCGGAGCCGAACGCGACCGGCGTGCCGCTTTCGATCAGCGAGTGCCAGGCATAGGCGCCCAGCAGCCGGTCGGGTCCCAGCCGCGCTTCGGCCATCAGACGGTCGGACGTCTGATGCACTGGCTGGACCGACGCGATCGCGTCGAGCTGCGCGAATCGGGGCAGGTCTGCCGGATCGACGATCTGCGCATGTTCGACGCGCCAGCGGCGGTCGCCCTCATAGGTCTCGCGCAGTTCGGCGATGGCATCCAGCACCTCGCGATTGGCGGCATCGCCGATGGCATGCACCGCGGGCTGGAACCCCGCCATCGCGGCCCGGCTCATCATGTTGCGAAGCTGGGTGCCGGACTTCAGCGGCAGGCCCCGCTCGCCTGGCGCGTCGGCATAATCTTCCAGCAGCCATGCGCCGCGAGAACCCAGCGCACCGTCGAGATACAGCTTCACACCGCCCATATGCAGCCGGTCGCCATAAAGCCACATGGTGGGTTCCGCGCCCGCGATGGTGACCATCTCGTCGATGCCGGCGGCATAGCCCATCACGCGAATGCGCAGCCGCCCCCGGTCGCCCGCGCGGCGCAGGGCCTGCCAGTCGTCGATGGTCGTGCCCATATCGGCGACGGCGGTGATGCCATGCTCCAGCAGCATCTGCTGCGCCTTTTCCAGCGCAAGATCGCGTTCCTCTGGTCGGGGCTCGGGGACGAGGGAGGCGACGCTGTCCATCGCATTGTCGACGAACACGCCCGCGGGCGCATTGCCGGTGCCGCGAATGATCCGCCCGCCGTCGGGATCGGCGGTCTCTGCCGTCACGCCTGCCGCCGTCAGCGCCGCGCTATTCGCCCAGCCTGCGTGGCCGTCCGCGCGCATCAGCCAGACCGGCCGGTCGCTGACCGCTGCATCGAGGTCGGCGGCGGTGGGAAAGCGGCCCAGCCCCCATTTTTCCTGGTTCCATCCGCGACCGACGATCCATGCGCGGTTGGGAAAGCGCGCCGCATATTCGGCGATCCGGGCCTGCGCCTGTTGCAAAGATGTCGTGTCCGACAGGTCGAGGATCATCGCCGCGAGTCCCGTATCCATCAGGTGCAGGTGCGAATCGATGAAGGAGGGGATTAGCGTGCGGCCGTTTCCGTCGAGCTTGTAATCGACCTCCTTCGGGCGCTTGTCGCGTTTGCGGTATAGCCGGGCAACCTTGCCGTCGTCGTCGATCAGCATTGCCTCGAACCGTTCGACATTGCCGTCGCGGTCGAAACGTATGCCGTTCACATCCTCGATCAGCGTGTCGGCCAGAGCGGGCGGGACAAAGAGCATCAGAGAGGCGGAACAGGCGGCGGCCAGCAGGCGGGCGGCGCGCGAAACGGATGCTGTCGGGCAAGCGGTCATGGGGCTAGTCATCGAAGGGGGGTCTAAACCGCATTTGCAAGCCGCGCCATATCCGATAGGGCGCTGTCCCTATGTCCGACCTTCAGACCAGCACCGCCCGATCCGCGGAAACCGCCATGCCCTTCAACGCCGATGACGTGCGCGCCGCCGCGCAGCGTATCGCGGGACAGGTCGTGCGCACGCCCATGCTGAAATCGCTGACCCTGTCGCAGATTTCGGGCGCGGAAATCTGGCTGAAGTTCGAAAACCAGCAGTTCACCGCCGCCTATAAGGAACGCGGCGCGCTGAACGCCTTGCTGCAACTGACGCAGGAGCAGCGCGAACGCGGGGTCATCGCGGCGTCTGCCGGAAACCATTCGCAGGGCCTGTCCTATCACGGCACCCGGCTGGGCGTGCCCGTCACCATCGTGATGCCGCGCACCACGCCGACGGTGAAGATCATGCAGACCGAAAGCGTCGGCGGAAAGGTCGTGCTTGAGGGCGAGACGTTCGACGACGCCTCGGCCCATGCCCGCAAGCTTGAGAAAGAGCTTGGCCTGACCTTCGTGCATCCGTTCGACGATCCCTTCGTCGCGGCAGGGCAGGGCACCGTGGGTCTGGAGATGCTGCAGGACCAGCCCGACCTCGACATGCTGGTGGTGCCGATCGGCGGCGGCGGCCTGATCTCGGGCATTGCCACCATCGCGCGCGACCTCAATCCCGATATCGAGATCGTGGGCGTGCAGTCGGCGCTGTATCCATCGATGTTCGCGCGCATCAAGGGCGAGGAACATGTCTGCGGCGGCGATACGCTGGCCGAGGGAATCGCGGTGAAGGCGCCGGGCGAGATCACCGCGCGCGTGATCGCAGAGCTGGTCGACGACATATTGCTGGTGGACGAGGGGGCGCTGGAAAACGCGGTTTCCCTCTTGCTGCAGATCGAGAAGACGGTGGTCGAGGGCGCGGGTTCCGCGGGCCTCGCTGCGGTGCTGTCGAATCCCGAGATGTTCGCAGGCAAGAAAATCGGTCTGGTGCTGTGCGGCGGCAATATCGACACGCGTCTGCTCGCCAATGTGCTGCTGCGCGATCTTGCCCGTTCGGGCCGGCTGGCGCGGCTTCGCATAACGCTGCAGGACCGGCCGGGCGCGCTGTACCGCGTGATGCACGCGTTCGACGAGCATAACGTCAACATCATCGAGATCTATCACCAGCGCATCTTCACCACGCTGCCTGCCAAGGGGCTGATCACCGACATCGAATGCGAGGCCCGCGACGGGGCGCAGATCGACGGGCTGATCGCCGATCTCAGGTCCAAGGGCTATCAGGTGAGCACGGTCGAACTGGCCTGACGCCGGTTGATGGCCCTGCCGGCGATTCGCCCGGCTGGTCGACCGCAGGTGCCTTTTCGGCAGGCCGCTTGCAGGTTTCGCGTACCCTCAAAGGGTGAAAGAGCGTCTCTGACGGGCCTGAAAAAGACATTTTTGCATGATTCGTAGTTAACGGTCTTTAATCTTTGAGCCGCGACAGGCATATAGTGCTTACGCGCGGCATGGCTGGCTTTTCCTGGTCGCCGCCTGCCGCGCGGTGCCCACCCTGGCTTTCACCGGCCGGGTATTCCGGAACATCAGTCGACCACCGGATCGACGGTTGAGAGGTACAGGCTCAGTTCGTGTCCGCACCCGTGAGGTTCCCCCGCTTTTACGTGACCGCCCCGGCTCCGTGCCCATATCTGCCGGGTCGTCAGGAGCGGAAGGTCTTCACGGAACTCGCCGGACCCGATTCTGACGCTCTCAACGATGCCCTTGGCCGGATCGGCTTTCGCCGCAGCCAGACAGTTGCCTATCGGCCCAGCTGTGCCGGCTGCAACGCCTGCGTATCGGTACGCGTGGTGGCGGAGGAATTCGTGCCGTCGCGCACGCAGAGCCGGACCATGGCAAAGAACGCCGATCTGGTCGCATCGGCCTGCCGTCCCTGGTCGACGGTGGAGCAATACGATCTTCTCCAGCAATATCTGAAGGCGCGCCATCCGGGCGGCGGCATGTCGGCGATGGATTCGATGGATTATGCCGACATGATCGAGCAGACGCCCGTCACCTCCTATGTCGTGGAATATCGCGAACCCGACGTCGACGGACGGCCCGGACGGCTTGTCGGGGCCTGCCTGACGGACCGCCAGAACGACGGTCTTTCAATGATCTATTCGTTCTACGATCCCCACCATCCCGACCGATCGGGGCTTGGCAATTACATCATACTCGACCACATTGACCGCGCCGCGAAGGCCGGATTGCCCTATGTCTATCTGGGCTATTGGATCGAGGGGTCGACGCGCATGCAATACAAGATCCGTTACCGGCCTCTCGAGCGGCTGGGTCGCGAAGGCTGGGAACGTTTCGATGCGGGCAGGCAGGATGCGCTTATTGCCGCGACGGTTGCGCAGCCGCGCGCCGATAGCGACAAGGCGCAGGCCGGCGGCAGCAAGGACGGCATGCCCTGTCCCCAGGATCGGTATCGCATCCTCGAAGGCTGAGGCGGGCGCCGGGGGCTTTCGCCTTATTCCATCTCCATTTTCGTCATGGCGCGCCAGCATGCTGGCGATGGCCGCTGTCGCCCTTGTGTCGCAGACGGCTGTGCCGCCGATGGCCCGCGCGCAGAGCATGGACGCCGATGCGGAGCTTGAAGAACTGATCCCCGATTCCGCGGTGACCGATCCCGAAGGCTGGGCCATGGATACCGAAGCGGCGACCGCCATCGTTGCCGAGGAAGATGATCCCGATTCGCCGATGGTCGACACCGGCTTCTCGCTCGACTGGCCCGAGGAGGACGATTTCACCGTCGAGATCGACGATATCGAACCCGACCCCCGCCTCGAACAATTGCTCAGCCGCGAGAACGGCATCCCTGCGCAGGAGCTCGCGCTGCCCGAAATGTCGCAGCGCGGCGGCGGCGAGGACGACGGCGAAGAGGATGCGCTGGTCGAGACGCAATTGTCCAAACGGATCACGCTCAGCCATCCGGCATCCTTTGCCGAGTTCGGTGCGTTCGGCGAGTTTACCGACCGGTTCGCAGGGCTATCGGATATCGAGACCTTGCGCGATTCCGACGACAATTTCGCACAGCTTGCCAACCGGGCCGAGGAAGACGCCGCGCTGCTGTCGGACATGCTGGCGGTCTATGGTTTCTACGACGCCGATGTGCGCCAGCGCACCCAGACCCCGCCCGAAGGCGAGGGTTCGGGCGAGGACGGGGCGATCGTGCCAGGCGATGCGCGTTTCATCTTCACCATCGATCCCGGCCAGCGCTATCGCTATGGCGAGGTCACGCTTCCCGGTATTGCGGACACGGGCGAAGACTATGAACCGCTGCGCCAGTCGTTCGAGATCGAAACGGGCGATTTCATCCAGGAAGACCGCATCGTGCGCGAGCGGATCGACCTGGAGGTCGCCTTGGGCGAAACCGGCTATGCCTTTGCCGAAACGGCCCGGCCCGACCTGCTGATCGACCATTCGCGCGACGAGGGCGATCTGTCGCTTTCGGTCACGCCGGGCGGCAAGTACCGGTTCGGCGACGTCATCAGCAGCGATCCCGACTTCCTGTCGAGCAAGCATTTGCAGGAAATCGCGCAATTCGACGTCGGCGATCTCTACCGCCAGAGCGGGGTGGAGGACCTGCGGCGCGCGATCCTGGGCACCGGGCTCGTCTCTTCCCTCACGCTGACGCCGCGCGTTGCGAGCGAACCTGTCGCTGGCGAGCCGGGCATCGTCGACATCGACGTCGGCATCACCCCGGCGCCGCTGCGCACCATCGCGGGGGCGGTCGGCTATGACACGGGCCGCGGCATCCGGACCGAGGTGAGCTGGGAGCACCGCAACCTGTTCCCGCCCGAGGGGATGCTGCAATTGCACGCCATCGCCGGCACGCAGGAACAGCTGGTCGGCGCGACTTTCCGGCGCAACAACTGGCGCGGGCGCGACCGGATGCTGACGCTGGATGTCTTCGCCAACACCATCGACCGCGACGCCTTCGAAGCGCGCACCATTTCGGGCGTCGCCAAGATCGAGCGCGTGTCGACCCTGCTGTTCCAGAAAGTGCTGGCATGGTCGGTCGGGCTGGAACTGGTCGCCACGCAGGAACGCGAAGGGACGCTGGGCGGACTGACCGGCCCGCGCGAGACCTATTTCGTGGCCGCGCTGCCGGGCGAGATCGTCTACGACAAGAGCGACGATCTGCTCGACCCCACGCGCGGCTGGCGCGTCTCGCTGTTCGCATCGCCCGAGATTTCGCACACCGGCGGCGACCGCTCGACCTATCTGCGCAGCTGGCTGGAGGGCCGCTATTACCAGCCGGTCAGCGAAAGGCTGGTCGTGGCGGGGCGCGCGAAATTCGGCACGATCACCGGCACCGGGATCAGCGATATCGCGCCCTCGCGCAGGCTCTATGCGGGCGGCGGCGGATCGGTGCGCGGCTATGGCTATCAGCAGATCGGCCCGCAGGACGATCTGGGCGATCCGACGGGCGGCCGCTCGCTCAGCGAATTCTCGCTGGAGGCGCGTTATCGCACCGGGCTGCTGGGCGGAGCGATCTCGATCGTGCCGTTCATCGATGCGGGCACGGTTGCGAACGACAGCACGCCCGGCCTGTCGGACATGCAATATGGCGCGGGCATCGGCGTGCGCTATCACACCAGCTTTGGCCCGCTGCGCGTCGATCTGGCGACCCCGATCAATCCGCGGCCGGACGATGACCGGATCGCGGTCTATATCTCGCTGGGGCAGGCGTTCTGATGGCGCAGGACGTCGAACAGCAAGGCGAAACGCCGCCGCCCAAGCCAAAACGCGACTGGGGCCGGTACTGGCGCATTCGCATCGCGGCGGGGCTGATCGCATTGATAGGCCTGCTCGGGCTGGGCGCGGTGCTGATCGACAGCCCGATCGGGCACCGCTTCATCGCCAACAGTCTTGCCTCCTATGCCCCCGCATCGGGGCTGCGCATCCGCATCGGCCGGATCGAGGGCTCTCTGCTTCGCGAGGCGGAGCTGACCGATGTCGTCCTGTCCGATCCGCAGGGCGAGTTTCTGCGCGTGCCCGAGGTCGAGCTCGACTGGCGGCCGCTGCACTGGTTTACCAGCGGGCTGGACGTACGCAGGCTGATCGCAAGGCGCGGCCATCTGTTGCGCATGCCAAAGCTCAATCCCGGTGATCCCGATGCGCCGATCCTGCCGAATTTCGACATCCGCATCGACCGCCTGCAGATAGAGGATCTGCGCGTCGACGAAAGCATCGCGGGGACCGAACGCAAGATCGACCTGCTCGGCCGCGCCGACATCACCGACGGACGCGCCAAGATCGACCTGTTCGGAAGGCTGGGGGGCGAGGACCGCCTGATCGCAACGCTGGATGCCGACGAAAGCGACGACCGGCTCAATCTGCTCGTCCATTACAATGCGCCGGCGGGCGGATTGCTGGCGGGCATGACGGGGGCAGAGGAGGACCTGCAGGTCCATATCGGCGGCAAGGGCCGGTGGAGCGACTGGAAGGGTTATGGCCGCGTCCGTCAGGGTGAGGATAATTTCGCCGCCATGACGCTGACCAAGCAGGGCGAGATCTATGGCCTGCTGGGGCAGGTTCGGCCCGACGGCTATCTGTCAGGAATCGCGCAAAGGGCGGTGGGCGACGTGCTGAACGTCAATGCGCGCGGCACGTTTCAGGACAGCGTGATCGACGGGCGCTATGTGCTGGTCGGCGCGGGGGCGGAAGTTCTGGCAAGAGGTGCGATCGACCTGAACGCCAATCGCCTGACGGATTTCGGTGCGCTTGTGCGCGCGACCGATCCGGCGATCCTTGGCGGCGATCTGCGCACGCAGGGTCTGCAGGCGCGCCTGGGGCTTGAGGGGCAGTTCCGCGACGATCTGGCCATCGCCTATACGCTCGATGCCGCGCGGCTGACATCCGGCCCGGCCAGCGTGGCTGGGCTGAACGCGACGGGCAATGGCAACTGGAACGGCTCGCGCCTGCAACTGCCGGTCCGCGCCACCGCGCGCGAGATCAGCAGCGGCAGCGCCTTCGTCGATCCGCGGCTGCGCGGCGCGCGGCTTGCGGCGACGCTGACCTATGCGAACGGCAGGCTGGTCGCGCCCGATATGGTGTTCGATTCCTCGGGGCTCGGCGCGCGGCTGGCGCTTGATGGCGATGTCCGGCGGGGCCGCTATCGGCTGAGCGGTCCGCTCATCGCCAATGGCGTCATGCTGCAAGGGCTGGGTAGCGCAAATGCGCGCGCGCAGGCCGACCTGCTGCTGACGAGCGGGCAGGGCTGGCAACTGACCGCAAAGGTCGACGGGCGCGTGACCCGCGTCACCAATGCCACGGTCGAGACCTATATCGGCGCGCCGATCTCATTCAGCGCGGATCTGTCGATGGCATCGTCCGCACCCCTGCTGATCCGCAGCGCAAGGATCGACGCGCCCTTGCTGGACCTGACGCTTTCGGGCGAACGCGCTCTCGACGGCACCGTGCAGCTTGCGGGCGAGGGGCGGCATGAGAATTTCGGCCCCTTCACCATCGACGGAACGCTGGATGGCGAGGGGCCGCGCGCGGAACTCGTTCTGTCCGATCCCCTCCCGGCAGGCGGCGTGACCGACATGCGCATCGCCATCGCGCCCAGCGAGGACGGGTTCCTGATCGATACCGAGGGCCAGTCAATGCTGGGGCCGTTCGCGGGCAATTTCGGCCTTGTCGCCGCGGAGGACGAGCCGCTGCGCATCTCGGTCAACCGCTTTACGCTCAGCGATACGGTGATGTCGGGCGAACTGCTGGCCGAAGAAGGCGGTCTAGCGGGCGATCTGGCGCTGGAGGGCGGCGGGGTGACCGGCACGGTCGCCTTGTCGCCGCAGCAGGCGGGGCAGGGGATCGACGCCGATATCGTGCTGCGCAACGCAAGGTTCGAGGGCGAGGAACCGATTACCGTGCGGCTGGCGCATATCAAGGCGCAGGGCGTGCTGGGTGAGAGCGTCACCATCGACGGCGGGATCAACGCGCAGGGTATCGGACGCGGGCAGTTGTTCGTCGGACGCCTTGCTGCCGAGGGAAGGCTGGAGAACGGCGAAGGCACCTTCAGGGCGCTGGTCGCCGGGCGGCGGGGGAGCCGGTTCTTCATGCGGCTGGCGGGCGATGTCTCGAACGACAGGATCGAGGTGGCCGGACGTGGCCGTTATGGCGGGCGGCGCATTTCCATGCCGCGTGCCCTCGTCGTGCTGCGCGACGAAAGCGGCTGGGCGCTGCAGCGTAGCCAGATCGAGTTTGCCGGCGGCAAGATCCAGGCCGAGGGCCGCTTTGGCGGAGGCACGGAGGTGCATGTCCGCGTCGTCGACATGCCGCTCGACGTCGCGAATCTGTTCGTCTCGAACCTCGACATTGGCGGCAAGGTGTCGGGCATCGTCGATTTCAGCGATGCACCCGGCACGCCCGCGACCGGCCGCGCGCGGCTGCTGTTCGACGATCTGACGCGATCCGGGCTGGTCCTGACCTCGCGCCCGGTCGACCTTGCCATGGTCGCTCAGCTGACGCCCGACGATATCGAGATGCGAACCGTCATTCGCGAGGACGCAAGCCGGCACGGACGGCTGCAGGCGCGCATTTCCGGCCTGCCGGCGGAAGGCACGCTGCTCGAACGGCTTCGCGCCGGATCGCTGTTCGCGCAATTGCGCTATGGCGGCCCCGCCGATGCACTCTGGCGATTGACGGCGGTCGAGCTGTTCGATGTGACGGGCGATGTGCGCATCGCGGGCGACATGCGCGGAACGCTCGCCGATCCGCAGATCCGCGGCACCCTGCGCGGCGACGGATTGCGGCTG
Organism: Croceicoccus sp.; assembly: GCF_983967925.1. Classification (NCBI taxonomy): domain Bacteria; kingdom Pseudomonadati; phylum Pseudomonadota; class Alphaproteobacteria; order Sphingomonadales; family Erythrobacteraceae; genus Croceicoccus; species Croceicoccus sp. The sequence goes on along the minus strand of NZ_CFETID010000011.1, from coordinate 53,688 downwards.
CAGAGCACGCTGACGGGCACCGATGTGACCGACATATCGGTGCTGGGCACGTTCGACGGTTCGGTGCTGCGCCTGCCGCGTTTCAGCGGAACGGCGGGCAGCGGCACCGTCAGGGGCAGCGGATCGGTCGATCTGTCGCGCGTCTTCAGTACCGGGGTAGGCATGGACATCAGGCTGGCGGCGAACAATGCGCGCGTGCTGAACCGCGACGACATGGCCGCGGTGGTCAGCGGCCCGCTCCGTATCGTCGCGCGTGACAATGTCGGGACGGTCGCAGGCCGTCTCGACATGATCTCGGGCCGGTGGAGACTGGGCCGCGCTAGCGAGGTGGAACGTCTGCCCAGCATCCCGCGGCGCGAGATCAACCTCCCGGCCGACCGACAGACGCGCCAAGCGGCGGGCACGCCGTGGCGCTATCTGATCGACGTGCAGGCGAAAAATCGCTTTACCGTCAAGGGCATGGGCCTCGACAGTGAATGGGGCGTCGATGTGCGGCTGCGCGGCAATACGAATGAGCCGATCCTGTTCGGCCAGGCCGACCTCGTCCGCGGCGGATACCAGTTCGCGGGCAAGCGCTTCGACCTTGCGCGCGGACGCATCAGCTTTTCCGGCGAAAACCCGCCCGACCCGCGCCTCGATGTCGAGGCGGAGGCCGACGTCAACGACATCAATGCGACGATCCTGATCCAGGGCACCGCTTTTTCGCCCGAAATCAGCTTCTCGTCCGTACCCGCGCTACCCGAAGAGGAGGTGCTGTCGCGCCTGCTGTTCGGCGATTCGGTCGCCAACATCTCCGCGCCCGAAGCGCTGCAACTGGGCGCGGCGCTGGCTGCGTTCCAGAGCGGCGGCGGGGGCGGTCTGGACCCGATCAACGAATTGCGCAGCGCGATCGGGGTCGACCGGCTGCGCGTGATTGGCGCGGACGAGGCGCTGGGACGCGGCACCAGCGTCGCGGTGGGCGAATATATCGGCCGCAATCTCTATGTAGAGCTGGTCACCGACGGCAAGGGTTACAGCGCGACGGAACTGGAGTTCCGCGTCACCAGCTGGCTGTCCCTGCTGGCGACCGTGTCCTCGCTGAATTACAACGCGGTCACGGCCGAGATCAGCAAGGATTACTGACGGGCCCGATACCCACTCAGGCCGGTTCCGTCAGGCCAATTCGTTCAGGGCTGTTTCAGCACCGCGTCGATGGGAATGACCACGCCATTGCTGGCCAGTACCGGTGCGCCGCTCACGGTCGCCGTGCGGCCATTGTCGTCGGTGACGGTCAGGCGGTCGCCCTGCATCGCAAAGCGCATCATGCCGTCGCCCATGGTCTGGATCGACACCTGCCCGTCCTGCACCTCGATCGCGTTCTCGATATCCTCGGGCGTCAGTGCGCCGGGCAGCACATGTTCGCGCAATATGGCTGCAAGCACGGCATTTCGATCCACTTCGGGCATGTCGCCAAGGCCGGCAATCGCATCGATCGATGCATCGCTGGGCGCCAGAACGGTATAGGCCGCGCTGCCGTCGAAGATCTGGGCAAGGCCGGTCTCCTGCAAAGCCTCGCTCATCGCGCCGGTATCGTCGCCGTCCGCCAGCGCGGCCGCCAGCGTTTCATTGCCGACCGATGCCTCGGCCTCGTCGGGACCTGAATCCGAACAGGCCCCGGCCGGCACGGCTAGCGCAAGCAGCAGGGCGCATCGTTGAACTGTCCGGTTATGCATTATGCTTCCTCTCTCAGGCCAGTAACTCGATGGCCGCGACGATAAGCTGAGTGGTTGGATCGACCTGATAGACGTATCCGTCGCTATAGCGATAGCGTGCATCGGGCCCGTCGCGATAGCGATCTCTATATCCATAGGGCACATTATAGACCTCATAGCCCGAGGGCATCGGCTGCCCGATCCGGAAATCGCTTCCGGTCAGCAGCGCCGCGATCGAGGTGATCGCGTCGGTCTGCGGATCGGTGCGATAGATCACATTGTCGGCATAGCGATAGCTGGGGCCAAGGCTGTAATAATCCTGCGTGTAGCGGGGCAGGGGGTCCTCGTCATACCAGCTTGGCCATGCATTGCCGACCGAAAGCGCCCCGCCCAGCAGCGGGTAATAGCCGAGGATCGACCCCGCCTCGGACAGCCGGACGAGATTGCCGCCGTAATAGCGATAGCGTCCGTCCGACAGGCCGGGCAGCCCCCACCATCCGCTGTCGTCGAAGCGATAGGGATCGCGCCGGTCCAGACCGGGCGGGGTGCAGCCATTAAGTTTCTTGGCAAGGCCGGGCGGGCACCCGTCGAGTATGCCGCGATCGCGGATAAGGCGGTCGTTGCGTGCGAAGATCAGCGTGGCGGGATCGTCGCCATAGCGGATCCGGGTGTTGCGATTGCCGTTGCCGTTGTTGCCCCGCTGGGCCGGGAAGCGTTGCGCCTGCGCGCCGTTGCCGTTGCCGTTATTGACCTTCGGACCGGCTGAATTCGCACGATTGCCGTTGCCACGCATGTCGAGATTTGCGGCCTTCGCCTGACCGGGCGCGACATCATTGCCATTGCCATTGCCATTGCCATTGCCGCGCTGGCCCTGACCCTGACCATTGCCATTGCCATTGCCATTGCCATTACCGTTTCGGGCGCCATTGCCTGGCTGGTCCCTTTCGACCGGACCTTTCCGTGCGGCTCCATTGCCGGCGTTGCCATTGCCACCGGGTCCCTTGTCAGGACTGCGCGCCTGCGCCGGCGGACCGCCATTGCCATTACCGTTGCCGCCGCCTTGGCCCTTTCCTTCGGGCTGCGCGAGCGCACCAGTCGCTGCCAGAGCCAGCGCGGCGATGCCGCCGGCGACTCCGCGGGCAAGCACCCGGGACGAGATAGAGCTTATCATATGTTTACCTGCGAATTGCTTTTGACAGCAACGCTTTGGGTTCGCAGCCGTTCCTTTCGATCGGGCAGGCAGGGCGGGGTCGCGGGATGGTGTTGCAAGACGGCACATTCATGCACGGACCCGTCGGAACACGAAAAGGGCGCGGAAGATCGAATCTTCCGCGCCCCAATCCGCCGGGCGCACCCGGCTATGTCATGCAGCGTATCAGGCGCTGTAGTACATGTCGTATTCGACCGGGCTGGGCGTGGTTTCAAAGCGCAGGACTTCTTCCCACTTCAGCTCGCAATAGGCGTCGATCTGGTCCTTCGAGAAGACGCCGCCTTCCAGCAGGAACTCGTGATCGGCTTCCAGCGACATCAGCGCTTCGCGCAGCGAACCGCAGACGGTCGGAACCTCGGCCAGCTCTGCCGGGGGCAGGTCATAGAGGTTCTTGTCCATGGCCTCGCCCGGGTGGATCTTGTTCTTGATCCCGTCGATGCCCGCCATCAGCAGCGCGGCGAACGACAGATAGGGGTTCGCCAGCGGATCGGGGAAGCGGAACTCGACGCGCTTCGCCTTTTCACCCGCACCGTAAGGAATACGGCACGAAGCCGACCGGTTGCGCGCCGAATATGCGAGCAGCACGGGTGCCTCGAAGCCCGGCACCAGACGCTTGTAGCTGTTGGTGGTCGGGTTGGTGAAGGCATTCAGCGCCTTGGCATGCTTGATGACGCCGCCGATGTAATACAGGCAGTTGTCCGAAAGGCCGGCATAGCCATTGCCCGCGAAGGTCGGCTTGCCATTGTCCCAGATCGACATGTGGGTGTGCATGCCGCTGCCGTTGTCGGCCTTGATCGGCTTGGGCATGAAGGTCGCAGTCTTGCCATAGGCCTGCGCGACCATCTGCACGACATACTTGTAGATCTGCACGCGGTCCGCGGTCTGCGTCAGCGTGCCGAAGGTGATGCCAAGCTCGTGCTGGGCCGAGGCGACCTCGTGGTGGTGCTTGTCCATGGGCAGGCCCATTTCCACCATGGTCGAGACCATTTCGGCGCGGATGTCCATGCAGCTGTCGACCGGCGGCACGGGGAAATAGCCGCCCTTGGCGCGCGGGCGGTGGCCCAGATTGCCGGCTTCGTATTCCTTGTTGGTGTTGCCGGGCAGCTCGATGTCGTCGATCTTGAAGCCCGAACCGTCGTAGCCGTCATAGAAACGCACGTCGTCGAACATGAAGAACTCGGGCTCGGGGCCGACATAGACGGTGTCGCCGATGCCGCTCGACTTCAGGAAAGCCTCGGCGCGCTTGGCGGTCGAGCGCGGGTCTCGCATGTACAGCTCACCGGTGGAGGGTTCGACGATGTCGCAGAACAGCACCAGCATCGGGGTCGCCGAGAACGGATCGACATAGCACGCGTCGAGATCGGGCTTGAGGATCATGTCCGATTCGTTGATGGCCTTCCAGCCCTCGATCGACGAACCGTCGAACATCAGACCCTGCTCAAGCGCGTCCTCGTCCAACGGGGCGGCGAGCATCTGGAGGTGCTGCCACTTGCCCTTGGGGTCGGTGAAGCGCAGATCGACCCATTCGATCTCCTCGTCCTTGATCCTTTTCAGGATGTCCTTTGCAGAGGCCATTTTGATCCCTTTCATGGAAGACCCGGCGTCCAGTGCCGGGCTATTTGCGGTAATGTTTGCCCCCGGTCGCCGGGAGCGGGGAAAATCAGATCGCGTCGGCGTTCTGTTCGCCGGTGCGGATGCGGATCGCGGTTTCGATCGGCGAGACGAAGATCTTGCCATCGCCGATGCGGCCGGTCTGGGCGGCGTTCACGATCGCCTCGATCACGCGGTCCACCGTCTCGCTGGGAACGACGACTTCCAGTTTCACCTTGGGGAGAAAGTCGACGACATATTCGGCGCCGCGATAGAGTTCGGTGTGGCCTTTCTGTCGTCCGAAACCCTTCGCCTCTGTCACGGTGATGCCGGAGACGCCCACCTCGTGGAGCGCTTCCTTCACCTCGTCCAGCTTGAACGGCTTGATAATCGCCTCGACCTTTTTCACGCTGTCAGCCTGAGCCCCCGCATAATTCGTTCTGTCCGTTCGGCGCATGCACCGGCCACCTGTCACGCGCGGCAGCCGCGAAGAATCGCGCCGATGTCGAAGCGAAAGACTAGGCGCTGAAAAAGGCCTGCGAAAGGGGCGGATTAACGATTCACAAGGGTTTTTGCGTCTGCACACGCAAGATCATTGCCGAGGGTGCCCGCCGCTGTTCAACGCTTATGCAAGCCGTGCCCGTTTTTTGGGCAGTGCCAATTCGATAGGCGCGTTTTCAGCCCGGCGGACTCAGCCGCAGTCCCTGCGTTTCGGGAAGGCCCGCCATCAGGTTGAGGTTCTGCACCGCCGCACCGCCCGCACCCTTGCCCAGATTGTCGAGCCGCGCGATCAGCCGCGCCTGCGATCCGTCCGCCGATCCGAATACGAAGAGGTCGAGGCAATCGCTGGCAGGCGTATCGGCGTGCAGCAAAAGCTCTGCAGGCGTATCCGGCGATACGTTCACCAGCGAGCTGCCCGCATAGAATTCCGCCAAGGCGCTGCGCAAGGCATCGGGATCCACCGCACCCGGCATCGCACCGATCGGAAGCGGCACCTCGACCACCATGCCGCGATAGGCGTCGACCACGGCGGGGGCGAACAGCGGCTCGTGGGCAAGCCCCGCCAGCGCCTTCATCTCGGCAACATGCTTGTGCCCCATGGAAAGGCCATAGGCGCGAAAGGCGATGGATTTGCCGTCCTGCTTCGCGCCCTCGAAATGCTCGATCAGCGCCTTGCCGCCGCCCGAATAGCCCGACACCGCATTGACCATGTAGGGCCAGTCGGCAGGCAGCAGTCCCGCGCGCACCAGCGGCGCGATCAGCGCGAGGAAACCGGTGGGATAGCAGCCGGGATTGGCGACGAAGCGCGCCTGCGCCACCTTGTCATGGCCCACCAGTTCCGGGAAACCATAGGTCCAGCCCGGCGCGACGCGGTGCGCGGTCGATGCATCGATCACGCGCGTGCGATCGTTGCGGATCATCGCCACCGCCGCGCGCGCCGCATCGTCGGGCAGACACAGCACCGCGATGTCGCAATCGTTCAGCGCCTCGGCGCGGGCGGCATCGTCCTTGCGCCGGTCCTCGGGCAGGATGATCAGCGACAGCTCTTCACGGCCAGACAGCCGCTCGGCAATCTCAAGGCCGGTGGTGCCGGCGGCACCGTCGATGAAAACGTTTGTCATGCTTGGGTGCGTCATTCCTGGGGGCGTCATGCGCAGGGCTTCAGCAGGGCGAGCGGGACATAGCCGACCGGCCCGAACTCAAGCCCATCACCGGGCTCGCCCGCGATCACGCCCCACGCCCAGTCGCCCGCCATGTCGAGCACGTCGAACACGCCGTTCGCAACCAGTGCGCCGACGGGATCGGCATGCTGCGCGGACTGCGCAAATACGGGTGTCGCCTGCGTCGCGCGGTGCGGCATCGGCACCGCGTAATGCGGCACGAACACCTTGCCGGCCAGACGCACATGCGCAAGATCGCCGCGCACCGGCATATGCACCGGGTCAAAGCGCGTGCTGACGCCGGATAGGGCGAAGGATTGTCCGGCAGGAACGGTGGCGGCGTTATCGGTCAAGGCAGTCGATCAGTCATGGTGGCGATGGGTCATTGCGCCATGGCGCTATGACGGGCGCTTAGACGCGCGGTGCCCTTAGGGCAAGTTCCGCACTATCCTCGCCGACAGACCCTTCGCCTTGCGGTCAGCGCGAATAGCGTGCCTTCAGCATATGCCATGCCGCCCGCAGGCCCAGCGATGCGCCGCCCTTGGGCCGGCCCGGCTTGGCGGCGGGACGCCATGCGAATGTGTCGAAATGCGCCCATTCGATGTCGTCACCGACAAAGCGGTCGAGGAACAGCGCCGCCGTCGTCGCCCCGGCAAAGCCGCCGCTGGCCGAATTGGCGATATCGGCGATGTCGCTCTTCAGCATGTCGCGATAGGTCTCCTCAAGCGGGAGCCGCCACACGCTGTCGTCATGCGCCTTGCCCGCCGCGATCAGCTCGTCAGACGTCTCGTCGCGGCGCGTGAACAATGCAGGCAGATCGGGGCCGAGCGCCACGCGTGCCGCGCCGGTGAGCGTGGCGAAGTCGATGATGAATTCCGGCTTCTCCTCGCTGGCGCGGGTCAGCGCGTCGCCCAGGATCAGCCGGCCCTCGGCGTCGGTATTGGTGATCTCGACCGACAGGCCCTTGCGCGAATCGAGCACGTCGCCGGGGCGAAACGCATTGCCCGAAATTGCATTCTCGACCGTCGGAATCACAAGATGCAGCCGGACCTTCAGCCCGCGCTCCATGATCAGCTTTGCCAGTGCGAGCGCATGGGCCGATCCGCCCATGTCCTTCTTCATCAGCAGCATGCCCGCGCTGCTCTTCACGTCGAGTCCGCCCGAATCGAAGGTCACGCCCTTGCCGACCACGGCGATGCGCGGCGCGTCCTTGGGTCCCCAGTGCAGTTCGATCAGCCGCGGCGCATGGGCGCGCGCCGCCGCGCGGCCGACCGCGTGCACCATCGGAAATTCTTTTTCCAGCGCATCGCCGCGGGTCACGCTGACCTCGGCGTCGAAAGCCTTGGCGATGGCCGTCACCTGCGCCTCGATCGCTTCCGGACCCATGTCCTCGGCAGGCGTGTTGACCATGTCGCGCACCAGATTGGCCGCCTCGGCCTCGGCGATGGCTTCGTCGATCAGCGCGACCTCGCCCGTCAGCAGGATGCGCGGCCCTTCGGCGTCCTTGTCCTCGCGGTAGCGGGTGAAGCGATATTGCGCGGTCTGCCAGCCGAACAGCGCGGGGCCGGGATCGCCACCCGCGCGGCGATAGGTGCCCGCAGGCAGCTTCTCGGCCAGCTTGGCCATGCACCAGCTGGACAGCTCATCGGGATTGGCGACGCCGCCGACCGCGAACCAGCCGGGGCCGGTCCCGTCGCTGTCGGGGACGATGGCGGTCTGGTACCCCTTGCCGGTAAAGCCCTGCGCCTTCAGCGCGGCGCGCTGCGGGCCCGACAGGCCCTTGGCCCAGTCGTCGAAACCGTCCTTGTTCACGAGATGGATGGGGATCGCGTCCTGTCCGCGATCGGGCTGGATCAGCGCAGTCTTTTCGGTCATGCTTGTGCCTGTAACGCGCTGCTGCCCCGAAGAGCGAGCAAAATCCGCAGGATTTGGCAAAAGACGTTCGGGGACATGATCTGAACCGGAAATCGGGGGGAATTGGGGATGATGGTCACGCGCAAACGATCCATGTTGCTTCTATGCCTCGCGCCGCTGGCCATGGCGGCAGGGTGCAACCAGGGCGTCGAACCGGCCGAAACGGTGCAGTCGGATTCCGCTGCATCGACCCCGCCTGCGCCGCCACAAGCGGAAACTGCCGCAAAGGCCGTTTCGTTCGAAGACAAGACCGATGACTATCAATTCGGCTATTCCTGGCCCGCCAAGGTCAGCGCGATCCCGCCGCTGGCCGAGCGGCTTGCCAATGAACGCGCCGAAAGTCTGGCCCGGCTGAAGCAGGAGGCCGAGGCATGGCAGCGCGAAGGCGAGGCGCAGGGTTTCGACGCGCCCCCCAATGCCTATGACAAGGAATGGCAGGTCGTCACCGATCTGCCGCGTTTCCTGTCCCTGTCCGCCGATATCTATACCTACTCAGGCGGCGCCCATGGCATGAGCGTGTCGGATTCGCTGGTCTGGGACCGGCAGGACGGCAAGGCCCTGAAACCGACCGCGATGCTCCAGTCGGAAGGCGCGCTCGACCGGGCGGTGCAGGCCCGGTTCTGCGAAGAGCTTGACCGCCAGCGCGCCAAGAAACGCGGCGGCCCCGTCACGCGCAGCGACGACAGCTTCAGCGATTGCATCGCGCCCTCGGCCAACAGCACGCTGATATTCGGGTCGAGTTCGGGCGAATCGTTCGACCGGGTCGGCTTCCTCGTCCCGCCCTATAATGCGGGCCCTTATGCCGAGGGTGCGTATGAGGTCACGCTGCCCGTCGATGCGGGGCTGATCGATGCGATCAGGCCCGAATACCAGCGCTTCTTCACGCCCGCGACTTGATTTCGGCCCGACTTGTGGGAGCCCCTCGCAAAGCGGGGGTGAAATCGTTACATGGGTCGTCATGACCGAATATATGACCGTAGACGAATCCGACATGCTGCCGCGTGACGGCACGATCAAGCTGCATGGCGCGGCGGGCTTCGAAGGCATGCGCAAGGCCGGGCGACTGGCCGCGCAGATCCTGGACGAGATGGTGGACGTGGTGCAGCCCGGCGTCACCACCGAACAGATCGACCGCAAGGTGCGCGAAATGACGCTGGACGCGGGCGCGGTACCCGCGACGCTGGGCTATCGCGGCTATACGCATAGCTGCTGCATCTCGATCAATCATGTCGTGTGCCACGGCATTCCGGGCGACCGTCAGGTCAAGGACGGCGACATCCTCAACATCGACGTGACCCCGCTGCTCGACGGCTGGCACGGCGACACCAGCCGGATGTATCTGGCGGGCGACGTTCCGCTCAAGGCTAAGAAGCTGGTGCAGGTGACCTATGAATGCCTGCAGATCGGGATCGATCTGGCGCGGCCCGGCGTAAGGCTGGGCGATATCGGATCGGCGATCCAGCGGCATGCCGAACGGCAGCGTTACGGCGTGGTGCGCGATTTCTGCGGACACGGACTTGGCCGCCTGTTCCACGATGCGCCGGAAGTGGTGCACGCGGGCCGTCCCAACACCGGGCCCGAACTGAAACCGGGCATGTTCTTCACGATCGAACCGATGATCAATCTGGGCAAGCCGGCGGTAAAGCTGCTGGACGATGGCTGGACGGCGGTGACGCGCGACCGGTCGCTGTCGGCGCAGTTCGAACATTCGATCGGCATTACCGATGACGGGTGCGAGATCTTCACGCTCAGCCCGCAGGGCCTCAACGCACCGCCCTATCGCGACTGAAGAGTCCGATGGCGGCTCATCGGCGCGCCGGACCCACATAAAAATCCGCCCCGACACATCTTACGTGTGCCGGGGCTTCCTCTCCAACCGATGGGCTGCATCCGCGATTGGCGGACGCGCCGAACTGTTAGCTGATCAATCTTCCGGAGCGATCTGGACTTTCATGCCGTCGAGATCCGCGGTCACGGGAATCTGGCACGAAAGGCGCGAATTGTCCTTGCGGTGGTCCGAACTGTCGAGAAGATCGTCCTCATCCTCGGACATCTCGGGCAGCTTGCCCTTGAAGCCGTCGTCGACGAAGACGTGGCAGGTCGCGCACGAGCAGCAACCGCCGCACAGCGCCAGCAATTCATCGAAACCGTTGTCGCGGATCACTTCCATCACGCTAAGGCCAACATCCGCCTCCACGCTGCGTTCTTCACCTTCGCGGTTCACTACGATGATGCTGGGCATATGAAGCGGAAATTCCCTGATTGGCTGTGATGGATCTAATTTTCTTGCGTCGGACAGGGTCAGGCGACCTTATCGTCGCGCGTCGCTAAAGGCTGCGGCATGAAAACGCAAGTCTGCGCAGGCGCAGCATGGCTATTGTGCGATGCGCGGCAAAAGGAACGGGACAGAACGTGGGACTGAAAATCGCCGAAATTCGTGAGGGCCTCGACGCGATCGCCGCCCGCAATCCGCGCTGGGCGCAGGCGCTCGAAACCCACGGCTATCCCGAAGAGCGCATCCGCCCGACCGGTTATCGCACATTGCTGCGCACCATACTGGGGCAGCAGGTGTCGGTCGCCTCTGCCGATTCGGTCTGGAACAAGCTCACCGCCCATCTGGGCCAGGACATTCCGCCCGCCGCCTTGCTGGCATCCGGTTTCGACGAATTGCGGGCCTGCGGCCTGTCGCGGCAAAAGCAGGGCTATGTGCGATCATTGTGCGAACTGGTCGAAAGCGGCGAGCTCGATCTCGATTCGCTGCCGCAGGACGACGAGGACGCCATCGCGCAGCTGACGCGCATCAAGGGGATCGGGCGCTGGTCGGCGGAAATCTATCTGCTGTTCGCCGAAGGCCGTCCCGATATCTGGCCGGCGGGTGACCTTGCCGTGCAGATCGCCGTCGGGCGGCTGGCCGATCTGCCCGAACGGCCGAGCGAAAAGGAAACCCGCGCCATCGCCGAACCGTGGCGCCCCTATCGCGGCGCGGCGGCGATATTCGCGTGGCACACCTATAACAGCGCCACGCTCTAGGCCCCGGCGGCCGCGTCGATTTGCCGCGCCAGATCGACGTCGCGCTGCGACAGGCCCTTGGCGTCATGCGTGGTCAGCGTGATGTCCACCTTGTTATAGACGTTGAACCATTCGGGATGATGATCCGCCTTCTCGGCAAGGATCGCGATCCGGCTCATGAAACCGAAGGCCTCGGCGAAATCGCCGAACTTCAAGGTGCGCGTGATCGCCAGCCCGTCCTCGCGCAATTGCCAGTCGGTCAGTCCATTCAGGGCGGCGCTGATTTCGGTGTCGGTCAGTCGGTCGACCATGGCGTTCGGCTCCATCATGCTTGGCGAAACCGGTCCTCTCGCATAGGAGCCGAAGCGATGGAACCCGCCGCGCCCATGACACAGCCATCGATCATCGCCGAGCGCCTGTCCTGCGTGCGCGGCGACCGGATGCTGTTCGCGGGGCTGTCGCTGCGGCTTTCTGGCGGAGAGGCGCTGCAACTGACCGGTCCGAACGGTGTCGGCAAGTCCAGCCTGATGCGCATACTGGCCGGATTGCTGCGCCCGCTGTCGGGCGACATCCGGCGCGAGGGGCAGACCGCCCTGCTGGACGAGCGTCACGCACTGGAAGCGCATCTGCCGTTGGGCCGCGCTCTCGATTTCTGGGCGCGCTGCGACCGTGTGCCGGCGGATCGCATGGCAGAGGTGGCGCGCGCGACAGGGGTGGCAGACCTGCTCGACGTCCCGGTCCGCTACCTCTCGACCGGGCAGAGGAAGCGCGCCGCGCTCGCCCGCACCATCGCGGGCCATGCCCCGATCTGGCTGCTGGACGAGCCGCTGAACGGGCTCGATTCCGCGTCGGTCGCCATGGTCGAACGGCTGGCCGCGCGCCATTGCAAACAGGGCGGGATCTGCATCGCCGCCTCGCACCAGCCTATCGCGCTACCCGGCGGGCACAGGCTCGACATCACGGATTTCGCGGCGTGACGTCGATGTGGCTTGCGATCCTGCGGCGCGATCTTGCGATGTTGCTGACAGGCGGCGGACGGCGCGGCGGCGCGCTGCTGCCGGTGCTGTTCTTCCTGTCGGTGGCGATCCTGCTGCCCTTCGCCATCGGGCCAGACGCTTCCATGCTGGCGCGCACCGGGGGCGGCATCGTGTGGGTCGCAGCGCTGCTCGCCAGCATATTGCCGCTCGACCGGCTGGTGGAGCCCGATCTTGAGCAGGGCTTTTTCGACCAGTGGGCGCTGCGCGGCATGGCCGAGGAGTGGATCATGGCCGCGCGCATCGCGGCGCACTGGCTGACCTTCGCGCCCTTGCTGATGCTGGCGGCGCTGCCCGCGGCGGCGTTGTTCGATTTGTCGGCGGATCAGCTCTGGCGGATCGAGCTGGGCCTGCTGGCGGGAACGCCGGGGCTGGCGGCGCTGGGGGTGATGATCGCGGCGCTGACCGCGGGCCTGCGCGGCGGCGCGGCGCTGGCCGGGCTGCTTCTGCTGCCCATGGCAGTGCCGATCCTGATCTTCGGCGCGGGCGGATTGCAGCAGAACGGAGAGGGCGGCACCGCGCTGGCGGGCGCGGTCAGCCTGCTGCTGGTCGCGGTCGCGCCTTTTGCCGCGGGCGCGGCGATCCGGGCGGCGCGGGAATAGGGCGAAAGCACGTATCGCAGTGCCGCCAAAGCAATTCTTGTTTGCCCTTCGCCCGGTGCGACCCTAACTGGATACGCACGATGAAAACGATCCCTGACACCGTCTCCCTGATCGGCAACACCCCGCTCGTCCGCCTCAAGGGGCCGAGCGAGGCTGCCGGCTGCGATATCTTCGGCAAGTGCGAGTTCGCCAACCCCGGCGCTTCGGTCAAGGACCGGGCGGCGCTGGGCATCATCCGCGACGCGGAAGAACGGGGCGAACTGAAGCCCGGCGGCACGGTGGTCGAGGGGACCGCGGGCAACACCGGCATCGGCATCGCGCTGGTCGCCAATGCACGCGGGTACAAGACGATCATCGTCATGCCCGACAACCAGTCGCAGGAAAAGATGGCGACCCTGCGCGCGCTGGGCGCGGAACTGGTCACCGTTCCGCCGACCAAGTTCGCCAGCCCGGCTCATTTCGTCCACACCTCGCGCCGCATTGCCGAGGAGACGGAGGGCGCCGTCTGGGCCAACCAGTTCGACAATATCGCCAATCGCCGCGCGCACATCGAAACCACCGCGCCCGAGATCTGGGACCAGATGGACGGCCGCGTCGATGGCTTTACCTGCGCGGTCGGCACCGGCGGTACGCTGGCGGGCGTGGGCATGGGGCTGAAGGCCTTTGACGAGAATGTCGCCATCGCGCTGTCGGACCCTTACGGCGCGGCGCTTTATGAATATTACGCTCACGGCGAGTTGAAGTCGGAAGGCAATTCGGTCGCCGAGGGTATCGGGCAGGGCCGCATCACCGCCAATCTGGAAGATGCGCCGGTCGACACGCAATATCGCATCTCGGACGAGGAAGGCCTCGAATGGGTGCGCCGCCTGCTGGCCGAGGAAGGGCTGGCGCTGGGCCTGTCTTCGGGCATTAACGTGGCAGGCGCGGTGCGGCTGGGGCAGGAGCTGACGGCGAAACTGGGCCGGCCCGCGCGGGTTGCCACGATCCTGTGCGACACCGGATTTCGCTATCTCTCCACGCTCTACAATCCCGACTGGCTGCGCGAAAAGGGCCTGCCCGTCTTCCCCTGGCTGGACCGCTAAGGCCATGCCGACCTTCGGTTACGAATCCTCGCAAGCCGCCGAACCGCCGCCGCCCGACCTGCGCGGCACGCGGGCGCAGGCGGTGCAGCGGCTTCAGGTCGGCATGGGTGGGCTTGCCGCCATGGTGCTGGTGGTCGGGCTGGCCAGCACGATCATGCAGCAGGCACGGCAGGCCGAGGATCCGGCCAAGCCCACCGCGGCGGCCGAGCCCGAGGGCAAGGCCGGCGATCCGCTGGTCGATGCCGGCGTCGTTCCCGAATTGCCGCAGGAAGAGGTCGTCGTTCCCGATCTTCCCGCAGAACAGATGGTTTCCGACAACCCGCCCGCCAAGGGCCCCGCCGATGCCGAGGCGATCGATCAATAGGCTCTTGCCTCGACTGGTGCATGGCGTGCTGCTCTCGGCCGCGATGGCGCTGGCGGGATGCAAGGGACAGCCTGCGCAAGTGGCCGATCCGGTCGAAAAGGCGCAGCCCGAACTGGCCGTCATGACCAGCCTGCCGATCCTGTGGGCGGAAGGCGACATCGGTTCGATGCTGTCCGGGGATAATGCGGGAAACTGGGTGAAGGACCGGCTTGAGCAGCGATATCGCCTGGTCCCGGTCGACCGCCTCACGCAGCTTTCGGGCCGGTCCCGCCTGCTATTGGCGCAGCCGCGCGCGCTCTCGGGCGAGGAGAATGTTGCGCTGGATGACTGGGTGCGCGAAGGGGGCGATGTCCTGCTGCTCGCCGACCCGATGCTGACCGCGCATAGCGACTATGCGCTGGGCGATGCGCGCGCGCCGCAGCCGGTCGCCCTGTTGTCGCCGATCCTCGCGCGCTGGGGCATGGAGCTGACCTTCGATCCCGCGCAATCCCCGGAAATGCGCGTGTCGCAGGGCGATCTGGCGCTTCCCGTGCGCATGACGGGCGGGCTGCGCCTGACCGGTCAGGGCCATCAAAGCACCTGCACCCTCAGCGAAAATGCGCTGATCGCCCGGTGCGACATCGGCGAAGGCCGCGTCACCGTCGTCGCCGATGCGGCGCTGGTCGAGGATGTCGATCATGCGCTGAACGGCGGCCCGCAGGCGCTCGACCGCTTACTCGACACCGCATTCGCGGACGCCTCCGGCCAGTCTTGATCCGTCCGATCCGGTGCAAACCGGGGAAATGACGGGACGGATCGTCCCAAACCCCGGGGAAAAGACGGGACAGCCATGGAAATCACCTGATTCCGCGGTTTATGAGCCGCTGGAGACGCATGAAGCGCGCTCCCCACAGCGCACGAGGCATGGCGGATTTCCACCGTTTGATCGCTTCTGAACGCGATTTCCCGTAATTTCCCCTTCCATCCCCGATCAAGCCGGGGTAAGACCGAGTCATTCAATCGGATGTTTCGTTTGCCGCGCCTAGGGGGTGCGCCGGGCCACGGTAACGTGCGCCCCGGTGCAGGGAGGGCTGTGTCTCGCGATCTTCCGGGGGCTTGCAGGGATTTCGCGGGGGTACGCCGGTGGCTTCAAGGCCATTCATTTACAGGGGACAGGGCTTTTCGCTTCGCGGCGAAAAAGGCCGGTTCGTCCTGCCGCCAAGCTTCCGCAAGGTCATCCGCGAAAGTTCCGAAGACCAGCGCGTGCTCTGCGTCGCCAAGCATGACCGTTTCGACTGCCTGACCGGCTTCGGCCTCTCCCGCCTCGACCGGCTTGAGGAAGAGCTCGACCGCGAGGAAGATCGTGCCTATCAGGCCGGCCGCCCCTTCGACCGCGACACCCGCTCTGCCCAGCTGTTCGGTTTCCAGGAAGTGCCCTTCGACGATTCGGGCCGCTTCATCCTGCCCGATTTCATGGTCGAGCTTGGCGGGCTGGACGACCAGCTGTTCTTTCAGGGCGGCGGCGCCTTCTTCACCATCTGGAACCCGGAAAAGCTGTTCGCCATGGGCCCCGAATGGGAAGCCGCCAAGGCCGCCTGCCGCGCCATGATGGCCGATGCCGCCAAGCCCGCTAAGGGCCGCGGCAAGAGCGGAGGCAGCAAGTGACCGCCCCGCATGTTCCCGTCCTTCTCGAAGAGGTTCTCGCCGCGCTCTCCCCTCGGCCCGGCGATATCATCATCGACGCCACGTTCGGCGCCGGTGGTTACACGCGCGCCCTGCTCGATGCGGGCGCGACCGTGCACGGCTTCGATCGTGATCCCACTGCGATCGAAGCCGTTCGCGACAATGCCGATGCATGGCCGGAACTGGCGGGCGAGGATCCGCGCCTCGTGCTCCACCCGCGCCGCTTTTCCGAGATGACCGCCGCGATGGCCGATGCGGGCGTGTCGCGAGTCGATGGCGTGGTGATGGACATCGGCGTGTCGTCGATGCAGCTGGACCGGGCAGAGCGCGGTTTCGCCTTCTCGCTCGACGGCCCGCTCGACATGCGGATGAGCCGCGAGGGCGAGAGCGCCGCCGATTTCGTCAACAATGCCGACGAAGGCACCATCGCCGACGTGCTTTACCAATATGGTGAAGAGCGGCAGTCGCGCCGCGTCGCCCGCGCCATCGTCGCGGCCCGCCCGCTGGAAACGACCGGCCAGCTGGCGCAGGTCGTGCGCAAGGCGCTGGGGCACAAGCCGCATATGCCCAAGGACCCCGCGACCCGCAGCTTCCAGGCGATTCGCATCCATGTGAACGGCGAGCTCGACGAGCTGGCCGCCGGCCTCGGCGCGGCGGAAGACCTGCTGCGCGAAGGCGGGCGGCTGGCGGTCGTGACTTTCCACAGTCTTGAAGACCGCATGGTAAAGCGTTTCCTGCGCGATGCGTCTAATAGCGGTGCTGCGCCGTCGCGCCATCTGCCCGATCTGCGGTCGTCCGGACAGGCCGCTTTCGAAAAGCCGATGCGTGCCGTGCGCGCCACCGAATCCGAAATCGCGCGCAACCCGCGCTCCCGTTCCGCTGTGCTGCGCGCTGCCGTGCGCACGGCCGCTCCCGCTCGTCCCGAATCCGAAAGGGTCTTCGCATGACCAACCGCAACCGTTTCCACTCCGTCCTCTGGACTGGTGTGCTGGGCGTGTCGGGCGTCATCTGTTTCGCGCTGATGCTGCAGGTCACCGCGGTGAAGAGCGACATCGCCGATACCGAGCGGCAGATCACTTTTGTGCAGGAAGAGATCGCGACCCTGGAAACCGAATTCCAGACCCGCGCGCGGCAGCAACAGCTCGCCCGCTGGAACGAGGTCGACTTCGGATATCGCGCGCCCGACGCCAGCCAGTTCATCGCCGACGGCACACAGCTGGCGGCGCTGGGCAAGCCCGTCGAACTCGCGCCATCGGGTGCGGGTGAGGTGCTGCTGGCCGATGCCTCGGATGCCGCGCAGGCGTCTTCATCCGACGGCGCAAGGCTGGCTTCGGCAGAGCGTAGCGCACCGCAGATGATGCGCCAGCTGGTCGCGCGCGACGAGAAGGCCGCGCCCCCAAGCGAACGCGTCGCCAAGCCGCTGGCCGGTCGCGACGAACCTGTGCGCCTTGCCGCTGCCGCACCCGGCGCCTCCAAGTCTCCCGCCGCGCGCCCCGACGCACCTGCGCGGCTGAGCGCGGGCGAACGCGCCGAGATCGCGCGCCGCCTCGCGCCCGAACCCGCACCGCGGTCGGCCAGCCAGTTCGCCGAAAGCTTCGACTTCAACAATGTCGTCGCCCAGGCCGGAGCGCAGTCCAACTGATGGCCACGCTGCCGCTCTTTCCCTCTGCCAACCTGCCCGATCTGCGGGGCGCGGCCGTTCGCGCGCTGGGCGGATCGGCTGCGCCTGCCGCTGGTACGGGCGAATACGACTTCGCGCCCCCGCCGCCCGCGCGCCGCTATAACCTGCGCGCCGAAACGCTGAAGATGGCGCGGATGCGCGTCATCGCCATCGCCTTCATCTTCGCCGCCGCGACCGCCGTGCTGGTGCTGCGCGTCGGCATGCTGGGCCTGTTCGAAGCCGACACCGCCCATGCGAACGGTTCCAGCCTGCTGGTGCCCGACAGGGGCGAGATCACCGACCGCAACGGCATCCCGCTCGCCCGCGATTTCAAGAGCTATGCGCTGTGGTTCAATCCCAAGGCGATGGAAGGCGGCGAACCGCTGACCCGTCCGGCCAGCGAGATCGCGGCCGAGCTGGTCAGGATCTTTCCCGACATGGACGAAGCGGACCTGACCCGCCGCCTCGCCAGCGGGAAGGGCCAGTATTTGCGCCGCCGCATCCTGCCCGAACAGGCCAATCGCGTGCATGCCATCGGCGAACCGGCGCTCAATCCCCCCGCCGAACCCAGCCGCTATTACCCCGAAGGCACGCTGGCGGCGCATGTGCTGGGCTATGTCGGCGCGGACGGGAACGGCCATGTCGGCATGGAGGAAGTGTTCGACAAGACGCTGACCGACCCCGCCACGCGCGGCGCGCCGGTGGCGCTGGCCATCGATGCGCGGGTGCAGGCTGCGCTTGAGGACGAGCTGTACCGCGTGATGGGCCTGGCGCAGGCCAAGGGCGCGGGCGGGATCATCATGGACGTGGACACCGGCGAAGTCGTCGCGCTCGCCTCGCTGCCGACCTTTGATCCCAACCATATCGACGAACGCGGCATGGAGCTGATGTTCAACCGCGTGACCAACCAGGTCTACGAACTCGGTTCCACGTTCAAGCCGCTGACCGTCGCTGCTGCGATCGATGCGGGCACCATCGGCAATCTGGCTCGCCGATGGCCGACGGGCGCACCGCTGCGCGTAGGCCGCTTCTCGATCCGCGACAGCCACAGCCTCGGCGCATCGCTCAACGTGCCCGAGATCCTGATGCATTCGTCCAACATCGGCACCGCGCAGATCGCGGACGAGCTTGGGTCGGCGCGCATGAAGGCCAAGATGGAAGATCTGGGCTTTAACGAGCGGCCCTATATCGAACTGCCCGCGCGCGGTTTCCCGATCTGGCGTTCGGGCGAATGGCCGCGCCTGACCACCATGACCGTGTCCTATGGCCACGGTGTCGCGGTGACGCCGCTGCACCTCGCCAGCGCCTATGCCGCGATGGTGAATGGCGGGATCTGGCGTCCGGCCACGCTGAAGAAGCTGGGCGCAGGCGAAGTGCCGCAGGGCCGGCGCGTGTTCAAGGAGGCGACCAGCGCGCGCATGCGCCAGATGCTGCGCATGATCGTCACCGACGGCACGGGCCGCAAGGCCGACGCACCGGGCTTTCGCATCGGCGGCAAGACGGGCAGCGCGGAAAAGCCGGGCGCGGGCGGGTACAAGCGCACCTCGCTCGTCACCACCTTTGCCAGCGCGTTCCCGATGGACAATCCGCGCTATGTGATCGTCGCGATGATGGACGAGCCTCAGGGCACCGCCGCGACCTCATACCAGCGCACCGCGGCGTGGAATTCGGCGATGGTCGTCGGCAATGTCGTGCCGCGCATTGGCCCGATGCTGGGCGTCTTTCCCGACGACAGCCGCGATATCGACCTGACGGACCTGCGTCCGCTGGTCGGGAAGGGCGGGCACTGATGCGCCTCTCCGCCATTCTCGAACGCGCGGGGCTGGATGCGGGCGGCGCGGCGGACGCGCCCGTCACCGGTTTCGCCATCGACCACCGCAAGGTCGCCCCCGGTACCGTGTTCGGCGCGTTCCAGGGCGCCAGCGTCAATGGCGAGGATTTCATTCCCGCCGCGGTCGAAAGCGGTGCGGTCGCCGTCGTCGCCCGGCCCGATGCGAAGGTCGAGGGCGCGCTCCATGTAGCCGACCCGATGCCCCGCCGCGCCTTTGCGCGCATGGCGGCGCAGTTCTTCGTGCCCGTGCCCGCCACCATCGTCGCGGTCACCGGCACCAATGGCAAGACCTCGACCGTGGAGATGACGCGCCAGATCTGGCGCATGTGCGGGTTTTCGGCCGCCAGCATCGGCACGCTGGGCGTCACCACCCCGGACGAGAGCGTGTCGACCGGCCTCACCACGCCCGACATCGTGACCTTCCTGTCGAACATGACCGGGCTTGCGCGCGAAGGCGTGACCCATGTCGCCTATGAAGCGTCGAGCCACGGCCTCTCGCAATTCCGGAACGAGGGGCTGAGGGTCGCGGCGGGGGCCTTCACCAATCTGTCGCGCGACCACCTCGACTACCACGCCGACATGGAAGATTATTTCGCCGCCAAGATGCGGCTGTTCGACGAGGTCGTCTCGGACGGCGGCCACGCGGTGATCTGGTCCGACGATCCGCGCAGCGATGCGGCGATCGAGCGGGCGCAGGCGCGCGGCCTTTCCGTTCTGACGGTCGGCAATCGTGCCGACGAAGCGGGTATCCGGCTGAATGGACGCCATCCGACCGAACTGGGCCAGGAACTGGCGCTTACCTATGGCGGCGCGGACTACAAGGTCAGGCTGCCGCTGATCGGTGCCTATCAGGCGGCCAATGCATTGACCGCCGCGGGCCTCGTCCTCGCCACCGCCGATGCGTCCGGGCCTGCCGCGGCGCAGGTGTTCGACGCGATGTCGCGGCTGCAGCCGGTGCGCGGACGGCTTGAACGCGCCGCGATCAACCGCGCGGGCGCGCCCGCCTATGTCGATTACGCCCATACGCCCGAAGCGTTGCAGGCCGCCGTCGCCGCGCTTCGCCCCCACGTCGGCGCGAACGGCCGCCTGATCGTCGTGTTCGGCGCGGGCGGCGACCGCGACACCGGCAAGCGCGGCCCGATGGGCGCGATCGCCGCGCGCGAGGCCGATATCGCCATCGTCACCGACGACAACCCGCGCGGCGAGGATCCTGCGCATATCCGCACCGCCGTCATGGTCGGGGCGGAAGGCGCCAGCAACATCAGCGAAATCGCAGGCCGGCGCGAAGCCATCGCCGCCGCGATGCAGCAGGCCGGCAAGGGCGATATCGTCCTGATCGCCGGCAAGGGCCACGAACAGGGCCAGATTTATGGACGCGGCGAAGCCACCCGCGTCCACCCCTTCGACGACGTCACCGTAGCAAGAGAGTGTGCAGCATGAGTGGAACTCAGATGAAGTCCGTCCTCAAGACCGCCGCCCTGAAAAGTCCGGTCCAGAAGAGCCCTGCTCTGAAAACGATCCGGCCCGTTCCGGACGCGACCCGCATGGCCATTATCGAGGAAAGCGATGCGGGCGGCGAGCGCCCCTTGTGGCGCGCCCATACGCTGGCGATGGCGGCGGACGGCACGGTGCATGGCGATTTCGCGGCCAATCACGTCGCATTCGCGCCCGGCGAGGTGCAGCGCGGCTCGCTCTATGTCGCGCAGGGCGAGGTCGATGCCATGGCCGCGCTGCAGAACGGCGCGGCGGGCTGCCTGTCGGTTCACAAGCTGCGCGGACCGCATGTGCTGGTCGACGATCTGCACATGGCGCTCGCACGCATCGCGCGTGCCTCGCGCAATCGGTCGCGCGCCACGATGACCGCGCTGGCCGGGTTCGGCGCGGGTTCGATGATCGATGTCGTGCTGCATGACGCGCTCGACCGCGCAAGCCGCGGCATGGCGTGGATCGCCGACGCGGATCTCGGCATGGCGGCGTCGCTGTGCACGCTGGCGGCGGACCGCAACCATGCCCTGTTCACGCTCGACAATGCCGACGATGCGCGCGCGCTGCGCCCCCATCTGTTCGTGTCGGGCAGCCATCTCGATCACGCCGTCGGCGAAGCGATTTCCGCCACGCTGCAGCAGGGCGGTGCCGCCGTGCTGCCTGCCGACAGCTGCGACTTCGCCGCATGGCGCGCGGCCGCCCTGGACGCGGGCGCGCAGGTCTATGGCTATGGCCGGAAGCCCAGCGCCGATATTCGCCTGATCGACACGGTGACGATGGAGGATGGAACCACCCTCGTCACCGCCGACATGATGGGCCGTGCGATGTGCTGGTCGCTGTCCGAAGGCCTGTTCGAGGATGCCGACGTCCTCGACTCGCTGGCGATCATGGGCGCGATGCGCGCGTGCGGCGCGTCGCTCGGCGCGGCTGCGCTGGCGCTTTGCGGCCACGTGGAAGAGGAAGAGGCGCCGCTCGCCGTGGCGGTCTGATCGTCCGGCCTGCGCGGGTCGCCGGTTCGGCTCTCGTTCAGGTGGGGAAATGCTGAGGGGGGCGCTTCACATGGCCGTTGGCATGGCCCATTGCCTATGGCTGCGTAGCCGCAACAATATCGCGGTGCCTGAGGAGCGCGAATGCTGTACCTGATCGCCCAGTGGCTCGAATTCGAAGGGCTGGCCAATCTCGTCCGATACCAGAGCTTTCGCGCGGGCGCTTGCCTGCTGACGGCGCTGGCGATCGGGCTGATGATCGGCCCGCGTTTCATCGATCTGCTGCGCGTGCGGCAGGGCAAGGGTCAGCCGATCCGGCTGGACGGCCCGCAGACGCATCTGGCCAAGCGCGGCACGCCCACCATGGGCGGGCTGCTGATCATGGCGGCGGTGTCGGTTTCGATGTTCCTGTGGATGGACCTGACCAACTGGGCGGTGTGGGCCTGCATCGCGGTCACGCTGGGTTTCGGTCTGATCGGTTTCCTCGACGATTATGACAAGGTCCGCAAGGCCAGCCACAAGGGCGTGTCGGGCAAGGTCCGGCTGGCGGGCGAATTCCTGATCGCGGGCCTCGCCGCCTGGCTGGTGGTGCGCGAAACGACGCTTTACCTGCCCTTCGTCGGCTTTGGCGTGCCGCTGGGGCCGTTCTATTACATCTTCGCCGCCTTCGTCATCGTGGGCGCGGGCAATGCGGTGAACCTGACCGACGGGCTCGACGGGCTGGCCATCATGCCGGTCATCATCGCCAGCGGCACGTTCGCGATCATCGCCTATCTGGTCGGCCGCGCCGATTATTCGGAATATCTCGGCATTCCTTATGTCGAGGGAGCGGGCGAGCTTGCCATATTATGCGCCGCCATCATCGGGGCGGGGCTTGCGTTCCTGTGGTTCAACGCGCCGCCCGCCGCCGTGTTCATGGGCGACACCGGTTCGCTGGCACTGGGCGGCGCACTCGGCACCATCGCGGTCGCCGCGCATCACGAAGTGGTGCTGGCCATCGTCGGCGGCCTCTTCGTGCTGGAGGCGGTGTCGGTCATCGTGCAGGTGTTCTGGTACAAGCGGACCGGCAAGCGCGTGTTCCGCATGGCCCCGATCCATCACCATTTCGAGCAGAAGGGCTGGGCCGAATCCACCGTGGTCGTGCGCTTCTGGATCGTGGCGATCGTGCTTGCCGTGATCGGCCTTGCGACATTGAAGGTGCGATGACCGGCGGCGCCTCTCCCCCTTCGGGCATATTGCCGCCCGGCATATTCGCGGGGCGCAACTACGCCGTTCTGGGGCTGGCGCGCACCGGCATGGCCTCGATCCGCGCGCTTTGCGACGCGGGTGCGCGCGTGCTCGCCTGGGACCGCGACCCTGAGGCCCGCCGCCTGGCCGAACAGATCGCCGGGGACTGCCGCGGCCTGCTGCGCGTGGCCGAGATCGACCGCTTCTCGGTCGCCGGGTTCGACGGGATCGTGGTGTCGCCAGGCGTCCCGCTCAACCGTCATCCGATTACAGAGGTGGCGCGCGCGACCGGCGTCGCCATCATCGGCGATATCGAACTCTTCGCGCAGGCCCGCAGCGCCTTGCCGCCGCACAAGGTGGCGGGCATCACCGGCACCAATGGCAAGTCGACGACCTGCGCGCTGCTGCATCATCTGCTGAAGACCGCCGGTTTCTCGACCCGGCTGGGCGGCAATATCGGCATTCCCGTTCTGTCGACCGACGCGCTGCAGCCCAATGACAAGGGCCCCGCGATCTATGTGTTCGAACTGTCGAGCTATCAGATCGACATCACCGCCAGCCTGTCGTGCGAGGCTGCGGCCATCCTCAATGTCTCGCCCGATCATCTCGACCGCTATGACGGCAGTTTCGAGGCCTATACCGAGAGCAAGGTACGCTTGTTCGGCATGCAGGAAGCGCGCGCCATGGCGCTGGTCGACCGCGCCAGCCTGTCGCTCCCGTCGGTCGCGCGGGCGCTGTCGCATCGCTCGCCCGTGGTGATCGAGGATGTGACCCTGCCCGGCACGCCCGCCGACTGGCCCTCGCTGCAGGGTCCGCATAATCGCGGCAATGCCGCCGCCGCCGTGGCCATCGCGCGCCGCTTCGGGGTCGAGGAAGCGGCGATCGTCGAGGGGCTGAAGAGCTTTCGCGGCCTGCCGCACCGCATGGAACAGGTGGGCGAAGTCGGCGGTGTCGCCTTCGTCAACGATTCCAAGGCGACCAATCCCGCCTCCACCGCGCCCGCGCTTGCCGCGTTCCCGCCGCGTGAAGGCCGCCCGCGCGTGCACTGGATCGTCGGCGGGCTGCCCAAGGGCGACACGCTGGCCGAGTGCGAGGCGATGCTGGGCAATGTCGCCGCCGCCTATACCATCGGCGAGGCAGGGCCCATGTTCACCCGCCTGCTGGAAGGCCGCGTGCCCGTACAGCGGTCCGAGATGATGGGCGAGGCCGTGCGTGCCGCCGCCGCCGCCGCCCGGCCCGGCGACGTGGTGCTGCTGTCGCCCGCCTGCGCCAGTTTCGACCAGTTCCGCGATTACGAGAAACGGGGCGAGGC
The DNA here is from genome assembly GCF_983967925.1 of Croceicoccus sp. Taxonomy (NCBI): domain Bacteria; kingdom Pseudomonadati; phylum Pseudomonadota; class Alphaproteobacteria; order Sphingomonadales; family Erythrobacteraceae; genus Croceicoccus; species Croceicoccus sp. Next base: position 29,368 of record NZ_CFETID010000011.1, on the reverse strand, counting down.
CTTTGCCAGCCTTGTCGCCATGCTGGCCGAAGGCAGCGATCCCGGGGAGGCCAATCCATGAGCGTTGCACCCCATTTCGAACGCGGCGCGGACGGCGTCCATATTGTTGCGCGCACGCCGCGCCGCCGCAAGGGCCGGATCCACGATCTGACGATCTGGTGGCGCGAGATCGACCGCGTGATCCTGATCCTCGTCCTCACGCTGATGGGCATCGGCATCGTCGGCGTCGCCGCAGGCTCGGCGGCCAGCGCGCACCGCCTGTCCACCGCGGCCAAGACGCTGGACGAGCTGATGTTCTTCAAGCAGCACCTGGCATGGCTGACGATGGGGCTGGCGGTGATGTTCGGATCGTCGATGCTCTCACGCGAAAATGCGCGGCGCGGCGCGATCCTGCTGGCGGGCGGCATGTTCCTGCTGCTGATCGTGACGCCTTTCGTCGGGCACGAAATCAATGGCGCAAGGCGCTGGATCAATCTGGGCGCTTCGTTCCAGCCGTCGGAATTCTACAAGCCGGCCTATACCATCCTGCTGGCGTGGATCCTGTCGTGGCGGGTACGCGATCCGCAGATCCCGGTGATCGGCATCTGCTTTGGCGTACTGCTCGCCTCGGTCGGGCTGCTGATGCTCCAGCCTGATTTCGGCACCGCGATGCTGCTGGCGGGCGTGTGCCTCGTCCTCGTCATCACGGCGGGCCTGCCGGTGCAGCGCATCGGCATCGCGGTCGGGCTGATCTTCTCGATCGTGATCGCGGCCTATTTCTTCTATGACAATGCGCGCCACCGCATCGACGCGTTTCTGGGCGGAAGCGAGGCCTATAGCCAGGTCGATCTCGCCCGCCGCACGATGCTTTCGGGCGGATGGTTCGGGCAGGGCCTGTGGATGGGCTCGCGCAAGAATTCGCTGCCCGAGGCGCATACCGACTATATCCTCTCCGTGATCGGCGAGGAATTCGGCCTGCTGGCGGTCAGCGCCATCGCGCTTCTCTATTGCGCATTGGTCGTGCGCGTGCTGTGGCGCCTGAAGGACGAGGAAGACCTGTTCACGATCCTTGCGGGCACCGGCCTTGCGTCCTTGCTGGGCGGGCAAGCGTTCATCAATATCGCGGTGAACCTGCAACTGTTCCCCTCCAAGGGCATGACCCTTCCGCTGATCAGCTATGGCGGCTCGTCCATGATCGCATTGTGCCTGACCGTTGGCCTGCTGCTGGCGGTGACGCGGCGCAATCCGTTCCTGACGCGCGACGGCCTGCCCGTCGGCCATGGAGGTATGAGACGATGACGAAGCAGGCCGCGCCGCGCGCGACCCGCCACTATATTCTGGCAGCCGGGGGCACCGGCGGCCACATGATCCCCGCCTTCGCGCTGGCGATCGAGCTGATCGCGCGCGGTCACAAGGTTGCGCTGGTCACCGACACGCGGGGCGAGGCGATTCCCGGCAAGCCAGCGGGCATGGAGGCCTTCGTCCTGCCCGCCGGACGCATGGACGGCGGCATTGTCGGCAAGATCCGCGGCCTCAACGCGATCCGCAAGGGCCGCCGCATGGCGCTGCGCATCATGCGCGAGATGGAGCCCGCCTGCGTCGTCGGTTTCGGCGGCTATCCCGCGATGCCCACCATGCTGGCGGCAAAGGCGGCGGGCGTGCCCTTCGTGATCCACGAACAGAACGCGGTGCTGGGCCGGGTGAACCGCTTTTTCGCCGGCAGCGCGGCGGCCATCGCGACCGCCTATGAAAAGATCGACCGCATGCCCGCCAAGGCGGCGGACCGGATCCATCTGATCGGCAATCCCGTGCGGCAGGAAGTGCTGGCGCTGCGCGACCGGCCTTTCCCGCCGTTCTTCAAGGAGGGCCTGCTGCGCGTATTGGTGACCGGCGGCAGCCAGGGCGCGCGCATTCTCAGCCGCGTGGTCCCGGCAGGCTTTGCCCAATTGCCCGAGGATCTGCGCCACCGCCTGCAGGTGACGCAGCAATGCCGTCCCGAGGATATCGAGCAGGTGCGCGCCGCCTATGCCGACAGCGGTATCCCCGCCGAACTGGGCACCTATTTCGAGGACATGGCAGAGCGTCTGGCCGATGCGCATCTGTTCGTGGGCCGCGCGGGCGCCTCGACCATTGCCGAGCTGACCGCGGTGGGCCGACCCGCGATCCTGATCCCGCTGGCCATCGCGATGGACGACCACCAGACCGCCAACGCCCGCGAAATGGCCGAGGCGGGCGGCGCGCGCGCCATTCCCGAACCCGACTTCACGCCAGAGGCGCTGGCCGCGCAGATGACGGCGATGGCGGAGGAACCCGAAACGCTGGCCAATGCGGCGCATCGTTCGTGGATCTGCGGCCGCCCGGATGCGGCGCGCGATCTTGCGGATCTGGTCGAAAGCTTTGGCGGCACGCCCATGATGGACGTGATCCGCATGGAGAAGTCACAGCCCGCAATGGCCAAATCCGCCGCACCCGCCGCCACCAAGGTTGCGCCCAGGTCGATGGAGGAGCGGCGATGAAGGCGCTCATCTCCGATCCGCTGCTGGACATCGGCGTCATCCATTTCGCGGGCATCGGCGGCATTGGCATGTCGGGCATTGCCGAGGTGATGCACAATCTCGGCTACCGCGTGCAGGGCAGCGATCTGCGCGAAAGCCCGGTGGTGGAGAACCTGCGCGCGCGCGGCATCCCGGTGACCATCGGGCAAAAGGCGGAGAATGTCGAAGGCGTCGCCGTGCTGGTCATCTCGACCGCCGTGCGCCGCGACAATCCCGAAGTGGTCGCCGCGCTCGAGGCGCGCATCCCCGTCGTCCGCCGCGCCGAGATGCTGGCCGAGCTGATGCGCCTGAAGCGCACGGTCGCGGTCGCGGGAACGCATGGCAAGACCACCACCACCTCGATGATCGCGGCGCTGCTGGATGCGGGCGGCGTCGATCCGACCGTGATCAATGGCGGGATCATCGAAAGCTATGGCTCAAACGCGCGCGTGGGCGAAAGCGACTGGATGGTGGTCGAGGCCGACGAGAGCGACGGCAGCTTCCTGCGGCTCGACGGCACGATCGCGGTCGTGACCAATATCGATCCCGAACATCTCGACCATTACGGCAGTTTCGACGCGGTGAAGGACGCCTTCGTCGAATTCGTCGAGAACGTGCCCTTCTACGGCGCGGCGGTGCTGTGCCTTGACCACCCTGAGGTGCAGGCGATCCTGCCCAAGATCCGCGACCGCCGTACCGTGACCTACGGTTTTTCGGCGCAGGCCGATGTGCGGGCGGAGAACGTAACGCCGATCCTGGGCGGCAACCGCTTTGACGCGGTACTGCGCCAGCGTGACGGATCGCTGGTGCGGATCGACGGGATCGAACTGCCCATGCCGGGCCGCCACAACGTGCTGAACGCATTGGCCGCCGTCGCCGTCGCGGTTGAGATGCAGTGCCCGTCCGACACCGTCCGCGAAGGGTTCGCGCGGTTCGGCGGCGTGCGGCGGCGTTTTACCAAAGTGGGCGAGATCGCGTTCGAGGGCGGGGACCCCGCCATCGTCATCGACGATTACGGCCACCACCCGGTCGAGATCCGCGCCGTGCTGTCTGCTGCCCGCGAAGGCGCGCGCCACCGCGTCATCGCCGTCGCGCAGCCGCACCGCTATTCGCGCCTGCGCGATCACATGGAAGATTTCCAGAGCGCGTTCAACGACGCCGATATCGTGTTCGTCACCCCGGTCTATCCCGCGGGCGAACAGCCGATCGAAGGGGCAAGCGCCGAGGCGCTGGTCGCAGGCCTGAAAGAGCGCGGCCACCGCCACACCGGCATCGTCGAGGATGCCGACGCGCTCGCCGACACGCTCGCCCCAGTGGTCGAGCCGGGCGACATCGTCGTGTGCCTTGGCGCGGGCGACATCACGCGCTGGGCCGCCGATCTCGCGAACGAGGTGTCGCAAAGGCGGAGCCGCACCCCGTGATGGCCAGCAAGCCCCACACCGGCGAACTGCAATTCGCGCTGCGCGGCGGCTCGATCAGCGTGCCCGAACCGCGCGGGCGGCTGACCGCGCATGCGCCGCTGGCCAAGCTGACATGGTTCAAGACCGGCGGCCCCGCCGAACTGCTGTTCGAACCCGCCGATGCCGATGATCTCGCCGTGTTCCTGTCCGCGCTGCCCGATTGGGTGCCGGTGATGGGGCTGGGGCTGGGGTCCAACCTGATCATTCGCGACGGCGGCGTGAACGGCGTCGTCGTCCGGCTGGGCAAGGGTTTTGCCGATGTCGAACGGCTGGATGATCTGACGCTGAAGCTGGGCGGCGGCACATCGGGCGTGCTCGCCAGTTCCAGCGCGCGCGATCACGGCATCGCGGGGCTTGAGTTCCTGAAGTCGATCCCCGGTTCGGTCGGCGGCTTCGTGCGCATGAACGGCGGCGCCTATGGGCGTGAGGTGAAGGACATATTGGTCGAGGCCGAAGTCGTGCTGCGCAGCGGCGAACGGCGCGTATTCACGCTGGACGATCTGCAATACAGCTATCGCCACTCGGCTCTGCCCGGCGGCGCGATCGTCACCAGCGCCACCATGCGCGGCAGCAAGGGCGATCCCGCCGCGATCCAGGCCGAGATGGACCGCATCACCGCCGCGCGCGAAGCCTCTCAGCCGCTGCGCACGAAGACGGGCGGCTCGACCTTCAAGAACCCGCCGGGGCACAGCGCGTGGGAGCTGGTCGACCGCGCAGGCTGCCGCGGCCTTGCCATCGGCGACGCGCAGGTGAGCGAGAAGCACACCAATTTCCTCATCAACAACGGCAACGCCGCCAGCGCCGATATCGAGGCGCTGGGCGAAGAGGTACGCCGCCGCGTGCGCGAGAACAGCGGCATCGAACTCGAATGGGAAATTCGCCGCGTCGGCCTGACCGCTGAAGAGGCCGGACAATGAGCGCGACCACCATCAAGCGCGGCGGCAAGGGCGTGCGCCGCGCCACCGCTGCCAAGGGCAAGGCGCGCGCGGTTCGCGGTGCGAAGCAGAAGACCGGCGGCGCGGTCGGCGCGGCATGGAACAAGGTGCCGATTTCCGAGACCGGGCTGCAGAAATTCTTCATCGGCGTCTTCATCGCGCTCGCTGCGGTCTCGCTGGTGGCGCTGGCGATCTATGCCGGCCTGCCCGAGGCCGTGCGCGACCGCGTCGGCGGCATGGCGGACGATGCGGGCTTCACCGTGCGCAAGGTCGAGGTGCGCGGCGTCGACCGGATGGACCGGCAGGCGATCTACGAACGCGCCGTGGCCGTTCAGCAGGTGCCCATGCCGCTGATGGATGTCGACGTGCTGCGCGAGGATCTGCTGCAATTGCCGTGGGTGTCCGATGCGCGCGTCTCTCGGCAGCTTCCCGATACGCTGGTGATCGACATCGTCGAACGCCGCCCCCACGCCGTCCTGCGCGAGGGCGAGGAATATGTGCTGATCGACCCGTCGGGCCACCGCCTCGAACCCGTCAAGCGCGGGGAGGCGGAAAAGATGCTGGTGCTGTCAGGCGACGGCGCGGCGGACCGGGCGGTCGAACTGTCCGAACTGCTCGATGCCGCCCCCGCGCTCAAGCCGCAGGTGCGCGCCGCCGAGTGGGTCGGCAATCGCCGCTGGAACCTGACGTTCAAGACCGGGCAGGTCGTGGCCTTGCCCGAGGGGGACGAGGAATCGTCCGATGCGCTGGTCTCTTTCGCACGGCTCGACGGAATGAACCGCCTGCTGGGCGGCAAGGTGTCGGTGTTCGACATGCGCGCCGACGACCGCATCTATATGCGCGTGCCCGGCCGCGCGGCAGAGGAAGCCGAGATGGAAGCACAGCGCAAGCGGCTTGAGCGCGAGGCCGCGCAGGCCGCGGCTGCCCAGGAATCGGGCGAGGAAATCGGGGGGTAGGTCGGATGGCTGCAACGCGTATTGAAAAGATCATCGGGGCGGTCGACATCGGATCGTTCCGCATCGCCGCGATGATCGCGGGGCTGACCGCGGATGGCGAGCTGGTCGTGCTGGGCAGCGGGCACCGCGCCGCCGACGGCATCCGGCGCGGATATGTCACCGACATGGACGCGGCGACCCATGCCATCCGCGACGCCATCGAACGCGCCGAACGCGCCGCCGATACGCAGGTGGAATCGGTATGGATCGGCTGCGGCAATGCGGGCCTGATGTCCGAAATCCGCGAGATCGACCTTGAGGTTGGCGGCCGCCGCATCGATCAGGACGACATCGAATATCTGATGTCCGACGCGCGCGAACAGATCATTCCGCCCGCCGGCGCGCCGCGCGTGGTGCTGCATGCGCAGCCCGCGCATTACATCCTGGATGGCGCGCATGGCGTGGGCAATCCGCGCGGGCTTCATGCCGAGAGGCTGGCGGTCGCAGTCCATGTCATGGAGGCCGAGACCGGGCCTTTGCGCAATCTGATGGAAGCGGTCCAGAACGCGCATCTGAACGTCGAGGGCGTCGTTGGAGCCGGCATCGCCACCGGTCACGCCTGCTTGTCGGACGAAGAGCGCGAGCTGGGCGTCGCCATGGTCGATTTCGGGGCGGAGGTGACGCATGTCTCGGTCCATGTCGGCGGCATTCTGGTCGGCATGTCGGTGCTGCCCTATGGCTCGGGCGACATCACCGATGCCATTGCGAGCGCCTTCGGAGTGCGCCGCACGCAGGCCGAGCGGCTGAAATGCGTCTATGGCTCGGCCATCGCCAGCCCGACCGACCACCGCGAGCGTATTCCCCTAGGCAATGGCGCGGAAAGCGCGGAGACAATTTTGCGTGCCGATCTGGTGGCGGTCATCAACAGCCAGCTGGCGCGCTGGACGCAGGACGTGGCGGCGACGCTGAAGTCGCTGGGCTTCGTCACCGGGCGCGGCGGCAACGGGCGGCAGATCGTGCTGACCGGCGGCGGCGGCGAACTGGCGGGGCTAGCCGATTACATGCAGCAATCGCTGGCGAAACCCGTCCGCACCGGCGCGGCCCCGAAGATGAGCGGCCTGCCCGAAGCGCATGCGACCCCCGGCTTCGCCAGCCTGTCCGGCCTGATCCTCTATGCCGCCGCCGACCCGCTGGATATTCGCACCAGCGCGGGCGGATGGCAGAGCGCCAGCCGGTTCGCGCGCATGACCATGCCCGCGCGGCTGATGCGCGCCATTCGCGAATATTTCTGACGGATCAGCGCTTTACCGCAGGGGTGTTGAGGCGCGAGAAGTCCACGCGCGCGATCTCGGCCAGGATGGACTGGCGCAGCGCCTCTGCCGTGTCGTGCATCAATCCGTCGATTTCCAGCCTGCCGCCGGCCAGCCCGCATTTCAGCGCGACGTAACCGCGCAGCCTGCCCAGCGGGCCGCGCGCGATTTCCACGCTCTGAAGCTTGATCGCGGGGGCGGAGGTCACGACCGGTGCCAGCAGCCCGGTGCGGACGAACAATTGCCCGTCGTCCATCGCCCAGCCATGGCGGAGCCAGTGCAGCGCGTGAAGCACGCCCGCCACCGGAATCGCCACCAACGGAGCGGGCCACCACGGCACATCCGCGATGGCCATGACCATGCCCGCCGCGGTCAGCGCGGCGGCGAAAAACACGAAGCTGTCGGTCCAGGGCCGCCTGCTGGGCCGATGCCAGCGCGTGTCCGGACCCGGCAGGGCGATGCTTGCGGCGCGCGCGACGGGCGCGATCTCGTCCGGTTGGGCGAAGGGGACGACATCGTGACTGGCCGATTTCGCATCATTGGCAAGGCTGACGAATTTCAGCGAGTGCCAGCCAAACCGGCGGCGCACCAGCCCGGTCGCCAGCACGCCCGCCTGGACGCGGTGAACCGGCATCACCACATCGGTGCGATTGAGCAGACCGCGGCGGCGGCGAAATCCGCGCTCGGTCCGTTCCAGCCGGAAATCGTAATCGCGCAAAACCGTGCGCACGACTCCGGTCACCACTCCCAGCACCAGCAGCGAAACCGCCGCGAGAACCGCACCGAATATTTGCGCGGCAAAACCCCAGTGCCGCAGCGTGTCGGTCTGGACGGCGAATAAATCGGTCCAGAAATCCGCGCTCCATATGTCGAAGGGCAGCAGGAAATCGAGTTGCTGCAGCGCCGCCCCGATCACGCCCAGCACCACCAGCGAGAATTCGAACAGGCCGAAATGCACGACCCGCCCCAGATCCATCGCGAATAATGTCTCGGACGGTTCTTCGGCGGCGTCGGCGGGCGCTACGGCCCCAGCGGCCCCTGTCTCGACCGGCGTCTCGCGCTGGCGGCGCACGACAGCGCGCAGCCGCTCGCCTTCCGCACGAGTGACATAGGCAAGTTCGATCTCGTCCTTGCCGCCCGCGCCCGTCTCGAAAGTCACCGACACCAGCCCCAGCAGGCGCGCCAGCAGCGGTTCGGCGATGCTGACATCCTGTATCCGCTCATAGGGCACCGAACGCGCTTCACGCGACAGAAGGCCGGTTTCCAGCCTGATGTCATCGGCGCCGACGCGATATTCGGTGCGCCACCACCGCACAAAAGCGGCCGCCAGCGCGCTGCCGACGATCAGCACGGCGATCGTGACCATGAGGAACGCGTTGGAGCTGATTTCCCGCGCGCCGACCGCAACCGCGATCACCGCGAATACTGCCTGCGCCAGACCCTTGGTCACCGACGGCACAAGGCCCAGCAATTCGGTCCGGCGCGGTGCTTCGCCGCGCGGATCAGACACCTTCCGTCTCGCGGGTGATATGGCTGCGGATGACTTCGCGCATCGACTGCGCATCGCTGTCCAGCAGGCCGGGCAGCGCGACCGAGCTGTTGTGCGAACCGGCGGTATGCAGCACCAGCGTCGACAGGCCCAGCATGCGTTCGACCGGACCGCGAATCACGTCGATATGCTGAACCCGCCCGAACGGCACCACCGTATCGCGGTGGAACAGCCAGCCCTTGACCACGCGCAGCCGGTCCTCCGCCAGAGCAAAACCCTTGTGCCGATAGCGGCGCATCGGCGCCCAGCCAAGGCACCATAGCGCCACCAGCGCGGCGGGCACGATGACGACGCCGGTCGGCAGCAGGCCGACGATTTCAAGCACGATGCCCGCGACCAGCAGCGGCACCGCGACGAAAGCGCCCTCGATCATCATCGCCGTGCGGTGCGACGGGTGAAGTTGTGTCAGTTCGTCGGTCATCATTCCGCTGCCAGCAATTCCTCTGCTCCCCCAAGATCCACGCTGACGAGGCGCGAGACGCCTTGTTCGACCATGGTGACACCGAACAGCCGGTGCATCCGGCTCATCGTGACGGCGTTATGCGTCACGATCAGGTAACGCGTCTGCGTCTGCTGGACCATCACCTCAAGCAGGTCGCAGAAGCGTTCGATATTGGCATCGTCGAGCGGCGCATCGACCTCGTCCAGAACGCAGATCGGCGCCGGATTGGTCAGGAACAGCGCGAAGATCAGCGCCACCGCGGTCAGCGCCTGTTCGCCGCCCGACAGCAGCGTCAGCGATTGCAGCTTCTTGCCCGGCGGCTGGGCATAGATCTCCAGCCCCGCCTCCAGCGGATCGTCGCTGTCGACCAGTGCCAGATGCGCCTGTCCGCCGCCGAACAGCGTGGCGAACAGCGAGCGGAAATGCTCGTCCACCGCGTCGAAGGCTGCGCGCAGCCGTTCGCGCCCCTCGCGGTTGAGGCTGCCGATGGAGCCGCGCAGCCGGTGCACCGCCTCGGCGAGTTCGGCCTGCTCGGCGGCGCTCGATCCATGCTCGGCCTCGGCTTCGGCCAGCTCGTCGGCAGCGACCAGATTGACCGGGCCTAGCCGTTCGCGCGACGCGCTCAGGCTCTCCAATTGCTGCGCATGGCGTTCGGCGGAGAGGCTGGCGGCTTCGGCGCCGTCGAAACCGATCCGTTCGGGCAGCAGAGGGGGCGGGCAGTGGAAGCGTTCGCCGCTGGCGCGCGCGAATTCGCCGCGGCGCGCTTCCTCGTTCTCGGCGCGGGCGGCGGCCCCGGCGCGGGCCTCACGCGCTGCGGCCAGCGTTTCGTTGGCGGCGGCGAAGGCGGCATCAGCCTCACGCGCGGCGGCTTCAGCTTCGCCATGCGCGGCCTGCGCCTTGTCCAACTCGGCGGTCAGCCGGTCACGCGCGGCGCTGGCCTGCTCGATCTCGCGTTGCAAAGCCTCGGGCCGGGCGGCGGTGACGGCGCGCTCTTCCTCGATCTCCTCGCGCCGCCGGGCGGTTTCGGCCAGCCGCCTCGCCGCATCGCCCGATCGTCCTTCCCAGCCGCGCATGTCGGTGCGCATGGCATTGATGCGCTCCTGCCCGACGGCCAGGGCCTGTTCCAGCGCGGCATGTTCGGCCATCGCCTGCTGCAGCCTTGTGCGCGCCGCATCGTTGCGGGTGCGCGCCGCTTCGCTGGCCTGCCGCTGGGCGGTCGGATCGGGGAGAGCTTCGCGCTGCGCGGCGGCGTCGGCCAGTTCGTCCTTCGCGGCGGCGACGCGGCCCGCCAGCTCTTTCACGCGCTCGGCCAGTTCGGCGCGGGCGCGCAGCAGGCGGTCGAGCGCGGATTCGGCCTGTCCCCGCGCCATCAGGGCCGATCGTTCCTCGTCCGCTGCCGCCGTCATCGCGCGTTCGGCCTCGGCATTGGCTTCGCGCGCGCGTTCGAAGGCGGCGCTGGCTTCGGCCTGCTCCTGCTCCGCTTTCGTCAAGGCATCGCGCAATTCGGGCAGCCGTGCCGCCAGCGCATCCAGCCGGTTCGCCGCCTCCAGCATCGCCGCTTCCGCCGCACCCTCGCCGCGCACCACGAAGCCGTCCCAGCGCCGCAGCGAACCCGCCCGCGTCACCAGCCACTCGCCCGGGGCAAGGGCCTGTCCGCTATCCGCGTCGGCCACGCGCACCAGCGCGAGACGCGCCCGCAATTCCTCCGGCGCATCGGTGACATGGGCGGCAAGGCTCTCGGTATGCGGCTTGGGCACCGCCGAACCCGTCCAGAACCGCCCTTCCTCGCCATCGGCAGGCGCGGCGAGCAGTGCCGCCCCGTCGCGCCCCAAGGCTGCGGCGAGCGCGCGTTCGTAACCGGGCGCGGCCTTGACCGCATCGATCGCGCGCCTGCGGCCCTTGGCGCCCTTGTCGGCCTTTTCCCGCGCGGTGCGGTCGCGCAGCAAGGCGTCGTGCTCGCGCTCCACGCCCGCCAGTTCCGCACGCGCAGAGGATAGTGCGCTGGCGCTGGAATCGCGGCGGGCGCTGGCGGCATCACGCGCGATCCGCGCCTCGTCTATGGTGGTACGCGCCTCGCTTCGCGCCGCACTGGCCCGTTCGCAGCGGGTCTCGGCGGCGCGCAGGGCGTCGCGGGCCTCGTCCTCGCTGCCCAGAGCGTCGCGTTCGGCTTCGCTGCGCTCCAGCTCGCGCTCGGCGCGCGATAGCGTGTTTTCGGCCTGCTGCACGGCGGCCTCGGCCACGCGCCAGTCGGCCTCGACCCTTGCCTGATCGGCGGTCGCCTGCGCCAGCGCCAGTTCGGCGGCGCGGCCCGCGCGTTCGGCATCGTCCTGTGCGGCGGCGAGCCGGGGGCGGCGAGCCTCGTCCTCGGCCAGCGCCTTCTGGGCCGCCGCGATATCCTTGGTCAGCCGCCCCATCGCCTCGGCAGCGTTGCGGGTGCTTTCCTCCGCGTCGCCTTCATCCTTGTTCAGCCGCGCATATTGCCGGTCCAGATCGGCAAGTTTTTCCTCCGCCGCTTCCAGCCTGCCGGTCAGCATGGTGAGGAGGTTCGCCTGCGCCGAAACATCGTCGCGCCGGTCGGCCATGTCCTCGCGCGTCTGCGCCAGACGGACCGCGTTCTCGCGCTGCGCCTCGGCAGCGGCACTGGTCGCGGCCTGCGCCGCAGTCACCGCGGCCTCGCTCTCCTTTGCCAACGTGCGCGCCGCATCGGCGGCGGCAGCGGCCTCGCGCCAGCGGGCGAACAAAACTTGCGCCTCGGCCACGCGGATCTGGTCGGACAGCTCGCGATATTTCTCCGCCGCTTTCGCCTGCCGCCGCAGCGCACCCATCCGGCTGTCGAGCTGCGCCAGCAGATCCTCCAGCCGCGCCAGGTTCGCCTCGGTCGCGCGCAATTTCTGCTCGGCATCCTTGCGCCGAACGTGCAGGCCCGAGATGCCCGCCGCCTCCTCCAGCATCTGGCGGCGTTCTGCGGGCTTGGCGGCGATGACGGCGGCGATCTTGCCTTGCGACACCAGCGCTGGGCTATGCGCGCCGGTCGCGGCATCGGCGAACATCAGCGCGATATCCTTGGCGCGCACATCGCTGCCGTTCAGGCGATAGGCGCTGCCCGCGCCCCGCTCGATCCGGCGGGTGACATCCATCTCGTCGCCATCGGCGGTGTCGATCAGCAGCGAGACTTCGGCAAAGCTGCGCGGCGGGCGGCTGGCGGTGCCCGCGAAGATCACGTCCTCCATCCCCGACCCGCGCATCGACTTGGCCGAGCTTTCGCCCATGACCCAGCGGATCGCTTCGAGAAGGTTGGACTTGCCGCACCCGTTGGGGCCGACGACGCCCGTCAGCCCCGGCTCGATCCTCAGCTCCGCCGGTTCGACGAAGCTTTTGAACCCGGAAAGGCGCAGGCGGCGAAACTGCATCAGCAGACAGTGACGCCGCCGGGCGCCATTACCGGGCGCCCGCGCGCTGCAGGGCGGGCTCCAGCTCTTCCCACGTGGGCGCGCTGGTCAGACGCGTGCCGTTGATTTCCAGCGTCGGGGTGGAGGTCACTTCGTAGGAGTTCGAATTATCGACGAATTCCTGCGCCGCATCCAGATCGGTCAGGCAGGCGTTCGCCTGATCGCGCGAAATGCCTCGCGAGGCGAAGAAATCGACCATGCCGAACAATTCGGCCATCGCGACAAGACGCTGTTCGGGCGGCAGGCTCGACGCCTGCTGGAACGCGCCGTCGCCCGCTTGCTGCGCGTTCTCGAAGAACGAAGCCTGGTTGGCCCAGAACTGGTCGGCCAGCGCCACCGTCGCCTCGGGCGCGGAGCATTGCACCAGCAGCCCAGCGGGAACGTCCATCGCGTTCAGCACCACCAGGCGCGTTTCAAAGCTGACGCGCCCGCTGTCGATATACTCGCTGCGTAGTTCCGGACCCGCGTTTTCCGCGAAATCCGCGCAATGCGAACAGGACAGCGCGCCATATTCGACCAGCTTGATTGGGGCGTCCGGGTTGCCCATCAGATAACCGCCCTGCTCGGTCTGCGTCACGATCTGCGACCAGCTCTGCCCTTCGGGTGCGGCGACGGCCTCGACCGGTTCGCTTTCGACAGATCCGGTCGCCGCTTCATCGGCGGAATTGCACGCGGCCAGCGCGGCAAGCGGTGCCAGCGCCAGGGCCAGAAGCGGTCGGGAAAAGGCTGTCGTCATCGGGGTCTTTCCAATCTGAAGAAAATCTAGCGCAGGCCATGCGCCAAGTGAAAGCAGGGGTACGGCTTGCCAGCCGGGTTTTGCACAAGCACCGCACCCGATCCAAGCGTTTCGCACGGTTTTCACGCGCAAAGAGGGATCGAAACGCCGCCGAATGCCTGTCAGAGGCCGCGAATCAGCGGTCGATGCGCGCATCCAACTGCGGTTTCAGCGATGCCCAGTCATGCGTCCCTGCCAGCAGCACATCGCCGATGGCAAAGCTGGGCGTGCCCGAAACCCCCTGTGCGCGGTAGGAAGCGGCATTGGCAGACAGCTGCCGCGCCTTCGCCTCGTCGGCAAGGCAGCGGTCGAGCTGCGCCTTTTCATAGCCGCGCCTTACCATGATGTCGTACAGCCCCGCATCGCGTGCCAGCGCCTGCATGCGCGATCCGAAACTGCCGGTTTCATAACGGGCGCGCTGCGCCGGCGTCGCCGCGCGCAGTCTGCCCAGCCACTCGTCCTGCGCGCCCATCACCGCGCCATGGTTGGCGATGAAGCGGTCGTCCCCGCCGCAATTGGTGAGCAGAGCGGCGGCCAGATCCGCCGGATCGCGCACCATGTTGCGCACCACCACCGACGCCTTGCCGGTGGCGGCATAGGCGACGATTAGCTCCTTGCCCGCCTCATGTTCGAAATGCGCGCAATGCGGGCAGGTATAGCTGACATATTCGGTCAGGGTCAGCGGTGCCTCGGCCTTGCCGATGCGGTGGACGCCCGTGTCGATGCGCGTGACGCCCTGCGGTCCCGCGGCATTGCCGGGCAGCGCGGCCATCGCGCATGCCGCCGCCAGCGCGGTCGCCATCATGCGAAAGCCTGACTTGCCGCGCATCCCGATCATCCTCGAAGCCATCCCCAAACCTTCTTTCGTCATCACGCCTCACCCTTGCCGCCCAGCGACCGCGCCAGCGATTCCAGCACGGTGCGCAGTTCCGGATCGCCGATATCGCGCAGGGAATCGCCAAGTTCCATCGGAATCGGCTTGAGCGAGGGCGGCGCCTTGGCCTTTCCTTCCTGCGCGATGCTTGCGGCGGGCTGAACCTGTCCCTGCCGGATCTTCACCTTGGACACGGCGCTATAGCCGAAGAAGCGGTTCACCCGCTCGATCACCTCTGGGATGACATGCTGGATCAGCGGTGCGTGGGCGGGGAGCACCACCAGATGCAGCGTCCCGCCTGCCTTCTCGCCGGGGGGGAAGCGGATCGATTCGGGTGCGGACACGCGGGCATGGTGCGGCCCCACGATCTCGGCCCAGCGCGACACCACGCTCGATTGCACGAAGCCGAAGCGGCGGAACGCGGTGCGGCCGATCTGGGGCATCAGGTCACCGATCGGCTTCGCCGCCCCGCCGCGCGGGCGTTCATAGGCCTTGGGCCCTTTCGCAGGCTTTTTGGCGCGGGTCTTCGCAGGCTTGTCGGAGTCGCTTTCCATTACCGGCCAGCCCATGCCATAGGCCCCCTGTCGTGACCAGTTCCCCGCAGAATAAACCGGCTGACCAAACGCGGATCGCGCAGGATCTGCTGCGTTGGTACGATGCGAATGCGCGCAGCCTGCCATGGCGTGTGCCGCCTGGCAGCAACCGGCCCGCCGACCCCTATCGCGTCTGGCTGTCCGAGATCATGCTGCAGCAAACGACGGTCGCGGCGGTGAAACCCTATTTCGAGGCGTTCACCACGCGCTGGCCCGATGTCGAGGCGCTGGCCGCCGCGCCCGAGGCGGACGTTCTCGCCGCATGGGCCGGGCTTGGTTACTATGCACGGGCGCGCAATCTGATCGCCTGTGCGCGGGCCGTGGCGGCGGCAGGCGGGCGCTTTCCCGACAGCGAGGAGGGCCTCCGCGCGCTGCCGGGGGTGGGGGCCTATACGGCAGCGGCCATCGCGGCCATCGCCTTTGGCCAGCGCGCCGTGGCGGTCGACGCCAATGTCGAGCGGGTGATGTCCCGCCTCTTCGCCATAACCCAGCCGCTGCCCGCGTCGCGCCCGGCTATTCGCGCGGCGGCGGGCACGATAACCCCCGACGCACGGGCAGGCGATTTCGCGCAGGCGATGATGGATCTCGGCTCCTCGATCTGCACCTCGCGCGATCCGAAATGCCTGATCTGCCCCTTGCGCGCCGATTGCCGGGCACAGGCCGAAGGCATCGCCGCAAGCCTGCCGGTGAAACCCGCGAAAAAGCCCAGACCCGAAAGGACCGGCACCGCCTTCTGGATCGAGCGTGACGGGCATGTGCTGCTGGTCCAGCGTCCGGACAAGGGCATGCTGGCGGGCATGCGCGGATTGCCCGCAGATGGCTGGACCGCGCGGCGCGACGGTGACGGGTCTCCGCCGTTTGGGGGCGAGTGGCGCGATACCGGCGTGTGCGTGCGCCATGTGTTCACGCATGCGGCGCTGACCATGACCGTCCTGGCCCTGCGCGATGAACCGGGTTCCGCTGCCGACGGGCTTGGCGGCGAATGGTGGCCGGTCGGGCAGCTGGGCGAGGCGGGGCTGCCGACATTGTTTGCCAATGCAGTCAGGGCGATGCAGGAAACCGATTGGTAGGGAAAGCTGGCGCAGCATTTGCGGGCTGGCTTTGCAGGCCGTCTTTGCAGGCAGGGTTTGCAAAACACGCACCGGGCAGTCTAGGCCCTTGCGACAAAGGGATTTCACCCAAGGGGAACGTGCATGATCGACGGTGCGACGGGCGCGGTTGAAACGGATGGAAACGGCGACCGGCGGCGTTCGCGGAGGATCGACCGGGCCGACCATATACGCGCCGATCCCGATGCGCTGTCGGCGCTGATGGGCGACCGCGCGCTGGTGCTGCGCATGGAAGGCTGCGATCCCGTGGTCACGGACGAGGGATTGCTCCTGTGGGACATGCTGGACGACGCATCGTCGGGGGCCGAGCTGCTGTTCCTCGGCCTCGACAGCGACCGCGCCTGTTTCGCCGCGGTTCCGCGCAGCCATACCGCCGACGAACTGCGCGGCAAGGCGTGGCAAAGGGCGGGCCTGCTGAATCCGCAGGATTTCGCGACATTTTCCGCCGCGCGCAGCCTTGCCAACTGGCATGCGACGCATCGTTACTGCTCGCGCTGCGGGTCGATGACGGTGCAGGGCAAGGGCGGCTGGCAGCGCGACTGCACCGACAGCGCGTGCCGCGCCTCGCATTTTCCGCGCACCGATCCGGTGGCGATCATGACGGTCGAACATGTCACAAAGGATGGCGAGCGGCTGGTCCTGCTGGGCCGCGGGCTGGGCTGGCCGGAGGGGATGTATTCGGCGCTGGCCGGCTTCATCGAGCCGGGGGAGACCATCGAACAGGCGGTGCAGCGCGAAGTGCTGGAAGAAGCGGGGCTGAAGGTCCACTCGGTCCGCTATCGCTTCAGCCAGGCATGGCCGTTTCCCTCGCAGCTGATGATCGGATGTCATGCCATGACCGATCACCCGGCGCTGGCCATCGACCGCACCGAACTGGCCGATGCATTCTGGGCGACGCGCGCCGAAGTGTTCGCTGCGATGGAGAACCTGCCCGGCAAGACATTCGAACCACCGCCGCGCCACGCCATCGCTTATAACTTGCTGCGCGACTGGCTGGACCGGCTGGCGGCGTAGAGCGGGTTTGGCAGGCGCTTGCTGTGCGACTGGCTGGGATAGGCCGTCGGGGCGGTGAAATGGGCTGAGAAACGGTAGCCTTCTGTCGCGATTTTTGAAACCAGTCCTTCGCGAGAAGGCCCACTTTCCACCAGTCAGACTGCCAGACTGAAAATCCGGATAGCGGACGCGCCGACTACATCGTATGAATCTTCAGTGAGCTACGCAGGTGACCCAGTCCGGAAATTCGTCTCCTCGAAAGGGGAGATACGATATTCTATCCGCAAGCGTGAGGACGGGTTTTTTCAGATCGTTCACGATGGCAGCCGGCTCCCCGACGGTTCACAGCCTTATTGGATGGAGGATCGGGTGGTGAGCGGGATATTCGCAACTGCCGACCTCGCTGAGAAACAATTGCTGTGCAGAGCACCAGATGCATGGATTAAAGTATGATGATTGTGCAAAGACCGGCCTAGTGTCGCACGTAATGAAAACCGGCGTGTCTGCTTACCACGACATTCCCGTCCTTCAGCCTAATCCCTCCGCCTCACACTAATCCCAGCTTGGTCAACTGCCCCAGCAGCCTGCCGGGCAGCACGTCGCCCGGCTCCTCGCCCTCGGCCAGATCGGCGGGCGCGTCCTCGTCCTTCAGGTATCGCCAGCCCTGATGCGCGCGGCGGGGGCGGGTCTGGACGCGGATCAGTTCGGGCGCGAGGTGGATCCACCAGCGGCCATTGTCCTGCTGCTCGAACCCGGTGATCGGGCTGCGCGCCACCAGCGCATGTTCGTGGATCCAGTAGAGCGAGCCGCCCTCCAGCTCGTCCACCCGCTTCGGGCAATAACGCGTGTTCAGCGACAGGCGCGGGCGATTGGCGAACCAGCGCTCGATATCGTCATAGCTTTGCGCGCCGAAAGCGATCTTGGTCAGGTGAAGGGGCATCAAACCCAAGATAGGGGGCCGGCGCGGCTACTCAAGAATTCAGCCGACCAGACCCGACGCGACGGCAAGGCCGAGGAAGGCGAAAAACCCCATCGAATCGGTGATCATCGTCACGAACACCGATGACGCGACCGCAGGGTCCTGATCCAGCCGGTCGAAGATCACCGGCACCAGCACGCCCGCCATGCCCGCCGTGATGATATTGACCACCACCGCCGCCGCGATCACCCCGCCCAGCATCGGAGTGAAGATCACCGCCGTCGCCGCGCCGATCAGCGCCGCCACGGTGATGCCGTTGAGCAGGGCGACGCGCATCTCGCGCCAGATCACGCGGCTGGTGTTCGACCGCGTCAGCTGGTTCATCGCCAGCGCGCGCACCGACACCGCCATGGTCTGCGTGCCCGCATTGCCGCCGATGCTGGCGACGACGGGCATCAGGATCGCCAGCGCCACCAATTGCTCGATCGCCGCGCCGAACGCCGCGATAATCAGCGAGGCGACCAGCGCCGTGCCCAGATTGGCGATCAGCCAGCGCACGCGCTGCGAATAGGAGGTGCGGATCGGCTCGTTGATGTCGCCTTCGCCCGCGCCCGACAGCAGCAGCGTATCCTCGCCCGCCTCTTCCTGAATGATATGCGCGACGTCGTCGGCGGTGATCTGGCCGATCAGGCGGCCGCTCTTGTCCACCACGGCGGCGGAGATCAGCGCGTATTTCTGAAAGCGCAGCGCAACCTCTTCCTGATCCAGATCGGCGGGGATCAGCGTCTGGTCGCGCTTCATCACGTCGGCGATGGGCACGCTGCGCGGGGTGCGCAGGATCCACGACAGCTGGCAGGTGCCCAGCGGCCGATGCGCGGGATCGACGACAAAGACCTCCCAGAACTCGGTGGTAAGGTCCGCGTTCTCGCGCATGTAGTCGATCAGGTCGCCGATGGTGATATGTTCGGGCACCGCGACCAGATCGCGCTGCATCAGGCGGCCCGCGGATTCCTCGGGAAAGGACAGCGCGCTTTCGATGGCGGCGCGGTCCTCGGGCTCCATCTCGGCAAGGACGGCGGCCTGGTCGCTGGCGTCCAGATCCTCGATCAGCGCGACGGCGTCGTCGGTTTCCAGCTGTTCGGCAATGCCCGCGACCGCGTCGGGCGGCAGCGATTCCAGCAGATCGTCGCGAACGTAATCGTTCATTTCCGAAATGACTTCGCCGCTCATCAGATCGGCGATGCCGCGGGCGAGGGCGGGGCGGTCCTCGCGCGGCAGGATTTCGAAAAGATCGGCGATGTCGGCGGGATGGAGCGGCTCGACAAGGTCGCGGACGTCGGTCTCGGCGTCGTCCTGCAACGCCTCGCGCACCGCCTCGACGAATTCGGGCTTCAGCCGGTCGTCCTCGTCCAGCCGTTCGGCGCGGGCTTCCTCGGCGTCGCTGACCCGCTCGGCCTCTTCCGCGGCGATGATATCCTCCAGCGTCGCCTGTTCGGCGTCATGCTCTCTGGAGGGGTGGAGATCGTCGCGGTCCATCAGTGCCGGTGTCTAGGATGCTGCACCGCGAAATCAACCGGGAAACTTGGGTTTCCCCATTGTGGACGGCTTGTGGAAGAGTCTGTGGATCACGCTGTGGGAAAGCGCGGCATAAGCCTGTGGGCAGGGCGGCATAGGCTGTGGGCAGAGGTGGACAGTCGCAGGCGTGACATATGCCGCCGATACCCTATATGCGGTTGCGACCCCGCAGAAACGCTCCGCCGACAGGAGCGACAAAGGAGATTCCATGTCCGAGGATAAACTCACCCTCACGCTCGACACCGGCAATGGCGAAACCGGCGACGTCGTGATCAAGCTGCGCCCCGACCTTGCCCCCGGCCATGTCGAGCGCATCAAGGAACTGGCCAATGAAGGCTTCTACGACGGCGTGAAGTTTCACCGCGTCATCCCCGGCTTCATGGCGCAGGGCGGCTGCCCCAACGGCACCGGCATGGGCGGTTCGGACAAGCCCGACCTGAAGGCCGAGTTCAACGACCACCCGCACACGCGCGGCGTCTGCTCGATGGCGCGCACCTCCGCGCCGCACAGCGCCAATTCGCAGTTTTTCATCTGCTTTGACGATGCCCGCTTCCTCGACCGCCAGTACACCGTCTGGGGCGAGGTCGAGGAAGGCATGGACCACGTCGACGCACTGCCCAAGGGCGAGCCGCCGGCCAATCCGGGCAAGATCGTCAAGGCTACCGTTTCGTAATTCGAGCCGTCAGTAGTGTATGAAAGAGGGGCGCCTTTGGGTGCCCCTTTTTTGTGCTTTCCGGATACGACCGATTGCGAACTAATTGGCGCGGCAGTAACTTCGCTCGATGATGACCACTGGCGACATACCCCTCATCGCATGTGCACTGGCGCTCGCTGCACTTGTGGCTGCCTTCGCGCTGCTTGCAGCTAGAAAGCTCGGAGCCAGTAGCATTCTTGCAATGCTTGTTGGAACATTCACCTTCCCATTGCTCTTGATGACTATTTACGTTGCTCTCTGGAACTACGATCCGCACGGAATTGCTCTGATCGCATTTATGTTGCTGGGCTTGCTAAGCCTGCCGGTCACGTTCATATCTGCGCTCGTTGTTTCACGACGGCTCGCATAGACTAGCCCCTGCGCGATGTCCGCTTCCCACCCCATTCCCGCCGTTCGAGGCAACTCGCGACGATCTCGATAGCCGACCTTCATTAATTCTGTTCGTTATTGATGCGCTGGCCCCAGCCACGGCAAAGCCGCGGCTGTGACGTCGAACGGCTCGCTGCGGGCCCGATGGCCCGCGCGGCCGCCGGCCGCACTTTCGCCACTGGCGAATTAGGTCTCCGCTCGCTTCGCGATGCTCGCCCTAATTCGCGGGCTACAGTTTTGCACTCTGCAGCCAGTCATGGAAAATCCGCACGGGGCGGGTTTCCAGCGCCTTGGGGCGGCAGACGAACCAGAAGCTGTAGGGGCTCTCGATCTCGAGCTCGGGAAAAAGCCTTGCCAGCCGTTCGTCGCGCGCGCGGGCAAGGTGGTCGCCGTGCATGATCGCGATGCCCAGCCCCTGCGCCGCGCCTTCCAGGATCAGCGCGCCGGAATCGAAATGGTCGACCAGCGGCTCCTTGCGCGTGTCGATGCCGACCGCCGCGCGCCATGCGTTGAAACTGAGATCCATGTCCGAATGGACAAGGTAGTTCATCTTCTCCAGCCGCGCTGGATCGGGCACCGTGCCCAGCTCGTCCACCGTCTTGCGCGAGGCGATGGCGTGCACCTTGTTCTGGTCCAGCCGCACTGCGTGCAGCCTGGGATCGATCTGGTCCGCGATCACGATCGCCGCGTCGATCGATTCCCCCAGCCGTGCCATCGGATTGGGCGAGCTGTCGATGTCGATGTGCAGCGCCGGATACAGCTGCCGCAACTCGGGCAGGCGCGGCATCAGCCGCTGTTCGCCGAACAGGGGCAGCACGTTGAGCCGCAGGCGCATGATCTTGTTGTCGGCCATCTGCCGCCCGACCTGCTCGGCCAGCTCGTCCAGTGCGGGGGCGACCGCGTCGAACAGGGCCTGCCCTTCTTCGGTCAGCTTCATGGTCTGGTGGCCGCGATTGAACAATTTGCGGCCCGTATAATCCTCAAGCGCGGTGACGCGGCGCGACAAGGCCGACGGGCTGAGCGCCAGTTCGGCGGCGGCCGCCTTGGCGGAACCCAGCCGCACGATACGGACGAACGCCTCCAGCGAGCGGAGGGGGGGAAGGCGGCGTGTCGCCATCAATCGGCACTTTCGTCGTCTGCGGCGGGTTCGTCCGCCGGCGGATGCAGACGAATGCGTTCGACATGGCGTTCGTCGCCCGCGATCACTTCCAGCTTCCATCCGCTGGCATGTTCCAGCACCTCGCCCACTTCGGGCACGCGTTCCGCCAGTACGAAGGCAAGCCCGCCCAGCGTGTCGACCTGTTCCTCGACCACCGCAAGCTGCGGATCGACGCGGCGCGCCACGTCGATCAGCTGAACGCGCGCATCGGCGTCCCACATGCCTTCGTCTATCGGCACCAGCAGTTCGACCGGCGCGTCGTCGTGCTCGTCCTCGATGTCGCCGACGATTTCCTCGACCAGATCCTCGATGGTGATGACGCCGTCGGTGCCCGAATATTCGTCGACCACGATGGCCAGATGCACCCGGCGCGAGCGCATGTCGGCCAGCACGTCCAGCGCCCCGCGCGCCTGCGGCACATACAGCGGCTGGCGCATCAAAGTCGTCCAGTCCTTGGGCGGCGCCCGGTTTTCGGCCAGAAAGGGGAACACGTCCTTGATCAGCATCATGCCGATCACATGGTCCAGCGTTTCGGAATAGACCGGCAGGCGCGAATGGCCGTGCTCGGCAAAGGTCGCGACCAGCGTGTCCCAGCTTGCCGCGCGGTCGATCGCGATGATCTCGCCGCGCGGGATCGACACGTCGTCGGCGTCCTTTTCCGAGAAATGGAGCAGGTTGCGCAGCATCTGCCGCTCGATCTGCGACAGATCGCCGTTCTCATGCGCGGGGCCTTCGCGGCCTTCCTCTTCCTCGTGCTCGTCGATGGCCTCCTCGATCTGCGCGCGCAGCGATTGCTCGCCGTCGCCGCTATCGAAGAAAGCGCGGATTCGGTGCCATAAAAGGCGCCTGTCCGGCTCCGCAGAGCCGGTGTCGGTACTGTGACTGCTTTCGGCCATGACCGGCCTTTCGAACCCTTTACCAATGTCCGGCCGGTGGGGGACCGGGCGCGGCCAGTTTCACGAAAGATAGGGATCGGCAATCCCGAGCCGGGCGAGTGCCCGAACCTCGAGTGCCTCCATCTCCTCGGCCTCGGCTGCCCCGGTCTCGTGGTCGTAACCGGCGAGATGGAGCAATCCGTGAATCACCAGATGCGTTGCATGAACTGCAAGTGCAACTGATTTTTCCGCCGCCTCGCGCATGCAGGTCTCGCGCGCCAGCACGATATCGCCCAGCATGGCGGGCGCGCCGCCGTTCTTCATCTCGCTCGCGCGCAGCACTTCCTCGCGCGAGAGCATCGGAAAACTCAGCACATTCGTGGGCTTGTCCTTGGCCCGCCACTGGCGGTTGAGCACCTGAACCTCGGCATCGTCGGCAAAGACCACGCTGACCAGCATGTCGGGATTGGCCAGCTCCGCCGCCTCGGCCCCGATGGCCTCGGCGGCGCGGTGGGTCAGCTTGTCCCAGTCCACATCGTCGCCCCATTCGGGCGATACGTCGAGTTCCAGCGTCGGTGCGGTCATGCGAATCCCCAGGCGCGGCAGCGGTCAGCCCGCAACGCCCGATCCCTCATAGGCATCGACGATACGCCCCACGATCGGATGCCGCACGACATCGGCAGAGGTGAAGCGGCTGACCGCGATACCGTCCACGCCTTCCAGCCGGTCGACCGCGTCGGCCAGCCCCGAATGGCGGTCGCCGCCCGGAATATCGACCTGCTTGGGGTCGCCGCACACCACCATCCGGCTGTTCTGGCCGAACCGGGTGAGGAACATCTTCATCTGCTCGCGCGTGGTGTTCTGCGCCTCGTCCAGAATGACGAAGGCGTCGGCCAGGGTGCGGCCGCGCATGAAGGCGATGGGCGCGATCTCGATCTCGCCGCTCGCCAGCCGGCGTTCGACCTGTTCGGGCGGCATGCAGTCGAACAATGCGTCATACAGCGGGCGCAGATAGGGATCGACCTTGTCCTTCATGTCGCCGGGCAGAAAGCCCAGCTTCTCGCCCGCCTCGACCGCGGGGCGCGAGAGGATCAGGCGCTGCACGCTGCCGGTTATCAACTGCGCGACCGCCTGCGCCACCGCCAGATAGGTCTTGCCCGTCCCCGCCGGACCCAGCGCAAAGATGACATCGTTGCTGACCAGCGCCTGCATATAGGCTTCCTGCGCCTTGGAACGCGGGGCGATGGTCTTCTTGCGGGTGCGGATCATGATCTGCGGGCGGCCATTGCGGTTCAGCCCGCCGCCAAGCCCGTTATCGTCCTTGCCGGTGACGATTCCGTCCAGCGTAGGCTCGCTGCTCATCGCGATCAGCGCATCGACTGCGCCCGCATCGAGTTCGAAGCCTGACAAAAGCTGCTGCTGCATGCCCGCCAGCACGTCGCGGGTGCGGGCGACGGCTTCCTCGCTCCCCTCGATCTGCACGCGATTGCCGCGCGCCGAGATATAGACGCCGAGGCGGTCCTCTATCTGTACGAGATTGCGATCGAATTGCCCGAACAAGGCGCCAAGCATCTCGGCATCGGGGAATTCCATCTCGGTCCGGGCGCGGGTCGCGGCATTCGCCGTTCGGTCGCCAGTCGGTCCGGTGCGGTCGGGCCAGTTGCCCGTGGGTGCCGTGGGTGCGGCAACGCGCGCGTTCTTGCGGCTCACTCGTGCTCCTTGTCACGACCGGAGGCCGGGCCCGACTCGGACTGCGACGAAAACCGGCCTGTTGCAAGGTTCAAGATAGGATCGCCGCGCCCTTAGGCAAGCCGCGCCGCGATCAGCGCAAGGGGATATCCACCGATCCCTGTTCGCCGCCCGGAGAGTTCTCTACCGCCTCATCCGCGTGAATGGCGGCGGCGGTACGGCGGCAGGCAGAGGACTGCGGCCCGCATTGCCGCGCCGCGATCACGGTTTCGCCGTCGCTCATCAGCAATTCGCCGCTGCGTCCGCGCGCCACCGCGGGTGAGGCGCGGAAGAAATCGGCCAGTTCCTGACGTGCGGCAGAGCGGAACGTCTCGCATTCCTTCACCTGCACATTGCCGGTGCGCAGCCGTCCCTCGACCAGACGCAGGCTGCCCGAGATCGCGGCGGGGCAATCCATCCAGATGGCGAAGCGCCCATCATGCAGCGACAGGACCGGGCGGCCATCGGGCGCGCCGGGCGACATGATCTCGAACGGCGCTGCGTCGAGCGGCGGGGCCTTGGGGTCCTTTGGCCCGCTGTCGATCTGGCTGAGCGTGAGATTGTGGTCCCGGCCCGCCAGCATGATCTTGCCCTCGCGGTTACGTCCGATCAGCGGCTTGTCCGCCAGCACAGAGGCGAGCGCCGCATCCACCTTGCTGTCGCCGCAAGTGCTGGTCTTGCGCTCCACCTGTCCCAGCGCAAAGCTGCGGGTGAGAGGGATGTAAAGCGCCTCCATCTGGTCGCAGCCCAGCCAGCGCAGATAGGACTGGCCGAAATGCACGGTGGCCACGTCGTCCTGCAGATCGGCGGTCGGCACGCCGTCGACCGCGGTAACCAGCCAGCCCGTGCCCGCCAGGCCGAATGGCAGGGGCGCAAAGCCGGGGGCAAGCTGCAACCCGTCAGGGTTGGGCGGCGTATCGGACATCTCCTCTGCGTCGGCGGGCGCGGTCAGGGGAAGCGGTTCGGCGGCGGGATCGCGTTCGGGCGCGGCATCGCAGCCGCTTGCCAGCAGCATGACCGGCACGGCGAAAGCGGCTCTATTCAGCACCATGCGGCGGAAATGACGTCGGCGTTGCAGGGCGGTTACTCCTTCGGCATGCTCGTTCGCATGTCGGCTTTCGCGCCGCAAGCGCCATGGAGATGCTCATGCGTATGAACACTGCCCCCTTCGCCGCCCTTCTGCTGCTGGGCGTAGCCGCTTGCGGATCGCCGCCCGCCGACGATAGCGCCGCGCCTGCGGATACGGCGGATGTGGCCGAAGCTGCAGCGCCGGACACCGCACAGGTCGATGCCTTTCTCGCGCAGCGCTTTGCCGGAGACGGCGAGGTTTCGGTCGCCACCGCGCCGGTCGATCTGAACGGCGACGGCGTGGACGAGATCGTCGCCTATGTCAGCGGGCCGATGCTGTGCGGAACGGGCGGATGCAACACGCTGGTGCTGCAGCCCGAAGGCGACGGTTTTGCGGTGCGCATGGATGCCAGCGTCTCGAACCTGCCGGTCACCGTGCTCGATAGCAGCAGCGAGGGCTGGCGCGACATCGGTGTCCGCATCGGCGGCGGCGGGGGTGAGAGCGGCCATGCCGTAATGCGCTTCGACGGAAACGCCTATCCGTCGAACCCCACCGTGCCGCCCGCGACGATAGAGGACGAGGTGGCGCAGGGCCCGATGGGCGAGATCCTGATTGCCGAGGACGCATGGGATTCCATGCGCCCCCTCGACACCGGCGGCGACTAGAGGACCCGCGCTTCCAGCGAATTGGGTCCGGCGGCCAGCAGTTCGACCTTTACCAGATCGCCGATCGCGGCATTGGCCCTGTCCGGATCGGATGCGAACCATGCCGATTGCAGCCACGGGGTCTTGCCCAGCCACTGGCCCGGCTTGCGGCCCTTGCGCTCGACCAGAACCTCGCAAGTCTTGCCGACCGAACTCTGGTTGAAGGACAGGCTGTCGCGCTGCAGCGCTGCCTGAAGCCGCTGTAGCCGCTCGTCCATCACTTCCTTGGCGATCTGGTTTTCCATGGTCGCGGCAGGGGTGCCGGGGCGCGGCGAATATTTGAAGCTGAACGCGGCGGCATAGCGGATGGTATCGACCATCTTCAGCGTATCCTCGAACTCCGCATCGGTTTCGCCGGGAAAGCCGACGATGAAATCGCCGCTGATCGCGATATCGGGCCGCGCGCTGCGGAACCGTTCGATCAGTTCGACATAGCTTTCCGCGCTGTGGCTGCGGTTCATGGCGGCCAGCACGCGATTGCTGCCCGACTGCACCGGCAGATGGAGATAGGGCATCAGCTTGTCGATCTCGCCATGCGCGGCGATCAGCGCGTCGCTCATGTCGTTCGGATGGCTGGTGGTATAGCGGATGCGCTGCAAATCCGGCAGCGCGGCCAAAGCGCGGATCAGCCCGTCAAGCCCGACAGCACGGCCCTTGTCGTCCTCGCCGTCCCACGCATTGACGTTCTGGCCCAGCAGCGTGATCTCGCGCGCGCCAGCATCCACCAGCCGCTTTGCTTCCTCGACCAGATCGACAAAGGGCCGGCTGGTCTCCGCGCCGCGCGTATAGGGCACCACGCAATAGGTGCAGAACTTGTCGCAGCCTTCCTGCACGGTCAGGAACGCCGAAGGGGCGCGCTTTGTGCGGCCCGGCAGCGCGCCGAATTTGGCGTTGGCGGGCATGTCGGTGTCGGTCACGCGCTCGCCGCGGCGGGCCTTTTCGATCATGCCGGGCAGGCGGTGATAGGCCTGCGGGCCGACGACCATCTTCACGTCGGGGCTTCGCGCCATGATCTCCTCGCCCTCGGCCTGCGCGACGCAGCCCGCGACCGCGATCAGCGGGGCGGAGCCATCCTCGCGCCGCAAGCGGCCGATGTCGGAATAGACCTTCTCCGCCGCCTTTTCGCGAATGTGGCAGGTGTTCAGCACGACAAGGTCGGCATCGCCGCCTTCGGGGGCAGCGGACATGCCCTGCGCGCCCAGCAATTCGGCCATGCGCTCGCCATCATAGACGTTCATCTGGCAGCCAAAGCTTTTGATGCGATAGGTCTTGGGTTCGGAAAGGGAAGTCATGGGGCGCGCCCTTACGCCTTTGTCGCCTTGTTTGCGAGTCCCAAGGCTGCCGCCAGCCGCTGCTCCACCGCGGCCGCCATCGCCTTGCGTCCGGCCAGTTCCTCGCCCTCCAGCGGGCGGAGGAAATGCACCGTCAGTTCGACGGGGCGGGCGCGGCGCAATATCTGCAGGAAATTGTCCACGCCCGGCTCGTCGCCCACCCATGCGATGTCGGCGGCCTGCGCGTAATGGAGCAGCACGGGGACCACCGGCACGTCGGGCGGCGGCGGGTCGATGGCGGACAGCAGGCTGCTCTTGATCGGCAGCAGGGCGGTGCCGGGTCCGGTGGTGCCTTCGGGAAACAGGGTCAGCACGTCGCATTCGTCGATCGCGGCGCGGATCTGGTCGACCTGCCGCGATACCGTGTGCCTTTGGGAACGGGCGATGAACACGGTGTCGTTCATCTCGCACAATCTGCGCAGCACGGGATGACCCTGCAGCCCGTCATGCGCGACAAAGGCGGAACGCGCGGTCGCCGCCAGCGCCGGGATGTCGATCCAGCTGACATGATTGGCGAGCAGCATCGCGCGGCGGGGCGCGGTTCCCTCGATGCGGATGTCGACCCCGGCGATGAAGGCCAGACCCGCCAGGAACACCGGCGGCACCGGATTGCGCCCCGGCAGCAGGGCCAGCAGGTAATAGGCGGTGACGCAGGCGGCCAGCCAGATGGCCATGGCCGCCAGCCTGACCGGCGCGCGCCAGCCCCAGCCGTCTTTGGTCACCGGCGATCAGTCCCGGTCGAGGCGGACGCCGTAAAGCTCCATGCGGTGATCGACGAGACGAAAGCCCAGCTTTTCCGCGATCTGGCGCTGCAACGCCTCCAGCTCGGGGTCGACGAATTCGACGACCTTGCCGGTTTCGACATCGATCAGATGATCGTGATGCGCTTCGGGAGACGCTTCGTACCGGGCGCGGCCATCGCCGAAATCGTGTCGGTCGAGGATGCCCGCCTCTTCGAACAGGCGGACGGTGCGATAGACCGTGGCGATGGAAATGCCCGGATCGACGGCAGAGGCGCGCTCGTGCAGTTTCTCGACATCGGGATGGTCGGTGCTTTCGGACAGCACCTTGGCAATGACGCGGCGCTGTTCGGTGATGCGAAGTCCGCGTTCGGCGCAGATCGCTTCGATGTCGATCGGGTTGGGCACGGGGTTGAAGCCTTGGATAACAGGTTGAAACGGAAAGGGCGGCTGCGCCGCTTCGCCGCGATCATAGACCGCGTCAGCGTCAACGCAACCGCCCTGAACCGGTGTGTGCGATCCGGCCTGTTTCGGGGATGGGGGATATGGACAGGCCGGATATTTCGCAGGGGATGCCGGGCCGTTGGCCCAGGGCCAGTTCAGGCCTTTTTGCGGCGTGCGCCGGGCTTGCGTCCCAGACCGATCTTCTTGGCCAGTTCGCGGCGCTTTTCCGCATAGTTGGGGGCGACCATCGGATAATCGGCGGGAAGGTTCCAGCGCTGGCGATAATCCTCGGGGGTCATGTTGTAATGCGTCATCAGGTGACGCTTGAGCATCTTCAGCTTCTTGCCGTCTTCAAGGCAGACGATGTAGTCGGGCTTGACCGAAGCGCGGATCGACACGGCGGGTTCCGGCGGCTCTTCCTGTTCCTGGCGTGCATCGCCAAGACCGGCCAGCGCGGCATAGACATTGCTGATCAGCGAAGGAACGTCGCCAACCTGCACGTTGTTGTTGCTGACGTGGGCGGCCACGATATCCGACGTAAGTGTAATCAATGTCTCGTTCACGTCGGGGGCGGGATTATCCATGAATATTATCCTTTCAATACGGTTCTTCTTCGCCAGGTGGGCCACCCCGAAAGCCACCGGCGGCAGGCGACCTATTATGCATCATATATTAAATTACAACTATTCTTCAGATAAATCCGTGAAAAAATCCCTATTTAAAATTTGAAAAATGCAGGTAAATGCAATTATACCAGCCTGCGCTGAGGCTGACTCATTTTGGGGATTCCCGAGGCGACGAAA